>DASZBB010000077.1:0-49029 GCA_035944695.1 Microvirga sp. | reverse complement strand
GAGGCCCAGGATGCCCGGGTGGGTGGTCGGGACCGGTCGCAGGCCCCCGTCGCACGAGACGGACCACGCCGGCGGCGGTCGCCTGAGCCTGCCTCTCCTGAACGCCTAAAGAAACCGTGCGCGAGAAGGCCGTCCGGCTCTTCCATCTTCCATCGCAATCGAGCCGGGCTGCCTCTCGCGCCACCCTCGATCTCACCGCAAGGCTCGGAGCCACAAGCTCCGGGCCCCAAGGTGCTGGCTCCAAGGGCGGGCTCTTTGACATCACTCCATCAGACGAAATCAGCATCCGCACCCGTCATGGCCGGGCTCGTCCCGGCCATCCCGATCGGAAGGGCTCAGCGCCTCACAGCATCGGGACCACAGGGACAAGCCCGGTGATGACGGCCGAGAAGGTGACAGGGATAGGAGCTCATCTGGGGAGGGGACAACGAGACGAGGCCGACCTTTCAGAACGTGCTCGACCCCTTCCGCACCCATTATCGTGCAAAAACATATTCCCGCCCTTCAACGCCCATATCATCGCGGGATCAGGGCTCATTCCGCCTTGACCTGAGGCGCGCGATCCACCATGAGGGTTTGCAAGGTTTTTGACCCAACCCTGGCCTTGCGCCGGGGTTTTTTTATGTGAGGCTTGAGCGATGGCGAACGTGGTTGTCGTGGGCGCCCAGTGGGGCGACGAAGGCAAGGGCAAGATCGTCGACTGGTTGTCCGAACAGGCGGACGTGGTCGTGCGGTTCCAGGGCGGTCACAATGCCGGCCATACCCTCGTGATCGGCGACAAGGTCTACAAGCTCTCGCTGCTGCCCTCCGGCGTCGTGCGCCCGAACAAGCTCTCCGTCATCGGCAACGGCGTCGTGCTCGATCCACATGCTCTCGCCGGCGAGGTGGAGCGCCTCGCCGAGCAGGGGGTCTCGATCACCCGCGAGAACCTGCGCGTGGCCGAGAACGCCACGCTGATCCTGTCCATCCATCGCGAACTCGATGCGCTGCGCGAGAGCGGCAGCGCCGGCACGAAGATCGGCACCACCAAGCGGGGCATCGGCCCGGCCTACGAGGACAAGGTCGGCCGTCGCGCCATCCGCCTCATGGACCTCGCCGACCTCTCGGCACTCCCGGAGAAGATCGAGCGGCTGCTCTCCCATCACAATGCGCTTCGCCGCGGTTTCGGCCTCGACGAATTCGGTGCAGACGCGATCTACGAGGAGCTGGCCTCCGTCGCCCCGAAGGTGCTGCCCTACATGGATGCCGTGTGGCGCCTGCTCGACGAGGAGCGCCGGGCCGGCAAGCGGATCCTGTTCGAGGGTGCGCAGGGCGCGCTGCTCGATGTGGATCACGGCACCTATCCCTTCGTCACATCCTCCAACACGGTGGCCGGCCAGGCGGCGACCGGATCGGGCCTCGGCCCGGGCGGCGTCGGCTACGTGCTCGGCATTGCCAAGGCCTACACGACCCGGGTGGGCGAGGGGCCGTTCCCGACCGAGCTCTTCGACGAGACCGGCGAGCTGATCGGCCAGAAGGGCAAGGAATTCGGCGTGGTGACGGGCCGCAAGCGCCGCTGCGGCTGGTTCGATGCGACGCTGGTGCGCCAGACGGTGCGCACCTCCGGCATCGACGGCATCGCGCTCACCAAGCTCGACATCCTCGACGGGTTCGAGACGATCAAGATCGGCGTCGGCTACAGGCTCGATGGCGAGACCATCGACTACTTCCCTGCGAGCCAGGGCGCTCAGGCGCGGGTCGAGCCGATCTACGAGGAGATCGAAGGCTGGAGCGGTTCGACCGCAGGAGCGCGCTCCTGGGCTGACCTGCCGGCACAGGCGATCAAGTATGTCCGCCGCGTCGAGGAATTGATCGGAGCGCCCGTTGCCGTGCTCTCCACCTCGCCGGAGCGTGACGACACAATCCTCATGAAGAACCCCTTTGAGGGTTGACGACGGAGCCGCGGCGGGTCATTCCCAAAGAGAAATGGCAGATTATTACCCTCTCATCGCACGAGCCGTCGAAGGCTTGCCCGAGCAGACGCCCGACAAGCGGCACGCCGTCTACGAGCGTGCCCGCACGGCTCTGATCGCTCAGCTGCGTTCGCTCAACCCGCCCCTGACGGAAGCGGAGATTCAGCAGGAGGGCCGCTCCCTCGACGAGGCCATCGAGCGGGTCGAGGCGGACTATGTCGTGCCATCCGCCGGGGTCGATGCCATGGCGCCTACGCCCGCCGGCGATCAACTTGTGTCCGAGGGACCTCGGAGCACAGGTTCGGTCCATGGCCTACGCGCTCCTGCGCCCCATGCTGCCGCCGAGGACGAGGCCGAGGACTCCTATGCGGAGCCGGCGGTGGCGCGGCCGAAGATCGACAGCCGTCCTCATCCGGCCATGCAAGGCAAGGGGCGGACCCGGACGATCATCTTCGGCTCGGTGCTCGCGCTCGTGATCGCGGCCATCGCGGCCTTCGCCTTCCTGTGGCGCGACAAGCCCGAGGATCTTGCGCCGGAAACCCCCGTCGCGCAGGCGCCGCAGCCGGCTCCGGCCGATTCCAAGATCAACGAGCGGGTCGGCGGACAGGCTCCTCCCACGACAGCTCCTGCTCCGGCCCCGCGTCAGGAGACGGGCGTGGTGCAGCGCGCGGTCTTCTACGAGGAGGATCCGGCCAATCCGCAGACACCCAAGGCGCAGGTCGGACGCGTGACGTGGCGTCTCGAGGACGTGAATCCCGGTCAGGGGCAACCACTCGAGAAAGCGGTCAGCGCCTTGATCGAGGTGCCCGATGCGGGGTTGACGATGCGCATGGTGCTCCGGCGCAACCTCGACGCGACGCTGCCCGCTTCGCACACGGTCGAACTCACCTTCACCACCCGCGAGGGCGATACGAACCGCGTCATCCGGGACGTCGGATTGTTGCAGTTCAAGGATGAGGAAGCCGCCCGCGGAACCCCGGTTGCCGGGCTTCCGGTGCCGGTGCGCGAGAACCTGTTCCTCATAGGCCTCTCAAACCTGCAGGTGGACGTGGCGCGCAACACCCAGCTGTTCGTGCGCCGCAACTGGATCGATCTGCCGGTGCGGATGGTGTCCGGTCAGCGGGCGATCCTGAGCTTCGAGAAGGGCGGCTCCGGCAGCCAGATCCTGAACGATGCCTTCAATCAGTGGCAGTAAGGACAGGGCAAACCTGACAACAAAAAAGCCGCGCTCGATGCGCGGCCTTTTTCTGATTTCATCCTTGGTCGATTTTAGGCCTCGGCCGACGAGGTCTCGATCTGGGTCAGGTTCTTCTTGACCGCTTCCTGCACCTTCTCGAAAGCCCGCACCTCGATCTGGCGGACGCGCTCGCGGGACACGCCGAATTCGGCGGAGAGCTCCTCGAGGGTGATCGGATCGTCCGACAGGCGGCGCGCCTCGAAGATGCGGCGCTCGCGCGGGTTGAGCACCGAGAGGGCGGAGCGCAGGGCGGCCAGCCGGTTCTGGCCTTCCTCCTCCTCGACGAGCACCTGCTCCTGGCTTTGGCTGCTGTCGACGAGCCAATCCTGCCATTCGCCGCCGCCTTCGCCTTCGTCGCGCAGGGGCGCATTGAGGGACGCGTCGCCGCCGAGGCGGCGGTTCATGTCCACCACGTCCTGCTCGGTGACGCCGAGCTGGGTCGCGATCTGCTTGACCTGATCGGGGCGAAGGTCGCCTTCCTCGAAGGCGGAGATGCGGCCCTTGGCCTTGCGAAGGTTGAAGAACAGCTTCTTCTGGTTCGCAGTGGTGCCCATCTTCACGAGGGACCAGGACCGCAGGATGTATTCTTGAATCGCCGCCTTGATCCACCACATGGCATATGTAGCGAGGCGGAAGCCCTTGTCGGGCTCGAAGCGTTTGACAGCCTGCATCAGGCCGACATTGCCTTCGGATACCACCTCGCTAATCGGCAGGCCGTAGCCGCGATAGCCCATGGCGATCTTGGCGACCAGGCGCAGGTGGGATGTCACGAGCTTATGGGCCGCTTCGCGATCTCCATGCTCGCGCCAGCGTTTGGCGAGCATGTACTCCTCATGCGGCTCGAGCATGGGGAAGCGACGGATCTCGTCGAGATAGCGCGAAAGGCCCCCTTCATTGGCAAGCACTGGAAGCGCTGTAGCCATATCTTCTCCTCCTTTGGCTCCCTCACCACGAGGCAAGCCTGGGGCGGCCCCCCTCCGAGGCCGGCCGCCCTATCCCCCTATATAAGCGGTTCGACCGTGTCCGAATAGAGGCATCAGGCTTCAAGACGTGGTGAACGCTCCAGAGTCGCAAGGGTGCCAGCGTGACCTCTTTTTGCGACCGATTGACGCTAAATTTCAGCCCGCAAAGCCTCAAGAAGCCCTGCCATATCCTGGGGGAGGGGGCTCTCGAAACGCAGGAATTCTCCGTTGCGCGGATGCTCGAACCCGAGGATGGCGGCATGCAGGGCCTGCCGGTTCAGAGCCCTCAACGCCTCCTTGGAAGGCTCCGAGAGGCGGTTCGCCTTGGTCTTGAAGCCGGAGCCGTAGGTCGCATCGCCTAGGAGCGGATGGCCGAGATGGGCCATATGGACCCGGATCTGGTGCGTGCGCCCCGTCTCCAGCTCGCACCGGACCAGGCTCGCGAGAGGCTGGGCGGGAGGCAGGCCTTCCAGGACCTCGTAATGGGTGATGGCGTAGCGGCCCCGATCCTCGCCCACCACGACGATCTTCTCACGGTTGTGGGTGCTGCGGGCGAGCGCCGCCTCCACGGTCCCTCGCCGCCGCTCGGGCACACCCCAGAGGATCGCCAGATAGGCGCGCTCCAACGGCCCGGTCCGGCCGTGGTCGGCGAATTGCGCCGCGAGAGCTTGGTGGGCAAGGTCGTTCTTGGCCACCACCAGCAGGCCCGACGTGTCCTTGTCGAGGCGGTGGACGATGCCCGGCCGCTTCACGCCGCCGATCCCCGAGAGACTCTCTCCGCAATGGGCGATGAGGGCGTTCACCAGGGTGCCGGAATCGTGCCCGGCCGCCGGATGGACGACGAGCCCGGGCGGCTTGTCGATGACGATCACGTCGTCATCCTCGTAGACGACGGTGAGATCGATCGCTTCGCCGGCGGGTTCTGCCGGGACGGGCGGGGGTACGACAAGCGTGATCCGGACGCCGCCTGCAACCTTCCGGTTCGGATCGAGCACCGGCACGTCATCGACGGCAACCTGACCCTCGCGGATGAGCGCCTGCAGGCGGCTTCGCGACAGATCAGCCTGCAGGCGTGCCAAGACCCGATCCAGCCGGTCCGCCGCCGTGCCGTCTTCCAAAAGCCATTCCTGTCGCGTCGCGTCGTTCACCGCATCCTCATTTAACCTGGGCCGTTCGCTTTTTTCAGCAAAAGGGCTTGAAGGGATTCGGAAGGGTGGTTATACGAGCGGCCTCCACCTTGCTAGCTCCCTTCGTCTAGCGGTCTAGGACGTCGCCCTCTCACGGCGAAAACAGGGGTTCGAGTCCCCTAGGGAGCGCCAAAGGTTCGATAGGCCGGCCTCGCCTCGTGCGAGGCTTTTGCTTTTCTGGGCGCGGCTGATCCAACGCCGCCCGAACGAGCGGAAGGTTCCTCGGATACAAGAGGGTCTTGGCGTCCGCCCAGTGGCTTTGGGGCGGCAGGTGCCGCCCCGACGGTATGCTCTCACTCGGCGGGCGTCAGGCGAGCAGTCGGCGACGCAGCGATGTTACGGGCCGGCCTGAATACGAAATAAGCAAACAGCAACATCGCCGCCAGAACGATCAGTGAGGCGACCGCGGCGACCGGGTCGAATGCCGCGTAGCCGAGATGAAGGGCAGCCACGGCGACGGTCAGGACGACGGTGCCGATCGACCAGACGATGACCTGGATCAGGGCCAAGCGACTCGTGTCGAGAGCCGGACGACGCTCGTAGTAAATGCCGAAGAGAAACAGGGATACCCATCCGAGCAGATTGAGATGCGCATGGGCGGGCATGATCGAATGGTCTTGCGATGCCGCCATCCCGATCCCCATCGCCATGCCGGCGATGACGAACAAAACAGCAAGTTTGAAGCTCAGTGAAGAAGCTGTCATAGCGGTCCTCCGGAAAGTATTCCCTGGTTGCTTTCTTTCGTTTTACTACAACCGCGAGCACAATGTCCGATGTGTGAAAAATCACAACACATATTCCATGTAAATTATGGATGACAACGTAATATAATTTCTAAATGGGACGGCCGTCTTACACGTATTCCGTCTGCTTCCGTTGGGGGATGAAACAAAAAGAAACGGCCCGCGAAGCGGGCCGTCAAAAAGAACTCGTGAGGGGGTCAGCTTCGCTGCGTCACCCGCTCGGCGCGGGAACCCGATGTTTTCTGCTTCCGGCCTTTCGCCTTCTTCCAGGACGGTCTCATACGGGCTTTGCGGGCCATGGGCACACTCCTTCAGGCTTCATGCGGTGTTTGCTTGTGGCTCTTGGGATCAGTTCTCTCCATCCCCTCGCGCTGCTCGTTCCTGTTCGCGCGGCGCTCGCTGGCAGAACCTTCATCCCGAGGCCGATGACCTGAGTTTTCCGACGTCGGAGGCACGATGCTGGTGTTCACGCTCCGCTCAGCCAAGCCTTGGGCGTGGTCGTCAGGCTTGCCGGCCATAGGCCTACCCCTTGCTCTGAATGTCGCTGCGGTGCGAGCCGGCTCCCATGCCCTGCTGGTCCTGGAGCGCATGTTCGCAACGCTCCACATGGCTTGCCGCACGCTGCTGCATTTCCTGAGCATTATGGCAAGGATTCTCGATCTCCTGATGGCAGAACTGGCACTTCATGGCGGTCTCCTTTGCAGCATGGACAGGAGGCCAACGTGGAGGCGAAGTGAGGGTTCCGCCGGTCAACCGACCGCTTCATGGCGAAGCCCCGGAGAAACGGGCGGCTTTTAGATCTCAGCCGTAGAGATAGCGCGGCAGCCAGAGGCCGATCCCCGGGAAGATGTAGAACATCGCCATGGCGACGATGACGAGGAACAGGAAGGGCATGACGCCTGCGAAGATGTCGTTGATGCTCACATGCGGCGGCGCGATGCCCTTCAGGTAGAAGGGCGCCATGGCAACCGGCGGCGACAGGAACGATGTCTGAATGTTGAGAGCGATCAGAATGCCGAAGAAGATCGGATCGATTCCGAAATTGTCGAGAAGAGGCAGGAAAATCGGCACGAAGATCACGACGATTCCCGTCCATTCCAACGGCCAGCCGAGCACGAAGATGATGACTTGCGTCAGGATCAGGAACCAGAAGGGCGACAAGTTCAGATGTGTGACGAAGGCCTCGATCGGCTGATGGCCGCCGAGGAAGGCGAAGATCGACGAGAAGATGAAGGATCCCACGAAAAGCCAGCACACCATGGCTGATGTGCGCGCTGTCAGGATCACCGATTCCTTGAGCTTGCCGAAGGAGAGCGAGCGATAGGCTCCTGCGAGAAGAAGGCTGCCGAGCGCGCCGACGGCCGCCGCTTCGGTCGGTGTTGCGATGCCGAAGAAGATCGCGCCGAGCACCGAGAGGATGAGCAGCGCCAATGGGAAGAATGAGGTCGCCAGCGACCAGAAGACTTTCACCAGGGGAACTTTGCGCTGCTCGGCTGGAAGCTTGGGTGCCAAGCTCGGATTGAGGGCACAGCGGATGAGCACGTAGAGCATGTAGAGCCCGGCCAGCATGAGACCCGGGAAGAGGGCGCCGGCATAGAGCTTCGGCACGGACACGCCGGCCGTGGCGCCGTAGAGGATCAGCATGACGCTGGGCGGAATGAGAATGCCGAGGCAGCCGCCGGCGCAGACCACGCCGGCGGACAGCCGCACGTCGTATCCGGCACGCAGCATGGCCGGGAAGGCGAGAAGGCCCATAAGGGTCACGACCGCACCGACGATGCCCGTCGCGGTGGCGAACATGGCGCAGGTTATCAGCGTGGCGATGGCCAGCGAACCGGGAAGCCCGCCGACGGCGATCTGGATCGAATGGAACAGGCGATCGAGGATGTTCGCTCGCTCAATGATATAGCCCATGAAGACGAAAAGCGGGATCGCCACGAGGGTATCGTTCGTCATCACCGAATAGGCACGCTGCACCACGAGGGCGAAGACGATGTCGCCCATGGCGAAGTAGCCGAAGCCGAAGCCCAGGGCCATCAGCGTGAACGCGATGGGAAATCCGAACATGATGAAGAGCACGAACAGGCCGAGCATCAGCACGCCCAGTTCGGGATTCCCGAGCCCCCATGATGCCAGCATCAGACAGTCCCCTTCGTAAGGCCTTGTTGTTCGGCTTGCTCGAGAATGAGCTTTTCGGTTTCTTCCACGTCATGAAGCCGTGGCGGCCATTCGCCCTGGCGCAGGCAGACGATGCAGCGGATCACCTCCGCGACACCCTGGAACGCCATCAGCACGCCCACGATGGGAATGAGTGCCTTGAACGGATAGATCGGCGGACCGTTGGGCGAGTTCATCGAATGCTCGTTCATCAGCCAGGACATCTGCGTGAACGGCAGGCCGGCATAAATGAGAGCCAGGATTCCGGGAAAGAAGAACAGGAAATAGAGCACGAGGTCCAATCCCGCCTGCCGCCGCGGCGGCCAGTTGCGGTAGAGGAAATCGCCTCTCACATGATTGTTGCGGGCCAAGGCGTAGGGACCGGCCACCATGAAGAGCAAGCCGTAGAGCATATAGCTCGCGTCGAACGCCCACTCGGTCGGCGACCGCAGCACGTAGCGCGAGAACACCTCGTAGCAGACGGCGAAGGTCAGAGCGACGATCGACCAAGCGACCGTCTTGCCGATGAAGGTGTTGATGCGGTCGATGACATAGACGAAGCGCATGGATCGAAGCCCTTTCACGAGCCTTCGGAACGTGTCGCGAGGGCGGCATTCATCGTGCCGCCCCCGTTTTTGAGAAGGGTCCTTCAGACGGGAACAGGCTCCCGGACCATTCTTCAGGTCGTCTTGAAGAAGTGGTCGTAAGCCATGTCGCGTGAAGGTTCGTTCAGGCGCTCATAGGCATAGGTGCGCTGGACCCAGGCCTTCTGGCTGTCGATGACCTTCTTGAAGAACGGATCCTTCGAGAATTCGTCGATGACCTTGTTCCAGGCGTCGAGCTGCGCCTTCAGCACCGAGTCGGGCGTCCTCACCACCTTGACGCCGCGGGCCCGGATGGCTTCGAGATCCTTCGAGTAGCGGTCGAGAGCCTTCCAGGACATGTCCGCCGATTCCGACTCGGCCGCATACTTGATGATGGCTTTCAGCTCGGCCGGAAGCGCATCGTACTTCGTCTTGTTGAAGATGAGTTCGAAGGTTTCGCCTGATTGGTGATAGCTCTGAAGCATCAGGTTCTTCGAGACGTCGGGGAAGCCGAGCACCAGATCCGAGGATGGGTTGTTGAACTCGGCGCCGTCGATGACGCCGCGTTCCAGAGCCGGCACGATTTCGCCGCCCGCGAGGATCGTGACGGCGGCGCCGAGCTGGCGGTTGAGATCGGCCGCAAGCCCGACGGTACGATACTTCAATCCCTTGAAGGCATCGGCCGATGTCACTTCGCTCTTGAACCAGCCGAGGGGCTGCGCCGGCATCGGGCCGGAGAGGAAGCCGACGATGTTCAGTTTCAGAATCTGGTTCTGCAGTTCGTTGTAGAGGTCGTAGCCGCCGCCATAGTTCATCCAGCCGAGGAATGAGTTGGCGTTCCAGCCGAAAGAGGGGCCGGTCCCGAAGAGCGCGAAGGCCTTGTTCTTGCCGTACCAGTAGGCGGCAACGCCATGGCCGCCGTCGAGAATGCCGGCATGCACCGCATCCTGCAGCTGGAAGGCGGGAACGACGGCCCCGGAGGCGAGAACGTCGATCTTCAGACGCCCCCCGGACATGTCGTTCACGCGTTTGGCGAAGTCGTTGCAGAATTCATGGAAGATGTCCCGGTTCGGCCAAGTTGATTGGAACTTCCATGTGGCGGTCTGGGCTCTGGAGACCTGGGGAGCCGCGACCGTTGCTGCTGCTCCCAAACCGGCGACCTGCAGGAACCGGCGGCGAGATTGCTTGGATGCACTCGAAGTCTTTGACGCAGAAATTTTGTCTTTCTTCACAGCTTCCTCCCTCGCCCCTCGTTATTGTGAAGGCTCGCGTTTTCTTGTGATCGGACGCGTATTCCTCAAGTGATGGTGCGTCATTTTGGCAGCACGTGCAAGTGGGCACAGATGAAGCTTCGAGAGTGCTGGATCCGCGTAAAGACTTTTACTTTCCAATATCATACGGATGCTACGACGATAGTCGTAGGCGCTTGATCGATGGGATCATGTCCCGGTGAGGGCATGACGTTCCAGGCCAGGAACCAAGTGCCCGGTAGCCGGTTCATCCCATTGCCGTGACGTGCAATCGCAAAGGCGCTTCGAAGGGATGTTCACATGGAACTTTCGAGCGTCTCCGAATGGAGATTCACATGAAAAGCGCTTTCATTCTGGCCGCCGGCCTCACATTGCTCGCAACCGGTGCGTGGAGCCAGGAAACATCGCGGAATCGTGATGATTACGACCGCGGAGGTTGGCATGAGAGCCGCGACAGGTGGGATCGCGACAGGGATCGCCGCGGTTCGATCATGCGGGACGACGATGACGATGATCGGGATGAACGGTCAGAGCGCGGGGCCCGCTTCTTCCTGCGCAGCGGCGATACGCAGCTTCGCGTCGTCTGCGGAAATCGGGAATCGACCCAGTCCTGCGTCGATGCGGCCTTGCGCATGTTCGATCGGATGCAGGCTCAGCAGGGCACGACCACCAGAGCGCCGACAGCTCCGGCTCCCTCTCAGCCGCCGCAATAGCCGCGCTGAACGATTGGAGGTCTCATGGATCGAGAAGTCTCACGAGACGATGGAGGATTTCCGGTCTCGGCCGGCATCTTCTTCGGACTTGGCCTCGGGGGCTTTTTCGACGGCATCGTCCTGCATCAGCTTCTTCAGTGGCATCATCTGGTCACGGCTGCCGGCTATCCGCCCGACAGCCTCGAGAACCTGAAGATCAACACCTTCTGGGACGGGCTCTTTCACGCGCTCACCTACGTGTTCGTGGCGATCGGCCTGGGCCTTTTCTGGCGGGCCGCCCGACGCACCCATATCCGCTGGTCGAGCAAGCTGCTCCTCGGCACCCTCCTGATCGGCTTCGGCCTGTTCAACCTGGTCGAGGGCCTCGCCAACCATCAGCTTCTGGGACTCCATCACGTCAACGAAACCGTGCCGCGAGAGCAGTGGATCTACTGGGACTTAGGGTTCCTGATCTGGGGCGCCGCCATGCTGGTCGCGGGCTGGCTTCTCCTCCGCTCGGGTCGGCGCGAGACCGCTTCCTCGCGTCAGGAACAAGCCGAACTCATGCGCACTCAAGGGCGCCGGTGAGATCTGCCAGCAGATCGTCCCGGTGCTCGAGCCCGACGGACAGGCGCACCAACCCATCGCGGATCCCCATCTCCGCCCGCTGCTCCGGAGTGAAGCGCTGGTGAGTGGTCGTTGCTGGATGCGTGACGAGGCTTTTCGCATCGCCTAGATTGTTCGAGATCCGGATCAGCTTCAGCGCATTCAGGAAACGAAAGGCGGCGTCCTTGCCTCCCTTCACCTCGAGGGCGATCATGGTCGAGCCACCGTTCATCTGGCGTCGGATCAACGCGGCCTGGGGATGGTCGGCCCGCCCGGGATAGGTCAGCCGCTCGAGCTTCGGATGGTCGTAGAGAGCGTCGGCAAGATAGCCCGCCGTGGCAGTCTGCCTCTCGACGCGAAGCGGGAGCGTCTCCAGTCCTTTCAGGAGCACCCAGGCGTTGAAAGGCGAGATCGACGGCCCCGTCATGCGCAGGAACTGCTGCACTTTGGTTTCGATGAACTCGGTGGATGCCAGGATGACGCCGCCCAGACATCGCCCCTGTCCGTCGATGTGCTTGGTGGCGGAATAGACGACGCAATCGGCGCCAAGCGCGAGGGGCTTTTGGAAGAGGGGAGTGGCGAAGACATTGTCCACGGTCAGCGTGGCGCCCGCCTCATGGGCGATTGCCGCAACGGCCGCGATATCGATGATCTCGAGGCTCGGATTGGTCGGGGTCTCGAGCAGGAAGGCCTTCGTTTCAGGCCGCACGGCTTGGCGCCACTGGTTGAGGTCCGCGCCATCGACGAGGGTGCAGCCCACGCCGAAGCGGGGCAGGAAATCCTCCACGACCCAGCGGCAGGAGCCGAAGAGGGCACGGGCCGCCACCACGTGGTCTCCGGCCTGAACCTGCCCGACCATGGCGGCCGTCACGGCGGCCATGCCGCTCGCCGTCGCACGGGCCGCCTCGGCTCCTTCGAGGGCGGCGATGCGTTGCTCGAACGCGTCGATCGTGGGGTTGGAATAGCGGCTGTAGCTGTAGCCGGGCTCCTCGTTCAGGAAGCGTCTTTCGGCGCTTTCGGCGCTCTCATAGACGAATCCCTGCGTCAGGAAGAGCGCTTCCGACGTTTCGCCGAAGGGCGTGCGTTGATGACCCTCGTGAACGAGGCGGGTTTCCAGGCGGTAATCGGGGTGCTGCGGCGAGGACATGGGTCGATCCTACGATTGTTCTTTATAAAGAACAATCGTCTTTTCTCGCGGAAAGTTTCACAATTTCCTTCTCCGATCCCGCCTCTCAGCGTGCGACTTCCTTGCGAGCTTCCTCGATCAGCCGCTTCACGCAAGGCTCGAGCGAGGAGCGCCACGGCGGGAGAGCCACCCCGTGAAGCTCCTTCAGCTTGCCGCAGTCGAGCCTGGAATTGGCAGGCCGTTTGGCTGGCGTCGGATAATCCGACGTCGCGATCGACCGAACCTTCGCCGAGGGACCGCCGAACCGGGACGACAGGGCGAAGATCTCCGTGGCGAATTCCGCCCAACTGGCAAAGCCCGTTCCCGTCATATGAAAAAGACCGCGCAGGTTCTGCTCCTCAGACCGCTCAAGCAGGTTGCGGCTGACCGCAAAGATTCCGTCGGCGATATCGAGGGCGCTTGTCGGCGATCCGTACTGATCTCCCACCACCCCGAGTTCCTCGCGGTCGGCGGCGAGGCGCAGCATGGTTTTCACGAAATTCTTGCCGAAGGGGCTGTAAACCCAGGCGGTGCGCAGGATGACATGGTTCTCCGCCTCGGACGCCACGGCTTCCTCGCCCAGGAGTTTTGAAGCCCCGTAGACCCCCAGCGGAGAGACCGGATCGTCTTCGCGGTAGGGACGGTCGGCCGTGCCATCGAAGACGTAATCGGTGGACAGGTGGATGACCGGCACGTTCATCGCCGTGGCGGCGCCTGCGACGACGCCCGCACCGATGCCGTTGATGGCCTCCGCCAGTTCCGGATCCGATTCCGCCTGGTCCACGGCCGTATAGGCGGCGGCATTCACGATGATGTCGCCGCCGGTTTCGATCAGCGCGTCCTCGATCCCTGAAGGGTCGGCAAGATCGAGCTTGGGGCGGCCGACGAGCACGGCTTGCGCACCATGCGCCCGCGCTCGCTCCGCCAGAGCCCGCGCGACCTGCCCTTCCTTGCCGACGACGATGATACGCATGGACGCTCGCAATCCTCTGTGGTGATGCAAGCGGCCCTATCGGAACAGGGCCGCCCAGGCAAGATCAGTTGCCGATGGCAACGCCTTCGCGGCGGCTGTCGGCTCCGCCGACCAGTCCGGCCGGTGTCACGACGATAGCATGGATGCCCGAATTCTGGTCGATCAGCTTGACCTCATGGCCCTTCGCTTCGAGTGCGGCCTTCCATCCTTCGGCCTCGGTGCCGGCCTCCAGTTCGGTCGGGCCGTTGCGGCTTCCCACATTGGGAAGATCGGCGGCCACCTGAGGGTCGAGTTTCCAGTCCAGAATGCCGACAAGAGTCTTAGCCACATAGTTGATGATCAGGCTGCCGCCCGGCGAGCCCACGACCGCATAGAGCTTGCCGCTGCCGTCGAGCACGATCGTCGGCGCCATGGAGGAGCGGGGACGCTTGCCCGCCTCGACGCGGTTGGCGATGGGCTTGTCGTCCTCCATCGTGGCGAAGGAGAAGTCGGTCAGTTCGTTGTTGAGCAGGAAGCCGCTCTTCGTCATCAGCCTTGCGCCGAAGCCATCCTCGATCGTGGTCGTCATCGACACCGCGTTGCCGTTGCGGTCCACGATGGAAATGTGGCTCGTGCCAAACTCGATGCCCTCCGACGCGCCCCACAGGAAGGTCTTCTGGAACGGAGGATCGCCGGGCTTCGCTTTGCCCATGGACTTGTTCGGGTCGATCAGCGCCGCACGGCTCTTGAGGTAGCCGGCATCGGTGAGACCCTTGACCGGCACGTTCACGAAGGCGGGATCCGCCAGGAAGAGCGCCCGGTCCGCATAGGCGAGGCGACTCGCCTCCGCGATCCAATGGACCGCGTCCGGTCCGGGCTTCATCGATGCCATGTCCTGCGTTTCCAGGATGCCCAGAATCTGCTGCACCGCGACCTGGCCGGAACTCGGCGGGCCCATGCCGCAGATCCGGTAGGTCCTGTAGGTCCCGCACAGGGCGTCACGCTCCTGGACCTTGTAGCCCTTCAGATCGTCCAAGGTCATGTCGCCCGGGTTCGTGGCGTGGCCGGTCACGGTCGTCACGATGTCCTGTGCGATCTCGCCCGTATAAAAGGCATCCGCGCCCCTGTCGGCGATGGTGCGAAGGGTCTTGGCGAAGGCCGGATTCTTGAGGACGGTGCCCACGGATTTCGGCTTCCCGTCTGCCTCATAGAAATAGGCGCGGGCCACCGGGTCGTTCTGGAGATACTTCTCTTGGCTGAGAAGGCCGTTGAGACGCGGTGAAATCGCAAAGCCCTCCTCGGCCAGGCGAGCCGCCGGTTCGATCACCTGCGGCCAGGACAGCTTGCCCCAATTCCTGTGCGCCGTTTCCAGAAGACGCAGCGTGCCCGGAACGCCAACTGAACGGCCGCCGACCACGGCATCATAGAACTTCATCGGCTTGCCGTCGGGCCCGAGGAAGCGCTCGGGCTTGGCTGCGGCAGGCGCCGTTTCGCGCCCGTCGAGCGTCGTCATGGTCTTTCCATCCCAGAAAACCATGAAAGCACCACCGCCGATGCCTGAACTCTGCGGCTCGACGAGATTGAGGACGAGTTGAACGGCGATCGCGGCATCGACCGCGCTGCCGCCCGCGGCCAAGATTTCGCGGCCCGCTTGCGCGGCCAAGGGATTGGCGGCTGCGACCATGTCCTTCGTTGCCGTTCCGGACGACTTGAAGGTTCGCCCGGTGGGAGCTTCTGGCGAAGGAGCGAGAGCCTGGGCGAAAACCGGTGCAGACAGGGGAAGGCTGGCAAGTAGGCTGAGGCTGAAGACCCCTCGCCGAAGCGCGCTTCGAGTGATCATGCTGACAAGCTCCCTCATCTGTCGTTGAACCGGGCGGGCCGGAGCGAGCCTAACAAAGGATTATCCCTTTGCGCCACTTCCATTGCTTTCGGGAAAAGAGGAAATTCTGCATTTGCTGCGCTGCAATATCACACTCCTGTCACTCTTTTGGGGCAGGTTGAGATTCGTGGCGCGAGCAAAGGAGCAGGACATGTACTCATATAATCTGTTCCGGAGCACGAAACCGGACGGACTGGTCTGTGCCGTCCCGGAGGAGCGCTCTGTTCCTTCATTCGTCACCGAGCCGAACTGGCAGTTCGGCGGGCGGCTTGAGAGCCAGGAGGCTCCCCTCGGCTTCGACCGGAAAGCTGCCGTGGAAGGCGTGCGATTCAACGGTTTCTATCTTTTCGCAAGCTTTCAGAAGGACCGTCCGGGTCGGTGATGTTCCACGCCCTGTGCCGGGCATGCCGGCACAGCGAACGGTCATGCCGGACCGACTAAAGAACTTCGACAAGGCTTGGATCAACGCTTGATCTTGGACGGCGCCTGCTTTCTATCTTGGTGATCTGTGCGGCTGCCGCTTTGCATCACCGAATCGAATGTGAACTCCTCCCTCGCTCTCATCTGGACCATCACGGCCGCAACCACCTTGCTGCAGGCTGGCAATGGCCTGCTTCAGGCGCTCATGCCCCTGCGCATGCAGGCCGAGGGGATCTCCGTCGCCTCCATCGGCGTGGTGGCAGCGGCCTATGGCCTTGGCTTCTCGACAGGCTGTTTCCTGGCCCCGAGCTTCATCCGTCACGTGGGCTATATCCGAGCGTTCGCCAGCCTTGCGGCCATGGTGTCCGTCCTGGTGCTTATGATGACTCAGGCCCATTCGACCGCAGCTTGGATCATCCTGCGGGGACTGACAGGCGTGACGCTGGCCTGCATCTTCACGGTCACGGATGGCTGGATCAGCGCCCGCGCCACATCCAGTCATCGTGGGCGGATCCTGTCGATCTACATGATCTGCACCAAGGTCGCCCTGATGCTGTCCCCGCTTGGGATCGGCTTCGGGAATATCCGCACGGACGGATTGTTCATGGCGGTGAGCGCATTGATCACGCTCTCGCTCTTGCCGATTGCCGCAACGACAACGAAGGAGCCGTCTGCGCCTCAAGGTGTGCGGATCGAAGTTCGGAAGCTGTTCGCGACAGCTCCATCTGCGGTGGTCGGCGCCTTCGTGGTCGGCTTGGTGAACGGTCCGGTCATCGCCATCACGCCCGTCTTCGGTGTGGGCATCGGCTTGAGCCAGGATCAGGCGGCGGCACTTCTGTTCGCCTTGCAAGCCGGCAGTCTCGCGATGCAATGGCCGTTGGGATGGCTCTCCGACCGGGCGGATCGCCGTTATGTGATCGCGGGGCTTGCCGCAGGAACGAGTCTCGTCTCGCTTCTGATCCTATGGGCCAGTGGGCAGGGCGCCGATCTGCTGATCCTGTGGTCCTTCGCCGCCTGGGGCGGCCTCGCCTTGTGCATCTACTCCGTCTGCGTGGCCCATGCCTGCGATATCGTTGATCCGGGGCAGATCGTCTCGACCGTCGGCACCCTGCTGTTTTCCTGGGCTGCCGGCGTGACGGTCGGGCCCCTGTTCGGCGCTGTGGCGATGGAGGCCATGGGGCCCAAGGGATTGTTCATCTACTCGGCCGTCGCGTCCCTGGGACTCGTCGTGTTCATCGTGATGCGAATCCTTCAGGTGCCGCGCTCCCCCGCCAAGGGCGGCTTTGCGGACATTGCACCCACCAGCTCAGCCTCGGCAGGATTGACGCCGCGCGCGGACATCAACGCTGTCGAAGGTCAGGCTCCCGCGGCGAGCGATTCCTGCGCGGCGGAAGCAGCCGATCAGAAGCCGGAGACATCGGCCGTGGCACGGGCCGATACCGCCTCATAGCGATTGAGGCGCTTGTCGATCATGTCGTCGATCTTGTCGTAGACCTCGGCCACGCTCAGCTGGCGGGTCTTCTTTCCATCCTTGGTGAAGAACAGAGACTTGTTCGACTTCGCGGCCGCCGGAAAGGCGTCGGGCGCGCTCTTCTTGGGCGTGTCGTCCACCAGGGCGATGAACCTGCTTGCGCTGTCGACGCCGAAGAAGTGGGAGAGATAGAACTCCGAGCGACTGAGCTTGCGTCCGAGCTTCGTTTCGATCTTGGTCTTGTCGCGCTTCATCATCTCGGCGGCCATGAGGGCCGAGATGTAGGGATTGCGACGCAGGCCGAGGATGTGCTGGCGCATCGCTGGGTCCGCGACATCGATCCTGGGCCCCGAGCCGACGATCGCCTCGGCCTCGGCATTCAAACCGTGCAGGGCGCCAAACGATCTGACGGCCTCCAGCCATGTGCTGGAAATGAACTGGAACAGGCCCAGGGCGGAAGACGTCGATGCCTTGTTGCCCGGAAGGAAGCTCGATTCCTTGTCCGCCAGAGCCATCATGTACACGGGATCGGCGCCCGTCGCCTTGGAGGCTCGCAGGATCGTGTCGACGATCCAGACGGGCACGCGCATGTCCTCGAACTCCATGAATTCCGTGAGTTCGCGGGACACGGGTTCCTCGTCCCTGCCGCTACCCGACGCCGGTGCATCGGACAAAGGGATGGACAGGATAATCTGCTTCTGCAATTCGGCCGGTGTCGCCTCCACGGGGGCGACCGGAACGATGGTTTTGAGCGGGTCGGCCGGAGCCGTTTCCTGGGCCGCCATGACGAAGGGCGCCGCAGGCTGGGAGCCCGGCACCCGGATGGCATTCTTGCCAGCATCGAGGGCTGCCGGCAGCGACGTCCACGCTTCGGTCGCCGAAGCGGTGCGGGTGTGGACCGCCGTGCCAACGGCGATGGTCAGGCAGGCACTGAAACCGAAGCACTTGGTCAGGTCGAGCAGGGTTCTCCCGCCCTGGAGGCGTGAGCGTCGGCGAGCTTCAAATCGGGATTGGGACCCGCTGTTTTGATTTCCAAGGCAAAGAGCCGTCTGCTGGCATGCGTCCCGAGACGCTGTCAGAGCGAGTTGCATTTGGGTACGCCCCCACAGATGCGCCGCTTCTTGCTGCGGCGGTTGCACGGTTATTCTTCGTTCAACGGAGGCAAGTATGTGATAGGTCGATATGTCCAGAATAGGTCAGCTTGGCGTTAAAATTTCGATTAGGTTCCAAGGTGCGACCATTTGTTCTGGTCTATGTACACATGTTCATCTTCAAAGAAGCCTTGTTTCTCAACGAAAACGTTGATCTGTGGCGCGTATGACTGACGACGAGATGACGCAGGGGCAGTAATACGATTTGATGAGACGGAAATAGCTTTCTCTTCTTGGATCGCGCAACGTAATACTGGATTTTCCAGCCCCGAAGATTGTCCGCCCGTCGGAGGTGAAGGGCCGCGCCATCGAACCGATTTGTCATTGGAAAGCTGGCATTCCGCTGCGACACTTGACCTGTAGAGCGGACCGGCAAGTGTTGTGAGCTTGATGTTGGACGATAAGACCTTGCGTACCGCAGACTGGAAGCACTCCTGATGCTGCACCGATACGCTAGCTGTCATGCCGGGTTGGTTCTACTGGTCTGCTTGGCATGCATCCTCGGAGCGGCTGAGGCTCATGCGAAGCCGCAGCGGGTCGCTTCCCTCAATCTCTGTACGGATCAGCTGCTTCTCGCCTTAGCAGATCGCAGTCAGATCGCCGCCTTGAGCCGTCTTGCGCGGGATCCGTCCGTTTCCTTCTTGGCCGACCAGGCTGCTGGATTTCCCCAGAATGATGGCGGCGTGGAGAGGATTCTCTTCAGCCGCCCAGACCTCGTCCTAACCGGCACCTATGGCCAGCAGGAGCAGATCGCTCTCCTGCGGCGGCGGGGAATGGACGTACTGCCGCTCGGGCCCTGGGCGAGCCTGGACGATGGACGCGAGCAGATCCGCACGCTGGCCCGCAGACTGGGGCATCCGGATCGCGGCGAGGCGCTGATCGCCCACATCGATGCCGCCCTGGAGCGGGCGCGCGGGATCGTCCCGCAGGGACGCAGCATCCTGGTCTATGAACGGGGTGGCTGGGTCACGGCACCTCGTTCGCCCCTCGGCGAGATCCTGATTCACATGGGCTTCAGGCTGCATCAGGAGGCCTTGGGACTCACTCAAGGCGGGCTCGCGCGCCTTGAGGCCGTCGTCACGACCCCGCCGGATTTCATGCTCGTCGACGAGGCGTCAGGCCGGGCGGCCGATAACGGCACAGCGCTTTTCGCTCACCCTGCGCTCGCCGAGGCCGTGCCCCTCAACCGGCGCCTTGCGCTTCCCGGAAGGCTTGCGATCTGCGGAGGGCCCTCGACGCCGGTCGCCATCGAGGTCCTAGCCGCCGAAGTCCGGAGCAAGGCGCGCTGATCGGCGCGCCTATTCCAGATTCAACTGCAGGGGAGGGGACGGCTTGAGGAGGATCGGGCAGCCTGCCGCGACGAAGACCACCGCATCGCACGCCTCTGCGATCCGCTGATTGAGACGGCCCTGCTCGTCACGGAACATGCGCCCCAGGGGGGTCGATGGCACGATGCCGTGGCCGACCTCGTTCGAGACCAGGATGAGCGGGCCTTGCGCTTGCCGAACGGCCTGGATCAGCCGATCCGTCTCCGGCGTCGGATCGCGCTCAGCCAGAACGATGTTTGAGAGCCAGAGCGTCAGGCAATCGACCAGCACGGCTTTCCGGGGGGCGGTCTGCGCTTGAACGGCTTGGGGGAGTTCCAGCGGCGCATCCACCGTGTGCCAGGACCCGTCGCGCTCGGTGCGATGTCGAGCGATGCGCTCGCGCATTTCATCGTCGAAGGCCTGGGCCGTGGCGATGTAGATTCTCTCGGACGATGCGCTCTCGGCGAGCTGCTGGGCGGTGCGGCTCTTTCCGGAGCGTGCTCCGCCCAGGACCAGGACGCGGCGATGGATGGTCATGATCGCTCAGGCGCTCAGGCGGTTGAGCGGCAGGATCATACGGACGCGCAGGCCCTCCGCGCGCCATTCTCGATCAAGCGTACCGCCAAGTTGCCCGGTGATGCTTCGCTGTGAAAGCTGAGTGCCGAACCCTTCGAAGGTCGGTGGACCTTGAATGGGCGGCCCGCCGCTTTCGGTCCAGAGGACATCGACGTTCTCCTCCTGCACCGTCCAGCGGATGGCGAGTTCCCCTTCCGCGCACGACAGGCAACCATATTTGGCGGCATTGGTCGCGAGCTCGTGCAGGACGAGGGCAAGGCTGGTGGTCGTGTTCGACCCGACGAGGACGATTGGTCCCCCGATCGTGATCTTGTTCTGCCCTGCCTGCCGATAGGGCTCGAGGACCGCCTCGATCAATCGCACAAGCTCCACGTCGGGGCCTGCTCCCATCTCACCCGCCGAGGCAGGCTGCACCAATTCATGCGCCCGCGAGAGGGCGCTCAGGCGCCCGCGCAGGGCATAGGCCATATCCTTAGGATCCTTGGCCGTGCGTGCGGTCATGGACACCATGCCGTTGGCGATGGCGAACAGGTTCTTCACGCGATGGTTGAGTTCGCGCGTCAGAAGCTTCTGACCCTCTTCCAAAGCGTGGCGTTCGGTGATGTCGCTGACGACACCGGAGAGGGTGACGGCGCGGCGGGTGCCGCCCTCGTTCGTATAAAGCGCCTGTCCGTGGGAGCGGAACCAGCGGAGTTTCCCGTCCGGCAGGATAGCGCGATACTGGCTGTCGTACTTGCCATCGGATCCAGGGGCGGCGGCCGCTGCAATGCGGGTCTTGACCCCTTCCAGGTCCTCCGGATGGATCATCGCCCAAGCCTCTTGGAGGGTAAGGCTGTACAATCCGTTGTGAGGAAGATGATAGAGGGCGCAGGTGCCCTCGTCCCAGGTGATCAGGTTCTTTACGAGGTCAATCTGCCACGTTCCCAGGTTGGCGGCCTCAAGGGCAAGCCGGTACTGGCTTTCGAGCATGCGCAGGGCTTCTTCCGCCCTTTTTTGCGCGTTGATGTTCGTGCTCGTGCCGAACCAGCGGGTAATGTTGCCCGTCAGATCTCGGATCGGAATGGCACGGCTGAGGAACCATTCGTAATCGCCAGCGACGGTCCTGACCCGGTACTCCCATTCATAAGCCTGCCCGGTTGTGACGGATCGGTGCCAGTGCTCCCGAACCTGGGGCAGATCGTCGGGATGGATCGCGATTTCCCAGCCGTTTCCGAGGAACTGCTCCCCGGACAGCCCCGTAAACTCCCGCCAACGGCGGTTCACGTAATCGACGGATCCATCAGCGCGGGACGACCAGACGAGTTGAGGCAGAGACTCCGCCAGAACAGCAAATTGCGCTTCTGTTTCCTTGAAATCCACTCAAAACTCCCGGGGCCGCCCCGCGGCCAAGTCTCCGATGGCAAGGGAAGCATTGTTGTAGGCCTTTTTCGAGGCTGACAACCCACATCGGGTTCCAAGGGTGATTTCTGGGCGAAAGAGTAGCATCAGCCTTGTGAAAGCATTAAAAGGCCGGCGGAGTCTGGCGGTCCCCGTTGCCAACGCATAGATGCAGGACAGCCTTCTTACCCGACGCGACCTCTCCCACGCTGAGGCTGATTGACTGATTTCATGAACGATATGAGCCCCCGTCCGGTGTCTCCGCCGGAGATGTCCTCTGCCGAAGCTCTTCATCCGAAGGAGCGCCGTTCCCGCCGGTTCGCTTGGATCGGGATGGCGGCGAGCATCCTCCTGTTCGGCGCCTCGCTGGTGGTTCTCTGGCACATCGTGTCAGAAATCGATGTGAGTGAATTGAAATCCGCCTTCACGGCGGCCAGCCTGCGCCAGATCGGGCTTGCGGTTCTTTTCACCGCCATCAGCTACAGCCTGCTGACCTGCTACGACGCCATCGCCCTGCGGCAGCTCAAGCTGCAGATCCGCTACCGGACAACCGCGCTCGCCTCCTTCACGAGCTATGCCGTGAGCTTCACGCTGGGATTCCCTCTGCTGACGGCCGGCACAGTCCGCTACTGGATCTATTCCCCGAAAGGCGTGAGCCCGGGGCGGGTGGCGAGTCTCACGGTGATCGCCGGGGTGACCTTCTGGCTCGGCATGGCCCTGGTCCTGGCCTGGAGCCTGATCAGCAAGGCCGATGAGCTGGCAAGCCTCGTCTATACCCATATCTGGATGAACCAGCTGGTGGGTCTGGGCGCCGCCGGCTTCGTCGTCGGCTATATGATCTGGGTTTCCATCAAGCGCCGCGCCGTGAAGATCCAGGGCTGGAAGCTGGAATTGCCGGGCTTTCGCCTGTCGCTGGCCCAGATCCTTATCGGCGCGGGCGACGTCTGTGCCGGCGCCGGCGTTCTCTTCGTGCTCCTGCCCGGGGGGCACAATCTCAGCTTCGAGACCTTCCTGGCGGTCTATATCTTCGCTGTCATGCTCGGGGTGGCGAGCCATGCGCCGGGCGGCCTCGGCGTCTTCGAGGCCACCATACTCCTCGCGCTGTCGAACTATCCACGCGAGCCGGTCCTGGGCGCGCTGCTCCTCTACCGCCTCTGCTATTATCTCGTCCCCTTCGTGATAGCCCTGGCGATCCTCGGCGCCTACGAGATCCGCAACCGCATCCGGTCGGCTCGCCTTGCCTTCAAACCGGACGAGGGCGACGTCGAGGCCGAGCTTGGCGGCAGATGACACCTGGGCTTGCCTCGCCTAAAGAGGGAAGGCAGCGCCTCCGAGACATCTCCCTCCCATGACAGATCCCGACGATCCCACGCCGGACCCCCGCCAGCCGAGCGCCACCCCGATCCGGGACGCCGCCCTGCGCGGCACCGTCGTGACGTGTTTCGTGCTGGTCACGGTGGCGCTCGTGCGGGGCTATGGGGATGGGTGGCTTCTGTTCTGGGCCGCTCTGGCCATCCTCGCCGGTTTCCTCGTGGCCGTCCCCAAGCGCCCTCTCGGCACGGCGATCAGGGCGCAGGCGAAGGTCTCTCCGCGTTCGAGCGTCGCCGAGGCGGTACTGGCGCAGATTCCCGATCCGGTCATCCTGGTGAACCAACGGGCGCTGGTGATCGAAGCCAACAGGGCCGCCTACGACC
Source organism: Microvirga sp. (assembly GCA_035944695.1). Lineage (GTDB taxonomy): Bacteria > Pseudomonadota > Alphaproteobacteria > Rhizobiales > Beijerinckiaceae > Microvirga. The sequence goes on along the minus strand of DASZBB010000077.1, from coordinate 25,667 downwards.
TCCTGGCTGGATTGAGGACCGGCCATCCGCTCTCCTTTGCCCTGCGCACCCCGGATGTGCTCGACGGCATCCAGGAGGTTCTGGACACCGGCGAACCCCTCAAAGTGGAGTACTCGGAGAGGATCCCGACCGAACGGACCTTCGAGGTCAATATCGGCCCCCTGCAGGCCGATGTGCCGGACGCGGAGGTCCAGGCTGGCGTCGTCCTGTTCTTCCGCGATCTCACCTCGGCCCGGCGGCTGGAGGCCATGCGGGCCGATTTCGTCGCCAATGCGAGCCATGAGCTGCGCACGCCCCTGGCCTCGCTCCTGGGCTTCATCGAAACCCTGCAGGGTCCTGCCCGCGACGATGCCAAGGCCAGGGAACGCTTCCTGGACATCATGAAGGGGCAGGCGCAGCGCATGAAGCGCCTGATCGACGATCTCCTGTCCCTGTCGCGGATCGAGATGCGTGCCCACCTCTCGCCCACCCAGACGGTCGATCTCGCCTCCATCGCGTCCCAGATGGTGGACACGATCTCGCCGCTGGCCAAGGAAAGGGGGGTGGTGGTCAAAGCGACCTTGCCGGACCGCCCAGCTCTTGTGCTCGGCGACCGGGACGAGCTTCTGCGCATTGCCGAGAACCTGATCGAAAACGCCGTGAAATACGGCGAGAGCGGTGGCAAGATTGATGTGGAGGTCGCCCGGGTGGAGGGACCGGTGCCGCAGGTCGCCTTCTCGGTCCAGGATTACGGCCCCGGCATCGCCCCGGAGCACCTCCCGCGCCTGACCGAGCGGTTCTATCGGGTCGATGTCGCGCAGAGCCGTGACAAGGGCGGAACGGGCCTTGGCCTCGCGATCGTCAAGCACATCGTCAATCGCCACCGGGGACAGCTCGGCATTGCCAGTGAGTTGGGGCAGGGCGCCCGGTTCACGGTGACGTTTCCCGAGGCCGGCGCAGGCCGCTAGCCCCGAAGTCCTGAGGGCGATATTTCGGTCTCGTCAAAGGGATCCTTTGGGGGTGTCATCTAATTGTCATCCAACTGTCGTAGAGGAGACATCCGTCGGGCCTAGCTGTCCCATCGCGTGACGCGGCCCAGGCTTCTTAGCTGCCTGTCGCGCTTATGAACAGGAGACTTACCGTGAAGATCATGTCCTACGCCATTGCGGCCGGCCTTGCCGTCGCGAGCCTCACGACCACGGCATCTGCAGCCGATATCACGGGCGCAGGCGCTACCTTCCCCTTCCCGGTCTATTCCAAGTGGGCTGAGGCCTACAAGAAGGAGACCGGCAACGGCATGAACTACCAGTCGATCGGCTCCGGCGGCGGCATCAAGCAGATCCAGGCCAAGACCGTGGATTTCGGTGCCACGGACGCCCCGATGAAGGGCGAGGATCTCGAGAAGAACGGCCTTCTGCAGTTCCCGACCGTGATGGGCGCCGTCGTCCCCGTCGTGAACATCCAGGGCATTCAGTCGGGCCAGATCAAGCTCACGGGCCAGGTTCTGGCCGATATCTTCCAGGGCAAGATCGCCAAGTGGAACGATCCCAAGATCGCCCAACTGAACGCCGGCGTGAACCTTCCCAATGCCAATATCACCCCGGTCTACCGCTCCGACTCCTCGGGCACGACCAGCGTGTTCACCACCTATCTGTCGCAGGTTTCCGAAGCCTGGAAATCCGAGCTCGGCGCCGGCACGACGGTGAATTGGCCGATCGGTCAGGGCGGCAAGGGCAACGAGGGCGTCGCCGCGACGGTGAAGCAGGTTCCGAACTCGATCGGCTATGTCGAGTACGCCTACGCCAAGCAGAACAACATTCCCTACACCCTGCTCCAGAACAAGGCGGGCAAGTATCCGCAGCCTGAGATCAAGTCGTTCCAGGCCGCCGCTGCCAGCGCCAACTGGTCGTCGGCTCCCGGCTTCGGCATCTCGCTGACCAACCAGGGCGGCGACGACGCTTGGCCGATCACGAACCCCACCTTCATCCTGGTCTACAAGACCGCCGAGAAGCCCGAGCAGACCGCCGAGGTGCTGAAGTTCTTCGACTGGTCGTTCAAGAGCGGCGACAAGCTTGCCTCCGACCTCGACTACGTCCCGCTGCCCGACAACGTCGTCGAGCAGATCCGCGCGACCTGGGCGAAGGACATCAAGACCAGCGCCGGCCAGCCCGTCTACAAGATGTAAGCTGGTTCCAGACCTGTTGATGGAGTAAGGCGGATGGCTGTTCTGTCTGATGAGATCGTCGTGTCAAACATGCAGGCCGGCCACCGCCGTACTTCACCCATCTTCGATCATGGCTTTCGCTGGGCAAGCTACGGCTCCGCCCTGCTGGTCCTCGCGGTCCTCGCCGGAATCATCGGCACGATGATTTACGGCGGATGGGCCGCCTTCCAGGAATTCGGCCTGGGCTTCATCACGTCCAGTGTCTGGAACGTGGGAGCCGACCAGTACGGCGCCTGGGTCGCCATCACGGGCACGCTGACCTCGGCCCTGATCGCGCTCGTGATCGGCGTGCCGATCTCCATCGGCATCGCGATCTTCCTGACGCAGCTCTGCCCGCCCTGGCTCCGGCGCCCGGTCTCGACCGTCATCGAGCTGCTGGCTGCGGTGCCCAGCATCATCTACGGCATGTGGGGCCTTTTCGTCTTCGCTCCCCTCTTCGCCAATTACGTCCAGATCCCGCTGACGACCCTCGTGGAGGGGATGCCGATCCTCGGAACCATTCTCTATGCGCGGGTGCCCTCGGGCGTCGGCATGCTGACGGCCGGAATCATCCTGGCCATCATGATCATTCCCTTCATCGCGTCGATTACCCGGGACATGCTGGACCAGATCCCCAGCATCCTGCGCGAGAGCGCCTACGGGATCGGCTGCACCACCTGGGAAGTGGTGCGCTACGTTCTGCTTCCCCAGGCGGGCGTCAGCATCATCGGCGCCATCATGCTCGGCCTCGGGCGCGCGCTCGGCGAGACGATGGCGGTCACCTTCGTGATCGGCAACGCGAACCGTCTGTCTCTCTCGCTCTTCGACCCGAGCTCGACCATCGCGTCCCGCATCGCGAACGAGTTCAACGAAGCCTCCGGCATGCAGATGAGCGCCCTGCTGGCTCTCGGCTGCATTCTGTTCGTGGTCACGTTCATTGTCCTTGCGCTCGCACGCCTGCTGATCGCCCGCGTGAAGACTCCTTAAGAGGTGAAGGATGGATACCGCCGTCTATGATCAGGCCTCGACCGTGGCTCACGTCCCCTGGGGGCGCGTGCGTCGCAGCCGCTATCTCGCCGATCGCGTGCTCAAGATCGCCTGCACCCTGTTCACCCTGCTGGGCGCCTTCGTCCTCGGCTGGATCCTGCTGATGCTGCTCGTCGAGGGCATCGGCGGCCTTTCGCCCGCGGTGTTTACGGAAACAACCCCCGGTCCCGGAACGGAGGGAGGAGGCATCGCCAACGCCATCGTCGGCAGTCTCGTGCTCACCACGCTCGGCATCGTGGTCGCCACGCCGATCGGCGTGCTCGCCGGAACGTACCTCGCCGAATACGGCAAGGGCTCGACGCTTGCGACCATCATCCGCTTCGTGAACGATATCCTGCTGGCCGCGCCCAGCATCCTCATCGGCCTCTTTGTCTACATCCTCATGGTGCAGCCGATGGGTGGCTACTCGGGCTGGGCCGGCGGTGTGGCCTTGGCGATCATCGCCATCCCGGTCATCGTCCGCTCGACGGAGGACATGCTGCGGCTGGTGCCCGGCTCCCTGCGCGAGGCCGGCGCCGCTCTCGGGGCTCCCATGTCCAAGGTGATCGTGGCGATCAGCTGGAAGGCGGCCCGCGCCGGCATGGTGACGGGCGTGATCCTCGCAACCGCGCGCATCGCGGGCGAAACCGCGCCGCTGCTCTTCACGGCCCTCAACAATACCTTCTGGTTCAGCCCGACCCTGATGGGCGGCGTCTCCAACCTGCCGGTCACCATCTACCAATTCGCGCTGGCGCCCTATCCGAACTGGCGCGAGCTTGCCTGGGCCGGCGCTCTCATCATCACTCTGTCGATCCTGGCGCTGTCCATCGTGGCGCGCCTGCTCCTGAAGAAGGATAATGTCCGATGAGTACGATTGCCCTCAACACGAGCAGCGCCATCGGAAATGCGGCCGCTGCCGATACCGGCGCGCCGGTGCGCATCGCCGTCAAGAACCTCAACTTCTATTACGGCGATTTCCGCAGCCTGAAGGACATCTCGATCGATTTCTACGACCGGCAGGTCACGGCCCTCATCGGCCCCTCCGGCTGCGGGAAGTCGACGCTGCTGCGCACCTTTAACCGCATCTACAGCCTGTATCCGGAGCAGCGCGCCGACGGCCAGATCCTGCTCGACGGGCAGAACGTGCTCTCGCCCAACATCGACGTGAACGAGCTTCGCGCCCGCGTCGGCATGGTGTTTCAGAAGCCGACGCCGTTCCCGATGTCGATCTACGACAATATCGCCTTCGGCATCCGCCTCTACGAGAAGCTCCCGAAATCCGAACTCGACGGGCGCGTCGAGGAGGCCCTGCGCAAGGCGGCCCTCTGGGACGAGGCGAAGGACAAGCTGCGCCAGTCCGGCATGGGGCTGTCGGGCGGTCAGCAGCAGCGCCTGTGCATCGCACGCACCATCGCGCAGAAGCCGGAGGTGATCCTGCTCGACGAGCCGACCTCGGCGCTCGATCCGATCTCCACCGGCAAGATCGAGGAGCTGATCGAGCAGCTCCGCTCCGAATTCACCATCGTGATCGTCACGCACAACATGCAGCAGGCGGCGCGCATCTCGCAATTCACGGCCTTCATGTATCTTGGCGAGCTCGTGGAGTTCGGACCCACGACCAAGATGTTCATGAATCCGACCAAGAAGCAGACGCAGGACTACATCACGGGCCGCTTCGGCTGATCGAAGCCCTTCAAGGGAGACGTATCCAATGGCGGAGCATATCGTCAGCTCCTACGACAACGACCTTCAGGGTCTTCGGCAGCGCATCTCCGAGATGGGCGGCATCGCCGAGAAGATGCTGGTTGAGTCCATCGCGGCACTCGTCCGTCACGACAAAGGTTTAGCCCAGAACGTCGTGATTTCCGACAAACGGCTCGACGTTCTTCAGCGCGAGGTGGAAGAGAGCGCCATCCTGACCATCGCCCGGCGCCAGCCGCTCGCCGTCGATCTGCGCGAGACGATCTCGGCCATTCGCATCTCCGGCGATGTCGAGCGCATCGGCGACATGGCCAAGAACATCGGCAAGCGGGCACTGGCGATCGGAGACGATTTCCAGCCGCAGAAGATCGTTGTCGGCCTGCAGCACATGGGGGATCTCGTCCTCGGCCAGCTCAAGGACGTGCTCGACGCCTATGCGCAGAAGGACACGGAGAAAGCCCTGGACGTCTGGAAGCGCGATGGCGCCATCGATGCCCTCTACACTTCCCTGTTCCGCGAACTCCTCACCTACATGATGGAGGATCCGCGCAACATCTCGTTCTGCACGCATCTTCTGTTCTGCGCCAAGAACATCGAGCGCATCGGCGACCACACCACCAACATCGCCGAGACGGTCCACTACCTCGTCACGGGCGAGACCCTGGCCATCGACCGGCCCAAGAACGACCGGTCCATCGACGCAACGGTCGCGACCGGAGCCTGACCATGGGACCGCGCGTTCTGATCGTCGAGGACGAAGAACCCCTGATGCTGCTCCTGCGCTACAACCTCGAAGCCGAGGGCTACGAGGTGGACAGCGTGTCGCGCGGCGACGAGGCGGAGATCCGCCTGCGGGAGCAGGTGCCCGATATCGTGCTGCTCGACTGGATGCTTCCCGGGCTGTCCGGCATCGAGCTCTGCCGGCGCATCCGCGCCCGGACGGAGACCGAGCGCCTGCCGGTGATCATGCTCACGGCTCGTGGCGAAGAGGGTGACCGCATCCGCGGCCTCTCGACAGGCGCCGACGATTACATCGTCAAGCCGTTCTCGGTCCCGGAACTGCTGGCGCGTGTGCGGGCGCTCCTGCGCCGAGCGAAACCCGCGCATATCGCCACCCTGCTTAGGGCGGGCGACATCGAGCTCGACCGCGAGACCCACCGCGTGCGCCGCTCCGGCCAGGAGCTTCACCTGGGGCCGACGGAGTTCCGCCTGCTGGAGTTTCTGATGCAGAGCCCCGGCAGGGTCTTCTCCCGCGAGCACCTGCTCAATGCCGTCTGGGGTCACGACGTCTATATCGACGAGCGCACCGTGGATGTGCATGTGGGCCGCCTGCGAAAGGCGATCGGCCTGCCGCGCCGGCCCGATCCGATCCGCACCGTGCGCGGCGCCGGATATTCCTTCGACGAGACCTTCGCCCGCGAGGAGCAGGCCGCGAGCGCCTGAGCACCTGACAATCGTCTTTCAGAATAAAAACGAAAGGCCGCGCTGGCGATCTCAGCGCGGCCTTCTTGCTGGAGAACGTGCCGTTAGGCGCGGGCGAGCTTGCGCTCGCGCTTGCGGTCGGCCACCGGCTGGTAGGCGATGCGGGCATGATGGGTGCAATAGGGCAGACCCGTGATCGAGCGGGCGCCGCAGAAGCGGAACTCGGGCTTCGTCGGGTCGCCCATGGGCCAGCGGCACATGGACTCGCGCAGATCCATGATGGTTACCCGCTCGGACATGGGGATGGCAATCTCGTCCTCGGCGAACACCGCGGGGTCTTCGGCCACGGCCTGCAGCGGGATTGGGGCCAGCACCACGTTGTTGTTGTGCGGCTGGGGCGGAATGGGAGCCGGCGCGCTGGGCGCGCGGGTCGCCTTGCGCGGGCGGGCCGCCGACGAGGCGGCAGGCTTGGCATCCTTGGCGCGGCCGGAGAGGCCGAGGCGATGAACCTTGCCGATCACCGCATTGCGGGTCACGTTGCCAAGCTCGGCGGCGATCTGGCTCGCGCTCAAACCATCGGTCCAGAGCTTCTTGAGAAGCTCAACCCGCTCGTCCGTCCAAGTTCCGCCCGCATCCATCATTTTTAAACCTGCCTCCACCGTGACCGGCCTCAAGCTCAGAATCCCAGATGCCTCGCGGACAGGGTTTTTGTGTCCGACCGCGCTGCGAGGGTCGCTCCTGAGGGTGAATGCCGTGGCACGAATGCTGTACTCGACTGCCCCGAACGTACAGGATGGGTGGACTCGGGCGCAAGAGTCCCCGTGGGGGCCCTGTCGTTTTCCCCAAGGAACTCGCCAGGGGCCTAAAATCGGCAAAAAATCCTTGTGATGAGTGACTTCATTTCTCTTGAATTGACAGGGTCTCGCACCTCGTTAGAATCCCCTTCCGTGCCGCCCCCGTTGGGGCGGCGCTTTCTTTTTCGGGCCCGGGTGCGACCTTGGGCCTCTCTAGGCGGAGACAACCCGTGACATCGCCATTGCTGCCGACTTTTGCCCGCGCCGAGCTTTCCTTCGAGAAGGGAGAGGGCCCCTGGCTCTACGGCCGAGATGGCGAGCGATATCTGGATTTCGGCGCCGGCATCGCGGTGAATGCCCTGGGCCACGCCCACCCGCATCTCGTCCAGGCCCTGACCGAGCAGGCCTCCAAGATCTGGCACAGCTCCAACCTGTTCCAGATCCCCGAGGGAGAGCGCCTCGCCCAGCGGCTCGTCGACAACACCTTCGCGGATTTCGTGTTCTTCGCCAATTCGGGCGCCGAGGCGAACGAGGCCGCGATCAAGATGGCGCGCCGCTATCATTACGTGAACGGCAACCCCGAGCGCTTCCACATCGTCACTTTCGAGGGCGCCTTCCACGGGCGCACGCTCGGCACCATCGCGGCCGGCGGACAGGCCAAGTACCTGGAAGGCTTCGGTCCCAAAGTGCAGGGCTTCGACCAGGTGCCCGCGGAGGACCTGGAGGCCCTGAAGGCCGTCATCGGCCCGCATACTGCGGCCCTCATGATCGAGCCGATCCAGGGCGAGGGAGGCGTGCGATCCGTGTCGGCCTCCTTCCTGCGCGAGCTGCGCGCCCTGTGCGACAGCCAAGGCCTGCTCCTGATCTTCGACGAGATCCAGACCGGCGTCGGCCGCACGGGCAAGCTCTTCGCCTATGAATGGAGCGGCGTGACGCCCGACATCATGACGGTGGCCAAGGGCATCGGCGGCGGCTTCCCGCTGGGCGCGTGCCTGGCCACGGCGGAGGCCGGCAAGGGCCTGACGCTCGGCACCCACGGCACCACCTTCGGCGGCAATCCGCTCGCCATGGCGGTGGGCAACGCCGTGCTCGACGTCATCCTCGAGCCGGGCTTCCTCGAAAGCGTCGAGCGCAAGGGCCTGCTGCTCAAGCAGCGCCTCGCGGAGCTCAAGGACCGCCATCCCAGCGTCATCGCTGAGGTGAGGGGGCAGGGCCTCCTCATGGGCCTGCGCACCGTCGTCCCCAACACGGATTTCGTCAGCGCCGCCCGGGCTCAGAAGCTCATCGTGATCGGGGCCGGCGACAACGTGGTGCGTCTCCTGCCGCCGCTGATCATCACCGAGGCCGATCTCGGAGAGGCCATCAACCGTCTGGATGCCGCCTGCGCGGCCATCGAAGCTGAACAGAAGACCGCCGTTCAGCCGGGAGCAGTTCAATGAAGACCCGCCATTTTCTCGATCTCAGCGACTTTTCCGGCGCCGAGATCCGGCACCTCCTGTCGATCGGCCTGGACATCAAGTCCAAGCGCCGCCGCGGTGAGAAGGCCAAGGACCGGCCGCTCGAGGGCAAGGTCCTGGCGATGGTGTTCGACAAGCCCTCCACCCGCACCCGCGTCTCCTTCGACGTCGGCATGCGCGAGCTTGGCGGCGAGACCCTGATGCTCACCGGCAAAGAGATGCAGCTCGGCCGCGGCGAGAGCATCGCCGACACGGCCCGCGTCCTCTCGCGCTACGTGGATGCCATCATGATCCGCACCCTCGACCATGCCATGGTGACGGAGCTCGCCCAATACGCCTCAATTCCGGTGATCAACGGCCTGACCAAGATGACGCATCCGTGCCAGATCATGGCCGACATCATGACCTTCGAGGAGCATCGCGGCTCCATCGAAGGCCGGACGATCGCCTGGACAGGTGACTCCAACAACGTGCTCGCCTCCTGGATCCACGCGGCGGCGCGTCTCGATTTCACGCTGAAGATTGCCTCTCCGCCGGAACTTGCTCCGCGTCCCGAGCTTTTGTCCTGGGCGAAACAGGAAGGGGCTCGGATCAGCGTGACCACCGATGCCTTCGAGGCAGCCGAAGGCGCCCATGCGGTCGTGACCGATTGCTGGGTGTCCATGGGCGACGACGACGAATTCCGCCGTCAGAACCTGCTGAAGCCCTATCAGGTCAATGGCAGGCTCATGGGCGTTGCCGACAAGGACGCGATCTTCATGCATTGCCTTCCCGCCCATCGCGGCGAGGAGGTGACCGACGAGGTCATGGACGGCCCGCAATCGGTGGTCTTCGACGAGGCCGAAAACCGGCTTCACGCCCAGAAGGGCATCCTGGCGTGGTGCCTCGGAGCAGCAAGCGCATGAGTTCAGCTTCGCTTGAAGGAAACGATGACGTCGTCCTCCCCTTCGCGGTCGAGCCTCTCGACGTGCGCGGGCGCGTGGTTCGTCTCGGAGCCTCCATCGACACCATCCTGGCCCGTCACGGCTATCCCGATATGGTGGCCCGCGTCATCGGCGAGGCGGCCGCCTTGACGGTCATGCTCGGCGCATCCCTCAAGCTCGAGGGCCGCTTCCAGCTGCAGACCAAGACCGACGGCATCATTGACATGGTGGTCGTCGACTTCAACGCACCGGATCGCCTGCGCGCCACGGCCCGCTTCGACAAGGACAGGCTGGCGGCCCTCGGGTCGAACTCCCCGGGAACGGGCGCATTGCTGGGCTCGGGCTATCTCGCCATGACCATCGACCAAGGGTCCGAGCGCAGCCGCTATCAGGGCGTCGTTGCGCTCGAAGGCCAAGGCTTCGAGGAGGCCGCGCATCAGTATTTCCGCCAGTCCGAGCAGATCCCGACGCAGGTGCGCCTGGCTGTGGCCGAGCAGTTCGAGAACGGCCGCCACACTTATCGCGCCGGCGGCCTCATGATCCAGTTTCTGCCCTCCTCGTCGGAGCGTCTCCGGCAGGCCGACCTGCATCCGGGCGACATCCCGGAAGGACACCCGTCGAACGATCTGGCAGCCCCCACGGAGGACGATGCCTGGCTCGAAGCCAAGTCCCTGGTCGGCACGATCGAGGATCACGAGTTGATCGATCCGACAGTCTCCAGCGAGACGCTTCTCTACCGCCTGTTCCACGAGCGGGGGGTGCGTGTCTTCGAGGGCCAGCACGTGCATGAGGAATGCACCTGCTCGCATGAGAGGATCATGGGCATGATGCGCCGTTTCTCGGCCGAGGATCGCCGCGACATGGTTGGCGACAACGGCCGGATCGGCATCACCTGCGAGTTTTGCTCGCGCTTCTACGATCTCGATCCGGCGGACGTGGAAGCCGAGATAGCCAAGTCGGAAGCTTCCGAGTAACGACTCTTCGGCGCAGACTCAACTCATGCTGGGTGTCTGGCTCACCAATCACGGACAATCTTCTACGTCATCACCGGCCTCGTGCCGGTGATCCCGATCCACTGAAGCGCTGCGCTCTTCCAATCGAGATGGCCGGGACAGGCCCGGCCATGACGGCCAAGTGAGGTGCAAATCACGAGTTCGCGCACGTAGCCGCGAGCCTGCGCATGAAGGCCATGCCGGCTTCGAGCTGGTCCAGCGTAATGTACTCATCCGGCTGGTGCGCCTGATTGATCGAGCCGGGGCCACAGACAACGGTCGGAATGCCGGCCGCCTGATAATGGCCGGCCTCCGTGCCGAAGGGCACGGTCTGCGTGTGGTTCTTGCCCGCAAGGCGCAGGGCCAGGACCTCTGCGATCGAGCCTGGATCCGGCGCGAGGCCCGGCACGTCGGCGTGCAGGACGGTCTCGATCCGCCCGAACTCGCCGAAGCGGTTGAGGCGCTTCAGGGCGACCTCTTCGACGAACCGGTCGAGCCTGCCGGGGATCTCCTGAGGGTCGAGGCTCGGCAGGCCGCGGAACTCCCAATGGAACGTGCAGGTCTTCGAGAGGATGTTGCGCGCCGTGCCGCCTGAGATCGTGCCCACATGAACGGTGGTGTAGGGCGGATCGAAGCGCCCGCTCGTGTCCCCGCGCTCCATCATGTCGTCCCCGATGCGGTTCAGTTCCGCAATCAGTTCAGCGGCCGTCATGACCGCGCTGGCGCCGAGATAAGGTTTCGACGAATGCGCCTCGAAGCCGTGCACGGTCGTCGAGAAGGTGACGACGCTCTTATGTGCGTCCACCACCTCCAGCATCGTCGGCTCGCCCACGATGGCGGCTTTCGGCATGGGCAGATCGTGCCCCAGACGGCGGATCGTGTCGACGACGCCGAGACAGGTCGTCTCCTCGTCGTAAGAGAGCATGATGTGGATCGGCGTCGTGAGATTGGCGGCCTGGAATTCCGGCACCATCGCAAGCGCCAGAGCGTCGAAGGCCTTCATGTCCACCGCGCCGCGCCCGTAGGCACGGCCGTTCTCCACGCGGAGCGTGAAGGGATCGGACGTCCAGGCCTGGCCGGTCACCGGCACCACGTCGGTGTGGCCGGACAGCACGATCCCGCCCCGGTCCTGTGGACCGATCGTGGCATAGAGCGCCGCCTTGTCGCCGGTCTCGTCGGGAACGCGCAGATAGGGCACGTTCCAGCTCTGAAGATAGGTCTCGACGAATTCGATCAGGGGCAGGTTCGATTTCGTGCTCACGGTGTCGAACGACACCAGCTTCGCCAGCACGTCGAGCGGCGTCAGCCGTTGACCGGTAGAAGACATCAGGGACCTCAGTGCAGCACGCGCTTGGCGCGGGGAATGTCGAGCGAGAAGGCGGGAATTTCGGCCTCGAAGGTTTCGCCGGTGGCGGTCTCCATGAGATAGGTTCCCTGCATGGTGCCGCTCGGCGTCGGCAGGGGGCATCCGCTCGTGTAGCTGAAGCTTTCGCCCGGTCCCAGCACCGGCTCCTCTCCGACCACGCCTGCGCCGCGGACCTCCTGGACGTGGCCGTGCTCGTCGGTGATCGTCCAATGGCGGGCGCGGAGCTGAACCCTCTCCAGGCTCGTGTTGATGATCTCGACCGTATAGGCGAAGAAATAGCGGCCCTGCTCGGGGGAGGATTCTTCGGGCATGTAGCGGGGCGTCACCGTCACGGAGATGCCGCGGGTCACGGCTTTGTACATGCGCTTGCCTCACGCCGGTCGAAGGGTTCCATGAGGCCCGTGGTACGGCGGCCTTCGAGGCTCGTCAATCGACCGGGCGGGGAAACCGCTCGGCCTCTGCTCGCCGGGATATCCCCAAGCCACCGAAACCGATTGAGAATTCCGCAGCAACCCTTACACATATTGCCAGGCTCAACACTCAAAGAGGGCAGGCCCCTCGGAAGACGGACATGGTTGCGTTGAAGGACGGGATCCAATCGGCTGATGCCATCATGCGCCTGGCCGAGGCAGGGGCCATCAAACCGGAGACACCCTTCGCCTCCGACCAGGTCCAGCCGGCGAGCCTCGATCTCAGGCTGGGGCGCCGGGCCTACCGGGTGCGCGCCAGCTTCCTGCCGGGCCGCAACCACACGGTGCGCGACCGGCTCGACCAGCTGAGCTTCCACGAGATCGACCTCGGCAAGGGAGCGATCCTGGAGACGGGGAGCGTCTATATCGCCGAGCTGCAGGAGGAGCTGGCGCTGCCCGAGGACCTGTCGGCCGCCGCGAACCCGAAGAGCTCCACCGGCCGCATCGACGTGTTCACTCGGGTGATCACCGACCGCAGCCAGGAATTCGACACCATCGGGGCCGGCTATCGCGGCCGCCTCTATGCCGAGATCTCCCCGCGAACCTTCCCGGTGCTGGTCAGGACCGGCACGCGCCTGTCGCAACTGCGCCTGCGCAAGGGCGACGTGCGTCTGTCTGACGCGGAACTCCAGGCCGTGCACGCGCGGGAGCGGGTCGTCACCTCGGCCGAGCCGTCCATCCAGGACGGCGTCGCGGTGAGCGTGGACCTCTCGGGCTTCGGCTCCGACAACCTCATCGGCTACCGGGCCAAGCGCCATACGGGCCTCGTCGACGTGGACAAGCCCGGCTCCTGCCGCGTCGTGGATTTCTGGGAGCCGCTCTATGCCGATGCCAGCCGCACGCTGATCCTGGACCCCGGCCAGTTCTACATCCTTGCCTCCAAGGAGGCGGTGCACGTGCCACCGGATTATGCCGCCGAGATGGTGCCCTTCGATCCGCTGGTGGGCGAATTCCGGGTCCACTACGCCGGCTTCTTCGACCCAGGCTTCGGCCACGCCGAGGCGGGAGGGGCGGGAGCCCGTGCGGTGCTCGAGGTCCGCTCCCGCGACGTTCCTTTCATCCTCGAGGACGGCCAGATCGTGGGGCGCCTTGTCTATGAGCGCATGGCGGAGCGCCCGAAGGTGCTCTACGGCGCCGGTGCCGGGTCGAACTACCAGGCGCAAGGGCTGAAGCTGTCGAAGCATTTCCGCTGACCATGCGCGGGAATGAAGCCGACCCTCTTGCCGGATCGCCGGAAGGCCGGATATGAATAAAGAACGCGGGCGTAGTTCAGAGGTAGAACGTCAGCTTCCCAAGCTGAATGTCGTGGGTTCGATTCCCATCGCCCGCTCCAATAAAGCCCTGCCTTTGCGGGGCTTTATTGTTTTTGGGCCCGCATGCGGACAGAGCGGACCAGGAGCTTGGGGAAACCCGTTCCTGGGTTCTCCCCCGACAGGCATCCCTCAAGGAACCTTCAACCCAACGTGGCGACGCTCATGTCCCCCTGCTCCGAGAGGCGCGGGCCGAACTGGGCGGTGCTGACCGTGGGGCGACCGGTGATGAATTCGGCGCAGCGGCTGCCCATCATCATGGCCGGGGCATTCGTGTTGCCCGCGTTGATGTTGGGCATGGCCGAGAGGTCGCAGACGCGCAGGTTCTCGACGCCGCGGACACGGAGCTGTGAGTCGAGGACCGCCATCGGGTCGCTGGCCGTTCCCATCCGGCATGTGCCGCTCGGGTGATAGTTCGTTTTCACGAAACGGCGGCAATGCTTCATGATCGCCTCGTCGCTGAGATCGTTCGGATCGGGGATCGAGATCCGCTCGATCCGCTCCTTGAGCGGGCTGGTCTGGAAGGCGCGGATGAAGAAGCGCTGACCGTCGATCATCGCCCTCGCATCGTCAGGATGGCTCAGCAGATTGGGCGAGACGAGGGGCATGTCGTCCGGATCGGCCGAGCGCAGGCGGACATAGCCGCGGGATTTCGGCTTCACCACCACGGTGGTGATCGTCAGACCATAGGTATCGTCGACGAGACCGAGCGTGTCGCGGTCGAGATAGATGATCGGCACGCAGAAGGCCTGGATCGTAGGTTCCGCATTCGGGTCGGCCGGATTGACGAAGGCGCCGGCCTCGACGCCGGCCGAGAGGATCGGGCCCGACCCGAACAGCCGGAAATGAATGCCGTTGAGAAGCATCCGCCAGCCGACGCCCTGCTTGTAGTAGCCATAGGGACCGTTCGCCTTCGCGATGAGAGGCACCTCCGGGTGATCGATGAGGTTCTCCCCTAGGCCGGGCAGGTCCGCGATGCAGTCTATCCCGTGCTCCCTCAGCTGATCGGCCGGGCCGATGCCGGACAGCATCAGGAGCTGCGGCGTGACGAGGGCCCCGGACGCGACGATCACCTCGCCGTCCGCGTAGACCGTGTGATCCGCGCCCTTGGTGTCCCGGTACGTGACGCCCACCGCGCGGCCGTTCTCGATCTCGATCCTGCGCACTCGCGATTGGAGGCGGATGACGAGGTTCGGGTTGTCCGCGAGCGGCGCCAGGAAGGCATAGGCCGCGCTGCTGCGCCGGCCGCGCCGGTTCATGAACTGATAGAAGCCGACGCCCCGCTGCGTCGGCCCGTTGAAGTCCGGGTTGAACGGCTCGCCCAGGGCCTGGATGGCCTGAACGAACCAGCGCGACATGTCGTTGATGTGGCCGGGATCGGAGACGAGAAGCGGCCCGTCGGCGCCATGCAGGTCGTTGTAGAGCCTGTTGTTGCCTTCCATGGTGCGGAAATGGGGCAGGACGTCGGCCCAGCTCCAGCCGGGATAATCGTTCTCCCCGTGCAGCAGGTCGTGCCACTCGTCGTAATCGGACGGCCGTCCGCGCATATAGACCTGCGCGTTGACCGACGAGCCGCCGCCGAGGACGTTGGCCTGCGGAATGTCGTGGACCCGTCCGTCCAGATGCTCCTGCGGGACCGTGTGGTGGTACCGCATGTATTTGCTGCCGTTGATCATCTTGAAGATGCCGGGCGGCATGTCCAGGAGCGGATGGCGGTGGGAATAGCCGCCCTCGAGCAGCAGCACGCGCCTGCCTTCGTTCACCAGCCGCGCAGCTGCTACGGAGCCGGAGGAGCCGCCGCCGACGACGATGTAGTCAAAACGCTCTTTCATGGCTTCACCTGCTTGCCTGCCGGTCCATCGGGTGGTTTCAGGCTTTGATCTTCTCGAGACCCTTCCAGTCGAAGGCGATTCCGTGTCCGGGCCGGTCCGGCGCCAGGGCAAAGCCTTCCTGGATCGTGAGCGGCTCGGCGATGTAGCGTTCGAGCCCGAAGCCGTGCGCCTCGAGGTAGGAACGGTTCGGACAGGCCGCGAGGAGGTGCACGGTCACGTCGTGTGCGCCGTGGCTGGTCACCGGCAGGTTGAAGGCTTCCGCCAGATGGGCGATCTTCATGAACGGGGTGACGCCGCCGCAATTGGTGACGTCCGGCTCCGGATAGGTCACGCCCCCGCCGGCCACATAGAGCTTGAATTCCCAGAGCGTGCGCAGGTTTTCGCCTGCGGCGATCGGCAGCCCGCCCTCGCGCACGATGCGGGCATGGCCCGCCGGATCGTCGGGAATGGTCGGCTCCTCGAGCCAGGTGAGGTCGAAGGGCTGGAGGGCCCGCGCGGCCCGGATGGCGCCGTCGACGCTCCACTTCATGTTGGCGTCGGCCATCAGCGGGAAGCCGGCTCCCAGATGCTCGCGCATCGCGCTGACGCGTTCCACGTCCTCGAACAGATTGGCGCGGCCCACCTTCATCTTGATGGCGCGGAAGCCCTTGCCGAGATTGTCGTCCGTCTGGCGCAGGAGCTTGTCGAGGGGCAGTTCGAGATCGATGCCCCCCGCATAGCAGGGCACTCTGGCGTCGTAGCCGCCTAGCGCCTTCCAGAGCGGAAGGTTGGCGCGCTTCGCCTTGAGGTCCCACAGGGCCATGTCGAAGGCCGACAGCGCCAGGACCGTCGGGCCGCCGCGGCCGCCGTAATGGAGCGCCCACCAGGCCTTGTGCCAGAGGCGCTCGATCTCGTCGGCCTCCTCGCCGTCCATGATCTCGGGCAGTTCGCGGGCAAGGATCGTGTCGATGGCGGCGCCGTTGCGCCCGACCGTAAAGGTGTAGCCGACGCCCTCCGCCCCGTCGGCGTCGCGGATGCGCACGGTGTTGAGTTCGAAGGCGCGCATCTCGCCATGCATGGAATCGGTCAGAACGGTCGGCAGCGGGATGCGGTAGAAGCCGGGTTCGATGGAAGTGATCCGGGGCATGGTCGTCCTTCGTTCGCTGAGGTGTCGAAAGGGGTGCGGCGCTCAGGCGGCCTCTTCGGTGCGCATGCTCAAGCGCGCCTGGATGGCGACGACGAGCAGGAGGAACGCACCGCGGATGACCGACTGCCAATAGGCGGAGAGGCTGATCCAGCCGAGGCCGTTCTCGAAATTCAGGATGTTGAAGATCAGCCCCAGCAGGAGCACGCCCGCGAGGGTGGAGCCAACCGAGCCGACGCCGCCCGTCAGCAGCGTGCCGCCCACGACCACCGCCGCGATCGCGAAGAGTTCCCAGCCGACGCCCTCGATGGGCTGGCCTGCACCGAATTGCGCCGCGAGGATCACGCCCGCCAGGCCCGCGAGGCCGCCGCTCGCGAGATACACGAGCGCCTTCACCCGGTTCGCAGGCAGTCCCATGAGACGGGCCGCATCCTCGTTTCCGCCGATGGCGAGAACGGTGCGCCCGAAGGACGTGAGGTTGAGGATGAGAGAGCCGAGGAGATAGGCGACGAGCGCAATCCAGGCCGGAATGGGAAAGCCGAGGAAATCGCCCTGGCCGAGCTCCGTGAAACCCGATTCATAGGACACCGAGACGGATTGGTTCTCCGCCAGGAGCAGCGCGCATCCGCTCGCCGCCAGCATGGTCGCGAGCGTCGTGATGAAGGGCAGAATGTTGAGCCGCGTGATGATGAAGGCGTTGCACGCGCCGACCGCAAGACCTGCGGCCAGTCCGCCGAGCAATCCGGGCAGCACGCCGTAGGGAGACAGCAGGGCGGCCACGACGCTGCCGAGAGCCGCCGTGGATCCCACCGAGAGGTCGATGCCGCCGGTGATGATGACGAAGCACATCCCGAGCGCAACCAGCGCGAACATGCTGTTGTAGCGCAGGACCGACAGCACGTTGAAGGCGCCGAGGAAGTTCTCGTAGCGGAGCCAGCCGAACAGGATGAGAGAGAGAAGCGCGAGCAGCACGCCGTAGCGGCCGATGCCTTGAAACAGTTTGAGCGAGGTGGTGTTCATCGGCGACCTCAGCGATGGCTCTGACGCTGCAGCCAGACGGCCAGAACGATGATGGCGGCCTTCGCCACCAGGGCTGCCGCATCGGGAACGCCGTTGGCGAGAAGCGTATAGCGCACGAGCTGGATGATGAGCGCACCGACCAGGGTCCCGAGCACGGTGGCCCGCCCGCCGGTGAGCAGCGTTCCGCCGACGGCCACGGCCGCGATGGCGTCGAGCTCCATGCCGAGGCCGACGAGATTGGCATCGGCGGCGGAGTTGCGGGCGATCACGATGAGCCCTGCGATGCCGGACAAGAGCCCGCTGATGAGGTAGACCCGCTGCTTCACGGAGGTGACGGGAATGCCGGCGAGCCGGGCTGCCCGTTCGTTGCCGCCGATCGCCAGGATCTGCCGGCCGAACACGGTCCGCCGGAGCATCCACGCCGCAGCCGCCACGATGACGATCATCAGGATGGCCTGGAAGGGGATGCCGAACACGCGCCCAAGGCCGATGAACTGGAAACTCGGCAGGTTGAATACCTGCAGATTCCCGTTGGTGAAGACCTGGGCGATGCCGCGCCCGGCAATGAAGAGCACGAGGGTCGCAATGATCGGCTGGATGCGCAGGCGCGTCACCAGCCACCCGTTGAACCAGCCGAGCGCTCCCGTCACCAGAACCGGGACGACGAAGGCGAGCGCGATGCCGATGGCCGGGTGGGGGAGGGGAAAAAGCTTGCCGAGAAAGATCAGCGGCGCCAGCGCTCCGGCAATCGCCATGAGGGCTCCGACGGAGAGATCGATCCCGCCGGTGGCGATCACGAGGGTCATGCCGACGCCGACGATCACGATGGCGCAGACCTGGGTGAGGTTGACGTTGAGCGTCTGCCAGGTTGCAAAGTTGGGCGTGATGGCGAGGTTGACCAGGATCAGGAGCGCCAGGGCGATCCAGGCCCCGTGGCGCGTCAGCACTGTCTTGAGGTCGAGCCGGGGAGCTCTTTGCGCCGGCGGAAGCGTCGTGGCGGTTTCAGCCATGCGCGGCCTCCCGGGCGCTCTCATGCCCATGGGCCATGGCGGCCATGACGCTCTGCTCGTTCACGGCATCGCCTCTCAGCTCCACGGCCGTGTGGCCGTCGCGGAGAACAAAGATGCGGCTTGCTGCCTCCACCACCTCTTCCAGTTCCGAGGAGATCATCAGCACGCCGAGACCCTGGCCGGCCAGTTCCCGGATCAGGCTGAGGATCTCGGCCTTGGCCCCCACATCGATGCCGCGGGTCGGCTCGTCGAGGATGAGGAGCTTGGGGTTCATGCAGAGCCAGCGCGCCAGCAGCACCTTCTGCTGGTTGCCGCCAGAGAGTTCGCGGATTCGCTGTTCCGGCCCGGAACAGCGAATCCCCAAGCGCTTGATGAACCGGTCGACGATGTCGCGGCTGCGGCTCTCGTCGACGATGCCGCGCCGCGCCAGATGCGGCATGAGCGCCAGCGTGAGGTTCTCGCGCACCGACATGTCGGGAATGATGCCGTCGAGCTTGCGATCTTCCGAGCAGAAGCCCATGCCGGCCTGGATCGCGTCCGAAGGGGCCGCGATGGCGTTCTCACGTCCGTCGAACTTGATCGTGCCGGACTCGGGCTTGTCGGCTCCGAAAACGGCCCGGACGGATTCCGTACGACCCGCACCGAGCAATCCGGCGAGGCCGACGATTTCACCGGAGCGGACCTCGAAGCTGACGTCGCGGACCTTGCGCCCGGCGGCGAGATGCTCGACCTTCAGGACCGGCTTGCGACCATCGCCTTCGGATGGGTGCGCATCGTGCGGTTCCTGCAGGACCTGAGTGAGTTCGCGCCCCAGCATGGACGTGACGAGATCGAGCCGCGACAGCTGGGTCATCGGGGCCACCTGCACGGTGCGTCCGTCGCGCATGATGGTGACGCGGTCGCAGACGGCGTAGAGCTCGTCGAGCTTGTGGCTCACGAAGATCACCGAGACGCCGCCAGCCTTGAGCTGGCGGATGACGTCGAATAGCACCCCGACCTCGCGTTCGTCGAGGGAGGACGTGGGCTCGTCCATGATGACGAGCTTGGCCTCGAAGCCGATCGCTCGCGCGATGGCGACCATCTGCTGCACGGCGGTCGGATACACCATGAGCGGGCGACGCACGTCGATATCGATGTTGAAGCGCGCGAGGAGGGCGCGCGCCTCCGCGTGCATCGCGGGCCAGTCGAGAAGGCCGAAGCGCCGCTTCTCGCGGCCGAGGCAGATGTTCTCGGTCACGGACCGATACGGCACCAGGTTGATCTCCTGGTAGATCGTGCTGATGCCGGCACGTTGCGCCTCCTGCGGGGAGGAGAACGCGACGGGCTTCCCGTCGAACAGGATCTCGCCGGCATCTTTCCTGTAGTAGCCGGTCAGGATCTTGATCATGGTCGATTTGCCGGCGCCGTTCTGGCCGATCAGCGCATGAACCTCGCCTGTCTCGACCACGAGCTCGGCCGCGCGCAGCGCTGGAATGCCGGCGAAGCGCTTGTCGATGCCCTGCATGGTGAGAAGCGGCGCCATGAAAGCTCCGGTGATGTGTTCAGCCCAACAAGAAAGGCGCTGCCCGCCCATACAGGCAGCGCCATGACGTTCAGTACGCGTCGGCGATGAGTTGGGCCGCGTTCGACTTGTCGAAGAAGCGGTCGGTGTTCACCACCCAGGGTTCGATCTGCTCGCCCTTGGCATAGCGAGCCAGGGTCTCGAAGGCCTTGGGCCCAAACTTTGGATTGCACTCGACGGTTGCGAGCATCTTGCCGTCGATGATGGCCTGCAGCGCATCCCGCGTGCCGTCGACGGAGACGACGATCACGTCCTTGCCGGGTTTCTTGCCGGCGGCCTCGAGTGCCGCGATGGCACCGATCGCCATCTCGTCGTTGTGCGCATAGATGGCCGTTGCATCGGGATGGGCCTGCAGCAGGGTCTCGGCCACCTGGCGGCCCTTGTCGCGGGCGAAGTCGCCCGACTGGGACGCCACGATCTTCATGCCGGGATGGGCCTTGATGTAGTCCTCGAAGCCCTTGCGGCGGTCATTGGCCGGCGAAGAGCCCGTGGTGCCTTCGAGCTGGATGATCTTGGCGTTGCCGTTCATCGCCTTGGTCAGGGCCTCGGCAGCGCGCTTGCCTTCATCCACGAAGTCCGAGCCGATGAAGGTGACGTAATCCTTGCCGGCCTTGGCGAGGCTCTGGTCCACGTTGCGATCGAGCAGGATGACCGGAATGCCCGCCTTCTTGGCAGCCATCACGGCAGGGATGAGGGGCTTTTCCTCGCGCGGGGCCAAGAAGATCAGGTCGACGCCCTGGGCGATCATCGAGTTGACGTCGGCAACCTGCTTGGCGGCGGAACCGGCGGCGTCCGTGTAGACGAGCTGGTGCCCGAGCTTCGCGGCTTCGGCCTTCATGCTCTCCGTCTGCGCGATGCGCCACGGATTGTTCGACTCCGTCTGGGCGAAGCCGACCTTGTACTTCTCCTTCTGTTTCAGCTTGGGCAACTCTTGCGCCGACACGCCGCCGAGTCCCAGGCCGATGGCGGCCACACCCGTTGCGAGGGCCAGGAAAGTTCTTCTGAGCATTCTCTTCCTCCATGAAGTTTTTCGCCCCTTTGCCGGGGTTCTTTGCGTGTTGCCGCAGCCGCTCAGGGCCGCAGGTAGTCACCAGCGGACATAGGTGGTCTGCTTCCGCAGGTATCCGTCGAAACCGTACTTGCCGTCCTCACCGCCGAGGCCCGAATGCTTCCAGCCCGTGTGGAAGCCCTGGACGAGTTCCCCGCAGGGGCGGTTGACGTAGAGCTCGCCGAAGGAGAGCTCCCGGGAGAGGCGCATGACCCGGCGCAGATCGTTCGTGTAGACATAGGCCGACAGGCCGTAGCTCGTGTCGTTGGCGAAGGTCAGCGCCTGTTCGAAGCTGTCGACCGTCATCACGGGCGCCACTGGGCCGAAGATCTCCCGCTGCATCACCGAGGCCCGGTTGCTGTCGACCCGCAGGACGGTCGGCTCGAACCAGTGCCCCCGTGCGAACGCGCCCTCGGTCAGCCGGTGTCCGCCGGCGAGCACCTCGGCGCCTGCCGCCATCGCCTCGTTGACGATCTCCTCGACCTTGTCGACCTCGGGCCGGTTCACCTTCGGCCCCATGTCGGGATTCGTCATGGGATCGGCGAGTCTGAGTGCCTTCACGCGCGCCACGAACTTGTCGAGGAAGGGCTCGGCGATGGCCTTGTGCAGATACATGCGCTCGTTGCAGGTGCAGATCTGCCCGCAATTCGTGAAGCGCGAGACGATCGCGGCGTCCACGGCCGCGTCGACGTCGGCGTCGTCCAGGACGATGAAGGGCGCCTTGCCGCCCAGTTCCAGGCGGACGACTTTCAGATCCTGGGCGCCTGCCGCGTAGATCTCCCGTCCCGCACGGACGCTGCCCGTCATGGTGATGAGATCGCTTAGCGGCGAGCGCACGAGGGCGTCGCCGATGGTGCGCCCATCGCCGGTCACCACGTTGAGCACGCCTTTCGGCAGCCCGACCTCATGGGCGAGCCTGGCGATCTCGATGGCGGACAGAGGGGTGGATTCATGGCCCTTCACGACCATGGTGTTGCCGGCCACGAGGGCCGGGCCGATCTTGCGCGCGGCGAGCGCTGCCGGATAGTTCCAGGCCGTGAGGCCGACGACGACTCCGAAGGGAACGCGTCGGATCCAGACTTCCTCATTCCGGAAATCCGAAGGCATGATATCGCCTTCGATGCGCCGCGCACTTTCGGCCGCAAAGGTGAGAAACGTCACGACCGCGTCGATCTCGCCCTCGGCCTGGTTCAGGGGCTTCCCCTGTTCGAGCACCACGATGCGGGCAAGGTGCGCCTTCTCGCGACGGACGGCAGCCGCGAGATCGGAGACAAAGCCTGCGCGCACGATCGGCGGGAGAGCGGCCCAGGCCGGTTGGGCGCGCTTGGCAGCCTCCAGAGCGGCCGTCGCATCGTTCACCGAACCGACGGGCACGGTGGCGAAAACCGACTCGTCGGCCGGATTCTCGACATCGAGACGCCCAGGGGCCTGACCGTCGGTCCAGGCCCCGTCGATATACATCTGATAATGGGTCACGGTTTGCGCGTGACGGGTTGGAGCGGAAGCGGTCATCGGGACCTCCCGATAAAAGAGGACCCCTGGAGGGAAGAGGCGGAGCCTGACCCTGTCATGCCTGCAACTGGCGTCACTCGTGTTTCCTCCGAGCTTGCTCAAGCTGAGCAACATCAAACCAAACGTCCGTTATCGGATCTCTTTGGTATGACCGAAATAAGGATGGAGCAGCGGAATGTTGACTGTCAAGGGAATAGCATTGCGCCTGTTCGCTGCGGGTGCTTCTCCAACGATCCGAAGCGCTACGCTGCGGGCTGGCGTTTGGTCCGACCATATGTTAGCCGATATGTGGAGGAATTCTCCGCGTGGCGGATTGGCGGCGCGAGCGATCGGCGGGGGAGGCATGAGTCACGGAATAGAACTGCTGGGCAAGGACCCGGTCGGGCGCCGGTCGGATGCCGTTGCGGAAGAACTCGTGCGGATGATCCAGGCAGGCGATCTCCAGGAGGGCGATCGCCTGCCTGCCGAGCGGGATCTGATGCAGCGCTACGGCGTGAGCCGGTCGGCGGTCAGGGAAGCCATTGTCGCGCTGGCCAATCGCGGGCTCGTCCTGACCCGCCTGGGCCATCGTCCCATCGTGCGCAAGCCCGATTACGAGATCGCGATCGACAAGGTCGGCAACCTCGTCGGGCATCTCATGGTGGACCGAAAAGGCGTCTGGAATCTGTTCGACTCCCGCATCTTCCTCGAGGCGGCGCTGGCGCGCTGGGCTGCCAGTCATGCCCGGCGTGACGATATCGAAGAGCTTCGTGCCGCGCTGGAAGCCAACCGTCAGGCCATCGGCGATCCAACGCAGTTCGACGAAACCGATGCGGCCTTCCATGCGGTCCTTTATCGGATCCCCGGCAACCCCATCTATCCGGCCGTCCATAAGGCCTATGTGGAGTGGCTCATTCAACACTGGCGTTCCATGAAACGCGGCGCCGATATCGACCACATGAATTATGCAGGTCATGAAGCCATCTTCGACGCCGTCGCGGCACGCGATCCGGACGGCGCCGAGGAGGCGCTGCGGCGCCACCTCGTCGCAGCCTGGGAGTTCGTGCGGTCCACATTCGGCGACGGACATCAGGCGCGTGCGCAACGTCCTATTGGCGACGCTTGATCGCCCCCATCATTCGGAGCGGACGTCGAGGGGCGAAATGTGAGGGCTTGACGCACCTCGGATCGTCGGTCGGAAATGCGACATGCTTCGCAACACTCTCCTCATCCGGACGCCGTCCAATCTCGGTCTGCGTCCTCTTGCTCCCGGCCATGAGCCGGGGACCTGGCGGGCGCCCGAGGTTCTGACGCAGGCGGGTCTCGTCGAGGCCCTTTCACCGTCCCGGATCATCGACCTCGACCGTCCGGCCTACTCGCCTCTCCCGGATGTCGGGACAGGGCTCCTCAATGGCGCGTCCATCAAGGCGTTCTGCCTGAAGCTTGCCGACGCCGTTGCGGCCCTGAACCATGATCCCACGGCCTTTCCAATCATCGTCGGCGGCGACTGCTCGATCCTGCTCGGAGCCCTGGCGGGCCGTCGCCGATGCGGGCCGCTGTCCCTGGTGCATATCGACGGGCATAGCGACTTCCGCCATCCCGGCAACTACGATGCTGCCGCGGCTCCGGGCGCCGTGGCCGGAATGGATCTTGCTCTGGCCACTGGACGCGGTGAGCCTCTCCTGACCGAGTGGCCGCAGGTGGAGGGACCGCTCGTTCCGGACGAGCAGGTCGTGCAGATCGGCGAGCGCGAGAGCCGCGATGCCGATTTTCCTTGGCCGGACATCAACGACACCGCCATCACCCGCATCGACGTGTTCGCCGCACACGATCTCGGCCTAGCCGCGGTGATCGCACGGACGTGGACGGTGCTCGGAAAGCAGCCGGGCTGGCCATTCTGGGTCCATCTTGACGTCGATGTGCTCGATCGGAGCGTGATGCCGGCGGTCGACAGTCCAGGCTCTCCGGGCATCGACGAGGCGGACCTCGTTCGTCTCCTGCGCGCGCTCGTCGATCAGAGGCTCTGCGCCGGCATGACGGTCACCATCTACGATCCAGACCTGGATCCGCATCGCGAACATGCGGCTCGGCTCGTTTCCCTTATGAGGAGGGTGTTCCGGCCTTAGAGGCGACGCACGGCGTCTGCCGGGGAGGGGCGGGCGGAGTCCGGCACCTCCAGGCCGAATGTTGCGGGTTCGACTCCCGTCCTACGGACATGTTCTCCCCGTACGCGCCGCCCATGAGGGCGGCCTCTCCACTAAATGCCTGTGCCTGGAGCGCTCGACCGCCATATCGTTCTTCCGGGTGTTGACAAACGATCGGGGAATCGACATATCCGCAGCCCCGCCGGAACTTGGTTCGGGCGAGCTTCACTCCAATACGACGCCGACGCGGCCGAGATCCTCGGATCTCTCCTCTCGTTCGGGTCTCGATCGCGATCCTTTTTGATCCCGATCAACGGCACGAGCCATGGAAGCCAATATATGGCACGTCTCCAGGGCTCCTCTGACGACAAGGTGGAAGCATTCGGATCGACTAGATTGATCCGGATGATGTCGACGCAGAGGCGAATACGCTTCTGCGAATGCTGAAGCTTGCCTGAATACTTGACTGGCGCTGGGAGGTGCCGATTTCGATAAAATTTCTTCGAAAAAGGTGTTGACCTAGGGAAGGGGTTCGAGTAGAACAACTTCATCGGCGGCGGGGTTCTTTTGGGACCGGCTGCGGGGACTTCAAGGCTTGGATGGCCCGTCGGGGCGATCTTGCGGCTTGGGGTTCTGTGGCGTCTTTGGACGTTTTGCTCTTTGACATTGTTGAGAGGGAAGAGAAGCGTAGGCGGCGGTGTCCTTGCGGCGATCCTTACGGATCGCGAGAGAACATCGACCAGTTCTATGCTTTGGTGAGTACACCGTTTTCCGGGGAAACCTGGAGATGGAGGT
>DASZBB010000076.1:0-2747 GCA_035944695.1 Microvirga sp. | reverse complement strand
ATGTGATCGCGTTGATCGCGCGGCTGTTCCGGGGCGGCGGAGGCATACCGGACAGCGTGCGCTACACGGCCGCGACGGCGGCTATGCTGCTCTCGGCCCTCGGCGTGTACCAAGCGACGCGTGTGCCGCCCCTCAAGGATCTCGAGATCGCCATCCCGGGCCTGCCGCCTCAGTTCGACGGCTACAGGCTCCTGCAACTGACCGACCTGCACATCAGTCGCCTGTTTCCCAGGGAGTGGACGCAAGCGGTGGTCGAGCGGTCCAATGCGCTGGGGGTCGACCTGATCGTGGTCACCGGCGATCTGATCGACGGCTCATTCGGCGCGCGGCGTGCCGACGTAGCGCCACTACGCGACCTGCGTGCGAAGGACGGCGTCTGGGTCATCCCCGGCAACCACGAGTACTTCTTCGGCTACGAGGAGTGGATGCGCCAGTATGCCAGTCTGGGGATGCAGGCACTCGCCAACGATCATACGGTCCTGAAACATGATGGCGGATCGCTTGTACTGGCCGGCGTCACCGACCTGTCGGCGCCTCGATCCTCCCATCCGGCACCGGACCTGTCGGCAGCGCTTGAGGGCGCGCCGTCCGGAACGCCGATCATCCTGCTCGACCACCAGCCGAGAAACGCGGCCCAGGCGGCCGCACGTGGTGTGGCGCTGCAACTGTCCGGACATACCCACGGCGGCATGATCCCCGGACTGGACCGGCTGGTTGCGCGTGCCAACAACGGCTTCGTCTCGGGCCGATACGCGGTTGGCGGCATGACACTCTACGTCAACAACGGCACGGCGTTATGGCCCGGCTTCGCCTTGAGGCTCGGGCGTCCCTCCGAGCTGACTCGCATCACCTTACGACGCGCATCACCGCAGGGTCGTTCGCCCGTCCATGCGCCGACGAGTTCGGAACAGACGCTTGCTCCAGTCCCCGCAGGATGAAATTGCGGTGATAAAGCCGTCCAGCGAAATGGCAGCCATCGCTATCCCTCAAACCTAAGCCCGAAGGCCGTAATCCTTATTGAACCGGACATTCCGGACGCGAAGGGAATCTCGATCTCTGAACCGAAGGAGACTTTCTGAGCCCGCGCTCACGGTCGAGGTAGCTCAAGCCACTTGTGGGAGGGGGTGGATCCCATTCCGCTACTCAGCCCTGCGCCTGACTTGCCCGACCCGGTTCAGCACCTCGCGGGGAATGCCGTAGTCCTTTACCACAGCGTCCCAGTTCCGGAGGCCGCATAGCTCCCGCTGGATCATGAAGGCCCAGACGAGGTCGGCTACCCCGTCCAGCAAGGCATGGCGACGCTGCTCCCTATCTGCCTCGTGCGCTTCGGCATCGAAGACCCGCAACGCCGCCAGAGCCTGCTCGACCTGGCTGCTCAAGGTGCCGAGCGTATGCGCTTTCTGCTCCCTGAGTTCGTAATCAAGCACGCTCCAGCCCATCTCCGGCTGAAGGCCGGTCGACAGGCTTTGGGGGATGCGAACTGCCATATCAGGTCTCCGCACGGTAACGAGGTAGGAGAGATGGTGCCGCAACCCTCATGGGTGAACGCGACACCCTGGCGCAAGCTCCCACACACCACGCCCGGCGGCATCCGTCACGTGGCGATGTGAACGAGGAGGCCTTGCCGCCTGCCACGAAGCTGAACCTGGCGGGAGGACTGGAACCTCGCGAGCCATTGCTGATCTGCCGCGGCGCGGATGCAATCCTCCGAAGCGATGATCGAGCCGCCAATCTCGCGTGTCACCTCCTCGAGCCTGCTCGCCACGTTCACGACATCGCCCACGACGGTAAACTCGATGCGCTCCCTGCCGCCGAGATTGCCAACCGTCACCGGGCCACAGTGAACACCGACCGAGACACGCAGCGGATCGGCGCCGCGGGCGGACCTTTTCCGGCTCCAGCGCTCGATCTCCTGCTGGAGTTCGAAGGCGCACGCGAGCGCCCGGGCCGGTGCGTCCGGCTGCTGGTCGATGGAGCCGAAGGTCGCCATGAAGCCGTCGCCCAGGTACTTGTCGAGCGTGCCGCCGTGCCTGAAGACGATGGCGCTGCTCCGCTCCTGGAAGCTGCGCAGCAAGGAAAACGTGCGCTCGGGTGAGAGAGGTTCGGTGAGCTTGGTGAAGCCGACGATATCTGCGAACAGGACAGCCACCGTTCGTGTCGCCGGCTCTCCAAATGCCGTCTCTCCACGCCTGGTGAGCGCCTCGGCCACGTCCGGTGACACATAGCGCGCAAGGTCGGCGCGCACGACCTCGGCCTCGACTTGGTTCAACAAGGTCTGCCGGCTGCGCCAGACGGCGAGTGTGATGAGCAGGGTGAACAGGGAGGTCGCGACAAGCTGGGTGTACCAGGCTGTCAGGCCGACAAAGGCAGGCTTGAAGGAGAGGTCTAGGACCGCGGCTGACGTGAGAACTCCCTCGGTAACCACATCGTTGAACCGCAGCGTGTCCGGTTGCGAGTAAATCGAGAAGACCCCGATCGACCAGATGACGAGGATCGACACCCCCGTCCAGAGCACCCTCCTCGGGGAATAGGTGAGCGCAGCTTCTCCGAGGAGAAGGAGAACGTAGAGGAACTCCTGGCCACGCAGGCGGGTCTGGATCGGCCAGTCGTTGCCGAGACTCGCCGGTGGCGGGACCAGGATTGCGGCCGTCACCAGGGCCACGTCGAGGACGATGAAACCAAGCTTGATCGTCTCGCCGTGGCGATGATGCCGCAGGCGGTACGGAATGTAGCCCAGGAGAAAGAAC
>DASZBB010000075.1:0-1893 GCA_035944695.1 Microvirga sp. | reverse complement strand
ACGGAGCCGGCGCCTGGGCCGGTGACGTGATGCCGATGGTTGCCGCCGCGGCCGACCGGCACACGGTCCTGGTCCTCGCGCCCGACGCGCGCGGTGCCACCTGGGACGTGATCCAGCGCGACTACGGCCCCGATGTTGCCTTCCTGGATCACGCCCTCGAACGGCTCTTCGAGACCTATGCCGTTGATCCGGATCGTATCGCGATTGCAGGCTTCTCCGATGGGGCTTCCTATGCCCTGTCGCTCGGGCTCGTGAACGGGACCCTGTTCAGCGACATCCTGGCGTTCTCACCCGGGTTCGCAGCCCCGAGCAGGACCGAGGATCACCCACGGATCTTCATCTCCCACGGCCGCCAGGACCCGGTCCTGCCATTTGAGCGCTGCGGCGACCGCCTGGCGGCGGCACTCGCGCAGTCGGACTACGATGTCGACTACCGGCCTTTCGATGGCGGCCACGTCGTGCCGGCGGAGATGGTCGAGGCCGCCTTCTCACGAATCCTGACCTGACCTTCTTGCGCCTGAACTCGCGCACGGATGGAGCGTAGAAAGCCGTGAGGCTGAAACGATCATGAATTCATCAACGGATCGCCAGCACCTTATCGAGCTCCTGCGCCGGAATGCGGAGGTGCTGCCTGCCCCTGACAGCGCCGGCTTCGGCACCCGGTTCGACTGGCTGGGACGTGCCAAGGTGGTGCTGCTCGGTGAGGCGACCCACGGAACGGCTGAGTTCTACCAAGCCCGAGCAGCCATCACGCAGCACCTCGTCGCGCATCACGGCTTCCGGATCGTCGCCGTCGAGGCGGACTGGCCGGACGCGGCCCACATCGATCGTTTCCTGCGGCATCAGACCGACACGCCGTTCCCGGCGGGGGCGTTCGCGCGCTTTCCCACCTGGATGTGGCGCAACACGGAAATCCTGAGCCTTGCCGAGGGGTTGCGGGCGTTCAACGCCGGTCGTGAGCCTGACCAGCACGTCCGCTTCCGGGGCCTCGACGTGTACAGCCTCGGAGCCTCGATGCAGGCCGTGCTGCGCTACCTGGACCAGGTCGATCCTGACGCGGCCCGGCAGGCGCGCGACCGGTACGGCTGCCTAAGCCCCTGGCATGCCAAGCCGGAGCGCTATGGTCGTGAGGTGATGTTCGGAAGCCAACATCCCTGCGAGGCCGCCGTGACCGAAATCCTCCAGAAGATGCAGGAACAGCGGCTCGCCGACACTGCAGACGATCCGGAAGCCTATCTTGATGCCGCCCAGAACGCCCGCATCGTGCGCGCCGCCGAACAATACTACCGCACCATGTACCGTGGTTCCGTCGAGTCGTGGAACGTGCGTGACCGGCACATGTTCGAGACGCTGCAGAACCTTATCGGCCATGGCGAGAAAGCGGTGGTGTGGGCGCACAACTCGCATATCGGCAATGCGGCCGCGACCGCGATGGGCTGGGAGGGCGAGTTCAACATCGGCGAACTGGTGAAGACCGCCTACGGCGACGAGGCCGTCCTGATCGGCTTCGGAGCCGATCGCGGCACCGTTGCGGCGGCGGATGATTGGGACGAGCCGATGCGGGTCATGCAGGTTCGGCCCGCCCGCCCCGACAGCTATGAGGCCCTCTTCCGTGCGTCTGGTCACAGCCGCAGTCTGACGGACCTACGAGCGCCCCAGGCACGAGAACTGAGGGAGGCACTGGCAGAGCCGCGGCTTGAACGCGCGATCGGGGTCGTTTACCGGCCCGAAAGCGAGCTTTCGAGCCACTACTTCGAGGCCGTGCTGCCGGAGCAGTTCGACGCCTTCGTTTGGTTTGAGGAAACCGCGGCCGTCACCTCGCTGCCCGTCAGGGATCCACTCCGAGGCGAGAGCGAGACCTTTCCGACAGGGCTATAGCGAAGTTGATTGATG
>DASZBB010000074.1:0-3344 GCA_035944695.1 Microvirga sp. | reverse complement strand
TGATTCAAGCGTCGTCAGGAAGGTTGCGCGGCGCATCCTCGAGGATCTCGACTATATTGTCGACGAAGCCGAGGATGGCCAGGAAGCCTTCGACAAGTGCCGGCAGGAAATGCCCGACGCCATCCTGCTCGACTGGCAGATGCCGGTCATGGGCGGTCTCGAATTCCTGAAGCTGATCCGCGCCTATATTGGCGGCCACCTGCCGCACATCGTGTTCTGCGTCACCGAAAACGACATCGGCCAGATCGCCGTCGCCATGAAAGCCGGCGCCTCCGACTACATGATGAAGCCCTTTGACCGCGACATCCTCGAAGCGAAGTTCACCCCCGAGAGTGAAAAGCTCGCCGAAGCCGGTTGAGCTCTAGGGCAGCCTGCCCGAAAGCCCTGCGCGCCAGCTGATGCTTGCCGAGTGGGCCTGCGTCAGCCCCTGCAGCGAAACGCCGAGATCGAGATTGGCTCCGTGCGGCAGGTTCACGCTGAGGCCGGCATCACCACCCAGGCTGAGGACGAGGCGATCGGCGATGGAGTCGAGTTGCGTCGAGACCTTCACGCGCGCCTGGGTGTCGAGGTCGCCCAGACCAAAGCGGTAGCGCACCGTCGGCCCCAGCGCGACTCGCCCAAGCGCCGAGTCTTGACGGGGAACTGGTCCGGTGGGACCGGCATGAGGATCTGTTGATTCCGAGTACCAACTGAAGCGCAGTTCGGGCGAGATTCCCCACGCACCTGATTGCCAGTCGCCGAGCAGCGCTCCACTCGCGCGCCAGCGTTGTCCGCCGAAGGCGGTCAGGCTGTTGCCAAGTGAAATGCTGTTCTGGCTGAGCCCCGCGCTGGCCGATAGGTCGACATAGAGGTCGGGGGCGACCCGTGCGGTGAGGTAGGGGCCCATCAGCCAGCCGCTGCCCTGCAGTTCGGCGTTTCCTTGCGTTATGCGAGAGGTATCGAGCTGCAGGCTGAGGCCCAGCAGCACATCGTCGGTGAGAAGCCCGTCGAGGCCCATCGTCGCCATGCCGAACTCACCCGTGGCCGAACTGCCAAGTACGCCAAACGTCCCGTTGAACCAGATGTCGAGATCGCGTTGCTTCTGCGCGCCGCTCGCCTGATCAATGGCCGCAAGGCTGCCGGAGAGACGGATTGGAGTGCCGGATGTGAGTGACGCGAAAGCGGACACGAACGAGCTTGGATCTCCGCTCGGAGCGCTCCCGTTGAGCCGGTCGACGCGGGTGCCGGTGGTCTCGGCCGGTGCAAGCGCATTGGTGCGCGCGTCGAGCAGACTGTTCAGTCCTGCCATGCTGTCGACACCCGGCTCGGAAGGGAGCTCGGAAGAGGGTTCGGATGTCGGCTCGGAGCTGGGCTCGACCGATGGTTCACTCGATGGCTCGGAGGAAGGCTCCCACGACGGCTCGGACGAAGGCTCCAACGATGGTTCGCCTGAGGGCTCCTGCGATGGTTCGTAAGAAGCCGACGATTCGCTCGATGGGTCTTCCGACGAGACAGGAGGCTCCGACGACACGGACGGTTCGGACGAGGAGGGGTCGGAATAGGGCGGCGAGGACCACGACGAGTAGGGCGGAGACGACCACGACGAGTAGGGCGGCGAGGACCACGACGAGGAGGAGGACGACGACCATGACGACGGGGCCGAACCCTGCAGGGACACCGTCCAAATGGCGGTGACCGGTTCTGCGCCGCCGACGTAAGTCACGACAATCGTGTAGGTGCCCCCGTAGATATAGAAGTGATCCACAGTGCCGAGACCGTTGACGAGCGCCGCAGAGCTCGTGGTCCCGTCTCCGAGATACACGAAGAGGGATCCCTGAGCGGGCTGGTTCTGCGGGTCCACAACAGAAAACTCGAAATGAACGCCGTCCTCATCCTGCGTCGTGGACCTGAGATTGATCTGGTAAGTCTCGCTTCCCGCCGGGTCGTCTGCTTGCGCAGGCCCGAGCAGGGCGAGACTCGCGATGCAGGAAATAAGTATCAGCCACAGAAAATGCTGCATCGCACGAGCCCCCGCTCCGCCGTCCGCCGCCGGCAACACCGAAGGCGGTCTCTCGCGTGTCCGGGCGAGGGCGACAAGCGCCGTGCCGCCATCTTGGACGCAGCATCAAGTGTTCGGGATTCCCTGAAGTGCTACCCGATGTCCCGGACCCACTCGGCGAAGCCGCCGAGGGCGGAAATCGGGTCGCGACCCGCAACGGCCGCACCATCCCGCACGAACTCGCTGGGCGACAGCCCGAAGCTGCGCTTGAACTCCCTGCTGAAGCGGGCATCGCTGGCGAACCCGTGCCGGTGCGCGATCTCCGAGATGCGAAGCCTCGTGTGCGGATTGCCAAGCGCCCGCCGGGCGGCGTGGAGTCGCCGGCCGGTGATGTATCGCGCGACGCCTCCAAATGGCTCGAACAATCGGAAAAGCGTGCTGCGCGACACGCCCACGGCCTGGGTCAGGCGCTCGGGCGACAGCTCGAAGGCGCCGACGTTGGCGTCGATGTAGCGTCGGGCTCTCGCCAGAGCGGCTGTTTCCACCTGCGGTCGGGCGAGCTCAAGGTTATTGCGCGACGGATCGAGGCAGGCCGCCAGCAGCTGCGCGGTGCCGCGGGCCACAGCCGCTGCCGACGCTTGCTCGACGGTCGGAGCATGCCAGGCAAGATTGCGCAGATGCGCGACCAGCAACGCCCCGGCGCCATGTTCGAGAATGGTCCCGTGCAGACCATCGGTGTGGCCGCGTGCCTCGGCAACAAGGTCCCGCGAAATGCTGACCACTATGGAGTCGAGCTCCGGGGAGGTGCTGCGTCGGTTGGTCCGGGAGAGGTCGCTGACGCTGATCGCGTGCGGGGGGAGGTCGATCTCGGCATCACCGGTGTCGGCTCGGGCGGGGGCGGCGTTGAGATAGAGCACCAGGTGCTCGAGGCCATCTCGCCGGATGCGGCGCTCATCGCGCGCGGTGGTCTGGGGGCTCGCGCGCATCACGTGCACAATCATGCCGTCGAGGCGGGTGGAGACGACCTCGCCCGTGAAGTCGACCGGGTCGGCCGTCACCTCGTGCGATGCCGCCATGGTCCCCCGCCAGGCCTCGAAGCGGTCCTCCGGCGGGAGCGCGCCGGTGGAAAATCGGGCGGTCGGAACCTTGGGCACGGCAGCAGGCGATCGTTCGGCGGGCATGGCCGGGCACCGTCTGCCGCACTCCGGGCAAAAAGCAAGAGCCCCGGATCGCTCCGGGGCACTGGCAGGTCTGCCGCAACTGTGTAGGTGTCTTACGCGACGCTGGATTCAGCGAAGACTTCGTTCTCGTCGGGCTCGCGCAGGACGTAGCCGCGCCCCCAGACGGTTTCGATGTAGTTCTTGCC
>DASZBB010000073.1:0-4260 GCA_035944695.1 Microvirga sp. | reverse complement strand
CGTGATGGGCCGGCTGGCGCTTCATGTAGGAGCGGGCGTGCTCGTTGTAGGGCGTGTCGATCCGGCCCGGATGGATCAGCGTCACCGAGACCGGCATCCCGTCCGCCTCGAGCTCCATGCGCAGGGCGTCGGTGAAGCCGTGCAGGGCGAACTTGGACGCGGAATAGGTCGATTGCACGGGCGTCGCCCGGTCGCCGAAGAAGGAGCCCACATTGATGATCGCGCCCGGCTCCCGGCGCTCGGCGAAGTGCTTCGCGGCCGCCCGCGAGCCGTAGACCACGCCCCAGAAATTGGTCTCGAACATGCGCCGCATGTCCTTGGTGGACACGTCCATGATGCGCCCGAAGATCGAGATGCCCGCATTGTTGACCCAGGTGTCGAAGCGCCCGAAGCGCTGGATCGCGGCCTGCGCCAGCCGCTCCACGTCGTATTCGTCGCCCACGTTGGTGGGCACCGCATAGGCCTCGCCGCGTCCGCCGTTGATCTCGTCCTCGAGGCTCTTGAGCGCCTCCACGTTGCGCGCCGCGAGCACCACCTTCGCGCCGGCCCGCGCCGCCATCCGGGCGGTCACCAGCCCGATCCCGCTCGAGGCTCCCGTGATGACGACGACCTGCTCGGCCAGGGGTTTCAGCGACACCATGGGGTTGCTCCTGTTGCTTCGTGCGACGAGCGCTAACGGTGCCGGACTGCGGATGTTTCAGCTTGGCGGGTTCGTCATCGGCGGATCCCGGCGCGTCAGGTGGGGTTGCTCAGCGCGAAGATCGTCATGAATCCGGTCCCCATCGCCAGGCCGGCCTTCAGGAGCCGCACATCTCGGAGTCTGCGCTCCCCATCCTGTCCCCGTCAGGCCCGGCCATGACGGCGAGGGTGTGAGCAGGACAGTGGAATGGCCGCCGGATCCCGATCGCGTTAGGGGACGGCCATCGGAGCAGGCCCGCTACCAGCCTCTCGCGAGGCGCTGGCCGATCCAGTCCCGGGCGGCGTCGAGATCGGCGAAGGTGGGGGGCGTGACCCCGTTGACGGGTCCGAAGCCCGCCTCGAGATTCCATTGCCCGGGGGCGACCTCGTTCC
Source organism: Microvirga sp. (assembly GCA_035944695.1). Taxonomy (GTDB): domain Bacteria; phylum Pseudomonadota; class Alphaproteobacteria; order Rhizobiales; family Beijerinckiaceae; genus Microvirga. The sequence goes on along the minus strand of DASZBB010000073.1, from coordinate 3,189 downwards.
GGTCCGAGAGGCGAACCAGCACCGCCACGAGCCGCTGCTCCGCGTCGAGGACCATCATGCCCTCTTCGTCGAAGCCCGTCGCCACGCGGATTGGCTGGAAGGTGAGGGTCATGCGGCAGCCTGATCGGTCTCCAGGTGAAGATAGGTCGGGTCGAACTCGCCCAACTGCTTCAACTTCTCCCAATCGGGAACGTTCAGCCGTTCGCCGCTCAGCTCGATCAAACCCTCGGTTCGCATCTGCTGCAGCACCCGGTTGACGTGCACCGTGGTGAAGCCGAGCGCATCGGCGAACTCGCCCTGGGTGATCGGCAGATCACAGGCATGGTTCTCGACCAGGCCCACGGCCCGCAGCCGCACCATCAGCTCGCACAGAACGTGCGCCATGCGGCTGACGCCTTCGCGGCGGCCGACATTCAACACCCATTCCCGGAAGATCGAAGCATCGATCAGGGTCTCGCGCCAGAACGCCGCGGTGATGCGCGGATAGCGGGTGCAGAGGTCCCACAGGGCCTCATGGGTGATGAACCCCACCCGGCAGGTGCTGATGGTGCCGATGCTGTTGTCGAGCACCTTCAGGTGCAGGCTCTGCAGGTCGGGAATATCGCCCGGGATGTTGAAGGAAACGATCTGGCGCTTGCCTTGTGCCGTGACCTTGTAGGTGCAGGCGAAGCCGCTCAGGAGCAGGCAGGACCGGGAGGGACGATCCCCTTCGCGCACGATGTCCTGGTCGGCCTTGATGACCTGCACTTGCATCGGCAGGCTTTGAAGAGCCTGCCGCTCGTCGTCGGTGAGCGTGAAGACGCTCTGCATCCTACGGATCATCGGATTGTAGTCGGGATGGAAAGGTGAGTGCATGACGGCTCCCCCTCGTTCGCAGGCGGGAGCACATCGCATCTCTCAGGTATCAGCGCCTCGGCTCGGTTGCTGACAATGAGGCCACCCTGGCACACAAACGAATGTCCGTCGCTGATCTATGTTAATCCCCGAGCGTAATTTCATGGGTCGAAGACGATTTATCGAATTTTCCGTGGTTCTTAGAGAAGACTTGCCAGCATCCAAATAAAACATATGTGAAAGACTATATGGCTAAATTGGTCTATTAGAAGAACTTGTTCTCAGGGTGTCCGGCCATTTGGCGCTGACCTTTCGCCCCAACTTGGAGGCGAAGGCTATGATCCTCGACATCTCGTTTACTCCCATGCGCGTGCTCATCGACGGCCATGACACCGACGGCAGGCTTGTCCTCGCGGACAACCAGCTTGCGGCCGTGGTCGTCCGCCTCGACGGGACGCACCACGACTCCGAGCACAAGGGCTGGTGGTACCTGGAAGCCGGCTTCGGCAAGTGCAACATCGGGGACGCGCCCCTGTTCAGGACGCCCGAGGAGGCCGGAGCCAGGGTCGGGCGAACTCTGACGCAAGAGCTCGTTTGAGGCCTGCGGGCCGATGCATGGAAGCCGTGGCCGCCATGCGGCGCCGCCCACCCCGTTCCATGCAAGACGGTGACGTTGCGGCAGGTGGCCTGCTCCGTCAGCCGGGCGGGCGCGCCCCGGCCCGGGGCGCTCCGGTCAGGGCCGCATAGACCCGCAGCCAGAACCGCACGGCGGCCGGGTTCCGGTCCCGCTCCTCCGGAAACGCCCGCAGCAGCACCTCGGCCCCGGCCCCTCGCCATAGGACCCCGCCATGACGCGGCTCGCCCGAACCGGATCGAGCCGGCGCCAGATATCGGCTTCGCGGGAGCGTGTCCAGGAGGTGGGCATGGCAAGGAGCATACGTCGTTCTTGCTCCGACCAATATCCCAATATGGGATACTGTGAAAGGGCAAATATCGCGGCTGTCAGGGCAGGGGCAGCCGATGGAAAAGACCATCTACTCGCAGCAATATCAGCGGCTGTGCGAACTCCTGATCGAGGCCCGCCGGAATGCCGGCCTCACGCAGGTCGAGGTCGCCGAGCGCCTCGGCAAGCCCCAGTCCTTCGTCGCCAAATACGAAGGCGGCGAACGGCGATTGGACGTGGTCGAGTTCATCGCCGTGGCCCAGGCGTTGGGGCTGGATCCGAAGGCGCTGATTGATCGGCTGATGGGGGAGTAGGGCTTTTTCAGCGCCGTACCGTTCATGAAGGCCGCGCTGGTCCGATCCTGCAGCAGGTGCCGCACTGGCTCGACCGAGCTCGAACGTCCCATCCTATTGTCGGATATGCCGATCCCGCTCTTCGTCTTGGACGAAGGCTGGTCATGCACTGGCCTAGAGAACGTCGTCCCTTTCTTTCGCCAAAGCCGAAGGATGACTCCAAAACATCCATATTGCGCCGCATCGCCCGCTCGGTAAAGGAGGCGTCAGACAGAGCAGCGTGATGGTTGGGCTGCTCAGGGTTTCGCGCTGGACTGCGCCTTCGCACTCGAACCGGCAGGCTGGATCGTTTCATGAGTGATGCGCTGTTTCTGCTGCTGGCCGGCTTGCTCGCGGGCAGCATGAACGCCTTGGCGGGTGGGGGTTCTTTCGTCTCCCTGCCTGCCCTGATCGGAGCCGGGGTGCCCTCGGTCAGCGCCAACGCCACCAGCACGGTCGCCTTGTTTCCAGGGGGCCTCGCCAGCACTTGGGTCTATCGGGACGGCCTGACCGGCGTGTGCGGCGTGCCTCTCGTGCCGGTCGCGATCGTCACGCTGGCGGGGGGGCTCGCCGGGAGTCTGTTGCTGCTGTGGACGCCAGCCACCCTGTTCGATCAGGTCCTGCCGTGGCTGCTGCTCGTCGCCACGATCATGCTGGCGTTCGGCCGGCAGATCGGGCCGGCGCTGCGCGCGCGCTTTCGGGCTGGCCTTGTAACGATCCTGGGCCTGCAATTCCTGCTCGGCATCTACGGTGGCTATTTCGGCGGTGCGGTCGGGCTGATGATGATGGCGGTCTGGAGCATTCTCGACGGGGCCGAGGTCAAGGCGTTGAATGCGCCGCGCACCCTGATGGTGAGTGCCGCCAACGGCATTGCCGTCCTGTCGTTCATCGTCGCCGGCGCTGTCGCGTGGACGGCCTGCCTTCTGGTGGGGCTCGGCGCCACGGCAGGCGGTTGGTGCGGGGCGCATATCGGGCGGATCCTGCCTCCCAGGCTCGTTCGGGCAGGGACACTGCTGCTGGCCGCTGGCACCACGATAGCGTTCTTCGTGCGGGCCTATGGGTGATGCCTCTCCCTGTCTT
>DASZBB010000072.1:0-13501 GCA_035944695.1 Microvirga sp. | reverse complement strand
CGTGACGGTCAGAACGGTCGATGGCCGAGACTTTTGGCGTGTCGCCCTCGTAAGCCATGGATTGTCAACATCCTCAACGGAGGCGGATGTGCCTCAATGTGCAGGCTGCAACATTGCAGCCCGCCGCTCGAACTTGTCGCTCATCTTACACACTAATTGTTGATCGACCTCTAAGGCGGAGCCGCGAGCCGATGCAAGGGCTCATGGCCCAGGCAGAGCCGCCGCAAGAGGATTTCGCCATAGGAAATCCCAATTTTCCTTGATGAAAGAGGGAACAGACCCATTTTGGTCCCATCGTTGAGGACGGGTCCTCACCCACATGCCCGCTCGCTGGAGCCAGCATCCGTTAACCATCTGTTAACCTTGCCGCTGGCTTTGACGGTCAATGTGGTACAACCACCACGGAACTGGCCTGCATAGGCCTTCAAACACTTGAGAGTACAACGTGTCATCTCTTTTCGGTATCGAAGCGTCACGGGCAGTCCAATTCGCGATTGCATTCGCGATCATTCTGATCCTGCTCGTGCTCTTCGGTGTGGTCTTCCGCAAGCTGACAGGCGCCCGCCTGATGATGCCGGGCAGCGATCGCGGGCGCGGCAGCCGTCAGCCGCGGCTCGGCATCGTGGACGTGTACGATCTCGACCGGCAGCGGCAGCTTCTTCTTCTGCGCCGCGACAACGTCGAGCACCTTCTTCTCATCGGCGGTCCCAACGACGTGGTGATCGAGACCAACATCGTTCGCGTCGCCGGTGCCCGCATTCCCGCGCCGTCCAACGACACGGGCGTAGAACGCTTCGAGCCGACGCTGGATCAGGCTCCCCGTCCCCCGCAGGTCGAGCCCAACGGCCGCCCCTCCATCGAAAGCCAGCTCGCGGCCCAGCTCGGCGCCTTCGTGCGCCGCCCTTCGGAAGAATCCGACATCGACCAGGAACTCGCACCTGTGGCCACGGTGAGCGCCCCGATTCCGGCCCATCCTGAGCCCGTGCTGAAGCCCGACGCCGTGGCCGTCTCGGCCGCCCCTGCCATTCAGGGCCTGCGCGCCGAGGCGAGGACGCCCCCCGGCCAGAATGCTCCATCCGCTCCTGCCCCGGTCGTGGACCGCCCTGAGCCGCGTCCGGCCTTCACGCCTGCGCCGCTCCAGTCGAGGCCGACGCCGGTTCCCCCGGCTCCTCCGGTGCAGCCGGAGCCGGTCCGCGCTCCTGAGCCGGCACCCGTCGAAAGGCCAGCAGCGGCGGAGCGGCCCGGACCTGGTGCGGGTCTTCTGTCGGACATGGCAAAGCAGCTCGAAGAGGCATTGAAGCGCCCGGCGAGCCCGGTCCCCCCTCCTCCGGCAGCTCCAGCAAGCGTGGCAGCCCCGGCTGAGCCCGAGGGAGTCGAGGACGAAGAGGAGCCTCATGAGCCGACACCACCCGATGCTGAGCGTGTGGCTGTTTACGTCGATCGCCAGGACGAAGAGGACCTCGCCGACGAGCCGGAACCCGCCCCGCCGGTCAGGCCTGCTCCGGCTCCTGCGCCGCCGCGCCCCGTGCCGCCTCCCCCGCCCGTGACGGCCCCTCTCCCACCTCAGGCGAAAGAGCCGGCAGCTCCGCAGAAGCCCACGGACCCATTCTCCGTCGAGGACATCGAGGCGGAATTCGCCCGGCTTCTCGGGCGCCCGATCGATCCGAACAAAAAGGGCTGAGGTGTCTCGGACCTCTGCAGACGAAACAAAAAGGGCTCCGCAAGCGGAGCCCTTTCGATTGAGTGACGGAGGATCTCAGTCGTCCCGATAGACCCGCTCGTTCCGCTCGTGACGCTCCTGCGCCTCGAGTGAGAGTGTTGCGATGGGGCGCGCCTCCAGGCGCTTCAAGGAGATCGGGTCCCCGGTCTCCTCGCAGTAGCCATAGGAGCCGTCCTCGATCCGCGCGAGCGCGGCATCGATCTTGGCAATGAGCTTGCGCTGGCGATCCCTGGCACGAAGCTCGATGGCGCGGTCCGTTTCCGAGGAGGCGCGATCCGCAAGGTCAGGATGATTCTCGTTCTCGCTCTGCAAGGTGGCGAGAGTTTCCTGGGCCTCTTTGAGGATGTCGTGCTTCCAACGGATCAGCTTGCGCCTGAAATACTCCCTTTGCCGTTCATTCATGAAGGGCTCGTCTTCTGTCGGACGGTAACCCTCATCAATCACGATATCTGTCATGTTCAGCCGTTCTTCCCCGATGAACCGTGGCGCCCCTATATAGGCAAGCGGGGGCCGCGACAACGAGATTAAGTGTCATCGATTTGTCTAAGAGGCCCGGGCACCTCTTTTGCACCGTTGAAAGATCGGACCTGCACGATTTGCCGCACCATTCAGGTGGCTGCGGCCTCAGCCCGGCTGATCAGCTCCCCCGCCACGTCGCCGATCTTCGGCGCCTCCTCCCGGATGAAGGGGAGCGGGCGGCAGACGGAGAGCGCCGCAAGACCGAAGCGGGCCGTCATGAGCCCGTTCAGCACCCCCTCCCCGAGCTTGGCCGAGATCCGCGCCGCGAGGCCCAATCCGAGGACCTGCTGCATGAGACTGTCACCCACCGCTACGCCTCCCGTCACCGCCAGGTGGTTGAAGGCGGCCTTGGCGAGGCGAAGGAACCCAAGGAACCCGGGCCGCCCGCCGTAGATGCGCGAAAGCGTCCGCAGGAGCCGCACCGCCGCGAAGATCACGAAGGCCACGTCGACGATGGCCCGTGGGCTCACGGCTGTGACGAGGGAGACCTGCTTCGCGGCACCGGCAATCGCCCGCTTGGCCTGGATGTCGAGGGGCGCCAGCAGCTCGCGCTCGGCAATGGCAAGCCGGTCGTCCGCATCGATGATCTCGTCGGTGAGACCGCGCAGGCGCGTGCTTCCCTGGGCCGCCGAAGCCCGGCCGCCATAGAGGTTCAGGAGATCGGACACGATGCCCTTGGCGGCCTTGTGATCCTTGACCGCAAGGGCATCGATGGCGGCCTCCCGCAGGCTTTCGATCTTCTGCTCGCGCCAGATCCCCGCCGCTTCGCGGCCGATGATGGCCAGAAACGCCAGAACTGCCAGGATGGCGAGCCCCAGCGCCGCCCAGCCGAGCCAGGGCGCAACGGCGAAGAGATCGACGATCAGGTTCTCAACCGCGAGGCCCAGCCCCATCAGGAGGAGGCCCGACAGGGCGGAGATCAGGATGGCGAGCCAGGGCGCGCGCCGCTTCTCGCCCATTGGGACCACCACGCCGTCGGCGGCCTCGATGGCGTCGAAGGGCTCCTCCGTCACCTGCACGGCGCCGGCCGTGACGTTCGGATCATCGAGACGATAGGCGCGAGGTTGGCGGCTCATGCGAAGCGATCCCCCAGGAGGAATTCAAGGGCCCGGTCGAGGCGGATATGGGGCATCCTCGCCATGCGGCCCGCCGCATCGACCGGCAGTTTGGGCGGGCGGAAGCGCGGGAACCGGAAGGAACCCGGCGGAATGGCGCCCTGGAACACGGCCTCCGGCGTCTCCGGCAGCTCGCCCGGGAAAATCGCCGCCTCCGTCTCGCCATCGAAGATGTCACCCCCGACCCGCTCGCCGGCCTCGGGAACGCCGGCGACCGCACGCAGGGTCTCGCGGCCCTCGCGGATCGTCGTCTCGCGGGTGGCGCGCACTGAGGCGAGCGCCACCGTGCCAACCCTGGCGCCGGCAGCCTCGGTCCGGCGGGAGGCGCGGTTCACGAGCAGGCGCAGGATCGCATCCAGCCGGTCGTGATCCGTGTGGTGGATGTGATCCGCCTTGGTGGCTGCGAACAGCACCCGATCGGCCCGCGGCGAGAACAGGCGGGACAGGAGCGTGTTGCGCCCGGTCCGGAAGGCCATGAGCACCTGGTCGAGCGCCTCCTCCAGTTCCGCGAGGGCCACCGGTCCGGCGTCGATGGCGGCCAGCACGTCGACAAGCACGATTTGCCTGTCGATCCGCTGGAAGTGGTCGCGAAAGAAGGGCCGGACCACATGGGTCTTGTAGGCCTCGAAGCGCCGTTCCATGAGCGCCGCGAAGCTGCCCGGCGCGATCGGCTGTCCCTGGGGCAGATCGACCGGCGCGAAGGTGAGCGCCGGCGAGCCGGCAAGATCGCCCGGCATGAGAAATCGGCCCGGCGGCGTGGTCGCGACGGCCTCGGAGCCGGCGCGCAGGGCGACGAGATATTCCTTGAAGGCTTCGCTCGCCTTCGACGCGAGCATCTCGTCGGAAGCGCCTGCGGCGTCGAGAGTTTTCAACGTTTCGTGCCATGGCCGGGCAGCAGCCGCCCGGTCCCGTTTGCGGCTTGCCTCGATCGTCTGCCGGGACCATTCCGCATAGCCGGCATCGAGAAGCGCCAAGTCGAGCAGCCATTCGCCGGGGTAATCCACGATATCGAGGGCAAGCGAGGCCGGCCCCGTGCGCCAGCCGGACTTGCGTTCATATTCCACATCGACCCGCAACTCGCTGATACGATTGGTAGATTGCGGCCAGCAGCGGCTCTCGGTGAGCGCCGCCATATGCTCCTCGTAGGGAAAGCGCGGCACCGCATCGTCGGGCTGATGGGTCAGATGCGCCCGCCGGATGCGCCCTTCGGCCGAGGCGCGGAAGGCGGGCAGGCTGGTGCCGCGCACGAGGTGATGCACGAGAGCAGTGGTGAAGACGGTCTTGCCGGAGCGGGCGAGCCCCGTGACTCCGAGGCGGAGGGAGGGCTGGATCAGCTGCCCGGAGGCCTCCCAGAGCGATTGCGCGGCGGATCCGGCGCGGGAGGCGAGATCGGTGATGACGGACACGAAGATGAACCTAATGCTCTCAAGCCAAGCTTGAAGGTGGGGCTTGAAGTCCTAACGTGCAAGGCAGCGTCAGCGCTCCACGCTCGGTGCCGGCGCCTGAGAGAGGTTCGCCTTCGGCTCGTCGGTCTTCACCCGCTCCTTCAATCTGGCGGCGGCCCGCTCGATAGCCTCCTCCACAAGACCAGGGCTGGCGCGCAGAGCTCCCAGCTCGAAGGCCGACATGGCCAGCATCACATGGGTCAGGTTCGGCTGGGGCGTTCCGTCCTCGGCGAACAGCTTCAGGTCGTCCGTCGGCTTCAACCCCAGCCCTTCGACCATCCGCCCTGCATAGTTGCGGTGGCGCTGCTCCTCGGACGGACAGGCGGCGGCCACTTGAACCTTTGGGGCGGGCTTCGGCGCCGCCGAGGCGATGACCGCCGGCTCCTTCACCGGTTTCCGCCGAACGACGGCCTGGGGCTGGGACGGCTTCGGCCTCTCGCCCAGGCCTTCGGCGATGCTCGGCACCCGGTATTGCGGCGTCTTCGGGGCCATCGGGATCACCATGGAGACCCGCCCCGGCCTGCCGCCAGGGACGGCCTTGGCCGTATATCGCACCGCCCCGCCCTTTTTCCGGCGCGAAGCGAGGTATTGCGCCCGCACGGTGCCGCCGATGCCTCTGACTGCAAGCATGGCGATGCCGCCGATGCCCGTCGCGACGTTGCATTCGGCCGGAGCCCAGCGGCGGACGATATCGAGCGCGGACTTGCGGTTGAAGTCGAGATAATAGCGGCGAAGCAGGGTGGCGGCGGCATCGGCCCCGTGATCGGCGGAGACGAAGCCCACGTGGCCTTCGCTGTCGGTTGCGAGTTCGCCGTTCCAGCGGGCGCTCTTGATGCACCAATAATTGTTGAGCTTGACGCAACGGGTGACGAACGGGCGCTCGGCCTTGAGCAGGGCTGCCATCGCGACCACAGGCTTCGGCTCCAGGGCCTCCATGGCTTCTCGCCGCCAGTTCGTGACCTCCCGGCTTTCAGGTTCATAGCGCGCCTGCAGGGAAGGTGCCTGCTGGGCAGGCTGTGTGGAAGCTTCACCTGCCTCCTGACCATCGCCCGGCAGAACGGCGCGCACCGCAAGGGCGATCATGAAAATCGTCTGAGGCGTCATGATGAAGAACGGCCCCCGCTTCGGCCGAAAACATTGGAAAAGCTTTCAGGCAGAACGATGGTAGGGCCGTCAGGTTCAGTCTCAATGCCTGGTGCTTGGCACTCGTGAGGGAATCGAGGTCTAATGCCTGGAACTCTCTTTGACCCGCCGCGAACGGCTCACACGCGATCGCCCGCCGGAACCCATGCCAGCCACCGTCTCCATCCGAGTTCTGCACCCGTCCGACGCGGAGGCCTATCGGGATCTCAGGCTCGAGGCGCTGAAGAGCAGCCCCGAGGCCTTCGGCTCCAGCTACGAGGAGGAAGCGCCGCTCCCGCTCGAGACGATCAAGGCCCGCATTCCGTCGTCGGGCCCGAACGCGATCTTCGGCGCCTTCTCGGACAGGACTCTCGTCGGCATAGCGGGATTTGCCGTGTATGAGCGGATGAAGGCGCGCCATAAGGGCGTCCTGTGGGGCGTCTTCGTGAAACCGGACTGGCGCAAGCAGGCGGTCGGCAAGGCCCTGGTCCAGCAGGTTATCGACCACGCCTCCGGGCACGTGATCATGCTCGAAGCGGCCGTGGGCCTCGCGAACGAGAGCGCGCGGCGCACGTATCACGGTCTCGGATTCAGGCCTTACGGGATCGAGCGCAAGGCGATCAAGATCGGCGACACCTTCCACGACGAGGAGCTGCTGTACCTGGATCTTCCGCGACCCGCGGGCGCCTAATCGTCCTCGCCATTCCCCAGCGATTTGGGCGTCACGAAGCGCTCCAGCGTCCCGGATTTCTGCTTCACCTCGCTCCAGCTCTTCAACGGGAAATCGATGACGGCCAGACCAGCCGTCGGATATTTCTGGCCGAGCCGCAGGATCCCGTCGATGTCGCCCTCGCCGATCAGGAGCTTGGCGAGCTCCTCGAAGCCCGGGTTATGGCCGATCAGCATCAGGGTCCTGACTCCAGGTTCCACCTCGCGCACGACGTCCAGGAGCCGCCCGACGGGCGCTTCGTAGATCCGCCCGTCCCGGCGCGTCTCGACGTCCCCGAGAATGGGCTGGACCCGTTCCCAGGTTTCCTGCGTCCGCCGCGCCGGCGAGATGATCACGAGATCGGGCTCGAGCCGCTCCCGCTTGAGATAGGTGCCCATCACAGGGGCCGCCTCCTGTCCGCGCTTGGCGAGAGGACGGTCGAGATCGAGCACGCCGGGAGGCCAGGCGGCCTTGGCGTGACGGAGAAGCAGAAGGCGAAGCATCAGCGGCCGTCCCTTCTGGCGATGAAGGCGAGCTTCTCGAAGAGGCTCACATCCTGCTCGTTCTTCAGCAGCGCCCCATGGAGCGGCGGAATGAGCTTGCGGGTGTCGCGCTCCCGCAGCTGCTCGGGACCGATATCCTCGGAGAGCAGGAGCTTGAGCCAGTCGAGCAGCTCCGAGGTCGACGGCTTCTTGCGCAGGCCCGGCACCTCGCGCACGTCGAAGAAGATCTTCAAGGCTTCCTCGACCAGACGGTGCTTGATGCCCGGATAATGCACCTCGACGATCCGGGCCATGGTCTGGGCATCCGGGAACTTGATGTAATGGAAGAAGCAGCGGCGCAGGAAGGCGTCCGGCAGCTCCTTCTCATTGTTGGACGTGATGACGACAATCGGGCGCTGGGCTGCCTTCACCGTCTCGCCTGTCTCGTAGACGAAGAACTCCATGCGGTCGAGTTCGAGCAGCAGGTCATTGGGGAACTCGATGTCGGCCTTGTCGATCTCGTCGATCAGCAGCACGGGCCGGCTCTCGGACGCAAACGCCTCCCACAGCTTGCCGCGCGTGATGTAGTTGCGGATGTCCGACACCCGGCTGTCGCCGAGCTGGCTGTCCCGCAGGCGGGAGACGGCGTCGTACTCGTAAAGCCCCTGCTGCGCCTTGGTGGTCGACTTGATGTGCCAGGTCAGGAGCGGGGCGCCGAGGCTCCTGGCGATTTCCTCGGCCAAGACCGACTTGCCGGTTCCGGGCTCGCCCTTCACCAGGAGCGGGCGCTCCAGGGTGATGGCGGCGTTGACGGCCACCGTCAGATCCTCGGTCGCCACATATGTTTCGGTTCCGGCAAAGCGCGCCATTCTCACCCTTCCTCGGATTCATCCCGACCCTAAGTCGTGCCCCCGCCTTTCGGCAACCGCCTTCATAGGGTAAGGCCAGGGGACAAGGCGACAACAAACCAATCGGGAGAATCATGATCTATGGCTTACAACCGCTACCACAAGGACCGAATCGGCAATCACAAGCTGCGCCCCGAGACCCTCATGCTGGGCTACGGCTATGACCCGACCCTTTCGGAAGGTGCGGTGAAGCCTCCGGTCTTCCTCACCTCCACCTTCGTGTTCAACAGCGCCGAGCACGGCAAGGAGTTCTTCGACTACGTGGCAGGCCGCCGGGAGCCGCCGCAGGGCGAGGCCGCGGGCCTCGTCTATTCCCGCTTCAACCACCCCAATTCCGAGATCGTCGAGGATCGCCTCGCGATCTTCGAGGAGGCGGAGGCCGGCCTCCTCTTCTCCTCCGGCATGTCGGCCATCTCGACGACGATCCTGGCCTTCGCCCGGCCCGGCGACGTGATTCTCCACTCGCAGCCCCTTTACGGCGGCACCGAAACCCTGATCGCCAAGACCCTCGCCAACATGGATATCGGGGCCGTGGGCTTCGGCGACGGCGTCGACGAGGCGGGCATCCGGGCCGCCGCCAAGGAGGCGCAAGCCAAGGGTCGCGTCTCCGTGATCAAGATCGAGACGCCCTCGAACCCGCTCAACACCCTCGTCGACATCGCCCTCATCCGGACCGTCGCGGACGAGATCGGGGCAGCCCAGGGACACCGCCCGGTGATCGTGTGCGACAACACCCTGCTCGGGCCCGTCTTCCAGAAGCCTCTGAAGAACGGCGCCGACATCTCAGTCTATTCGCTGACGAAATATGTGGGCGGCCATTCGGACCTGATCGCCGGCGCGGCGCTCGGCTCCAAGGATCTGATGAAGACGGTGCGCCTGCTGCGCTCCTCCATCGGCACGCAGCTCGATCCGCATTCCTGCTGGATGCTCGGCCGCTCGCTCGAGACCCTCGCCCTGCGCATGAACGCAGCGAACCGCAATGCGGAGATCGTGGCGCAATTCCTGCACGAGCACCCGAGCGTGGTGAAGGTCCATCACCTCGCCTACCTGCCCGAGGGCTCCCGGGCCAGGCGGGTTTATGAGGACCAGTGCGACGCCCCCGGCTCCACCTTCTCCTTCGACGTCAAGGGCGGCGAGGCAGAGGCCTTCCGCGTGCTCAACGCGCTCCAGGTCTTCAAGCTGGCGGTGAGCCTGGGCGGGACCGAATCGCTGATCTCGCACCCGGCTTCCACCACCCATTCCGGCGTGCCCAAAGCGACCCGCGACCGCCTCGGCGTCTCCGACGCCACCATCCGCGTCTCCATCGGCATCGAGCATCCGGACGATCTCGTGGCCGATCTGGCGCAGGCGCTGGCGACGTTGGGTTAAGACATCGAGCCGCTCGGTATCATTCCCGGACCTAGTTCCGGGAATGACATCTGGGCTCGTCCCATGCGTTCTTGTCGCGCCCAGCATGCCGCCTTGAGCGCCATTAACCCCTTGCGCATCACTTGCCCGTAGAAGGACAATATCTCTGACCGGAAGGAAGCAATGGCCGCTGCGATAGACCTGCACGCCTATCAGGAACCCATTCTTTTTCTGGCAACGGCAGGCATCGTCGTCCCTCTGTTTCACCGGCTCAAAATCAGCCCGGTGCTGGGGTTCCTGGCAGCAGGCGCGTTGCTGGGCCCCTATGGACTTGGGCGGCTTATGCCGAGCTACCCTTGGGTCGACTGGCTGACCTTCACGGATCCCGAGGGAACCTCCCGCCTGGCCGAGTTCGGCGTGGTCTTCCTTCTCTTCACCATCGGCATCGAGCTCTCCTGGCAGCGCCTGCGCCTTCTGCGTCGGATGGTCTTCGGCTTCGGGACGCTCCAGGTGGTGCTCTGCACCCTCGCCCTGGGCCTGTTCGCCTACAAGGCGGTGGATACGGTCATGGCCGCCGTCATCATCGGCATCGCCCTGGCCCTGTCCTCCACCGCCATCGTCCTGCCTGTCCTCGCGGAACAGAAGCGTCTCAACACGTCGCCGGGGCGCGCCAGCTTCTCCGCCCTGCTCTTCCAGGATCTGGCGGTCGCTCCGATCCTGCTCACCATCGCGGTTCTGGATATCCGGCAGCCGGAGGTGACCACGCTGACCCTGGTCACATCGCTCCTTCAGGCCGCATTGGCCCTCGCGGTCATCGTCGTGCTCGGGCGTATCGTCCTGCGACCGTTCTTCCAGATGGTTTCGGCGACCAAGAGCCCGGAATTGTTCATGGCCGCCTGCCTGCTCGTGGTGCTGGTCACGAGCCTGGCCGCCGCGGCGAGCGGCCTGTCCATGGCGCTCGGGGCCTTCATTGCCGGCATCCTCCTGTCGGAAACCGAATACCGCCGGGCCGTCGACACCACGATCCAGCCTTTCAAGGGCCTGCTGCTGGGCGTCTTCTTCGTCTCGGTCGGCATGAGTCTTGACATCGTCCGCTTCCTGGAGGCGCCGCTCACGATCCTGGCGGTCGCCACCCTCGTGATCGCCATCAAGAGCGTGATCATCTATTGGCTGAGCCGCCCCTTCGGCCTCAATGCGGCCGAAGCCGCCGAGACGGGGCTCCTGCTCGGCCCCGGCGGGGAGTTTGCGCTGGTCATCCTCGGCACCGCCATGGCGGCCGGCCTCGTGCCGGGCGAAACGGGCCAGAGCCTTCTGCTCGTGACGACGCTCACCATGGTGGCGATCCCCTTCTTCGCCCGGCTGGGACGGCGCCTGAGCCGGCAGCTGGAGAAGAAGCGCCCCCTCGACCCCGCTGTCGCCGTTCCCCCGCCTCCGGAGGAAGCCGGGCGCGTCATCGTCGCCGGCTACGGCCGCGTGGGGCAGCTCGTCGGCGACATGCTGCAGCGGCACAAGGTGCCCTACCTCGCCATCGACATGGATCCGGCCCGCGTCGCCGAGCAGCGCAGGGCCGGTAAGCCGGTCTATTTCGGCGACGGGTCCTATCCCGAGTTCCTGCGCGCCTGCGGCATCGAGCAGGCCCGCGCCCTCGTCATCACCCTCGATACGCCGAGCTCCATCGGGGCCGTGGTGGCGGCCGCCCGCCAGGAGCGCTCGGACATCACCATCGTGTCCCGCGCCCGCGACGACAAGCACGCGGCTCAGCTCTACGATCTCGGCGTCGACGACGCAGTGCCGGAGACCATCGAAGCCTCCCTGCAGCTGAGCGAAGCCGTCCTGGCGGATATCGGCGTCCCCATGGGCCTCGTCATCGCGTCCATCCACGAACGACGCGACGAGTTCCGGGAGGTTCTCAAGAAGAGCAACCGAAAGCCGGAGCGCGCCGAGTTCCGAGCGCGCCGAACGGTCGGGAAGTAATGTGTCCAGCTTGCGCTGCCGGATTGGTGCTTGACCTTCTGGCCCGTTGCCGGACACTGGCGCGATGTTCCTCACCTTCTTCACAGAGCTGCGCGCCGCCAAGGTGCCCGTCTCCTTCCGGGAGTACCTGTCCCTGCTCGAGGCGCTCGACCGGGATCTGGCCGACAAGAGCGTCGAGGAATTCTACTATCTCTCCCGCACGTGCCTGGTGAAGGACGAGCGGCATTTCGACCGGTTCGACCGGGTCTTCGCCCATGTGTTCAAGGGGATCGAGAGCATGAGCCATGCTCTCGACGAGACCGGGATCCCGGAGGAATGGCTGCGCAAGCTCGCGGAGCGCTACCTCACGGACGAAGAGAAGAAGCAAATCGAGGCCATGGGCTGGGAAAAGCTCTGGGAAAACCTGAAGGAGCGCCTCAAGGAGCAGAAGGGCCGCCATCAGGGCGGCAACAAATGGATCGGCACCGCCGGCACCTCGCCCTATGGGGCCTATGGCTACAATCCGGAAGGCATCCGCATCGGCCAAGACCAGAACCGCAATTTCCGTGCCGTGAAGGTGTGGGACAGGCGCGAGTTCAAGGATTTCGACGACAGCGTCGAGCTCGGCGTGCGCAACATGCGCATCGCTCTCAGGCGCCTGCGCCGCTTCGCCCGCACCGGCTCGGCGGAGGAGCTCGATCTCGACGGGACGATCCACGAGACCGCCCACAAGGGCTATCTCGACGTGCGCCTCAGGCCTGAGCGCCGCAACGCCGTGAAGGTGCTGCTCTTCCTCGACGTCGGCGGCTCGATGGATTGGCACATCGGGATCGCCGAGGAGCTGTTCTCGGCCGCGCGGCTCGAGTTCAAGCATTTCGAGCACTTCTACTTCCACAACTGCGTCTACGAGAACCTTTGGAAGGAGAACCGCCGCCGCTTCGACGAGGTGATCCCCACCCTCGACGTGATCCGCACCTATCCGTCCGATTACCGCGTGGTCTTCGTGGGCGATGCCTCCATGAGCCCCTACGAGGTCACCCATCCCGGCGGCTCGGTGGAGCACTGGAACGAGGAGCCCGGGCAGGCCTGGCTCCGGCGCATCCTCGACCACTTCCCGAAAGCCGTGTGGCTGAACCCGGTGCCGCAGCCGCATTGGGGCTATACCCAGTCGATCTCGCTGATCCGGCAGCTCTTCGGGGAGCGGATGTTTCCCCTCAACATCGAAGGCATCGATCACGCGATGCGCGAGTTGGTGCGCTGAACCCGAAACCGGTTTGCCGAACGGGTGGCGCCCGGATAAGAAGCCCTATGTCCCAAACCTACACCCACAGCCCCAAGCCCTTCGGCGGACCGATCTCCTTCATCCTCAAGGACGAGAGGCTCACGGTGGATTCCGGCCGCAAGGTGCACGAGGTTCAGCTCGGCGCCGTCAGCACCGTGCGCATGACCTTCGAACCCGGCCGGCTGGCGCAAAGATCGTTTCGCACGAAGGTGGTCATGACGGACGGAAAATCCTTCACGTTCACCTCGCTCGATTGGAAGAGCCTGGTCGAGGCCCAGGAACTGACCCAGGAGTACCGCGCCTTCACCCACGCGCTCTGCGACGCCATCGCGCGGGCCAATCCGCAGGCGCGGTTCGTGGCCGGAAAGCCCCTGGGACTCTGGCTGCCCACCTCGGCGCTCGCCGTCGCGTCGCTGCTGGCCATGGCCTATCTGATCTGGCAGGCCCTGCAGATGGGAGCGACGGGCGTCGCCCTGCTGGGAGCGCTGCTCGCCGTGGTGGGCGTCTGGCAGATCGAGCCTATGATCAGGCTCAACAAGCCGCGGCCGTTCCGGGCCGGAGACCTGCCGGCGGAGCTTTTGCCGAAGGCGTCTTGAAGAGCAAAGCTCCTCCTCCCGTCCTCACTTGCCCGGGCTTGTGCCGGTGCCTACGCCTTGGCGCCGCTGCGGTTCCGAAAAGACGTGGATGGCCGGGACTGATCCCGGATCAAGTCCGGGGACGGCCATGACGTGAGAGGGTGTGCTGATTTCGTCTCCTGTGTTGATGTCAAAGAGCCAGCACCTTGGGGCCCGCAGCGTGCGCTGCGAGCCTTGCGGGTGGATCGAGGGTGGCGCGAGAGGCAGCCCGGCTCGATGCTATGGGTAAGATGGAAGAGCCGGTCCGCCCCTCGCGCACGGTGC
>DASZBB010000071.1:0-25340 GCA_035944695.1 Microvirga sp. | reverse complement strand
GGTAGCTCGTCAGGCTCATAACCTGAAGGTCACAGGTTCAAATCCTGTCCCCGCAACCAAACACAAACCCTCGAAGATACCCCTCTTCGAGGGTTCTTGCTTGTCCGGAGCGCACAACATCCGAACTGCAAGGTCGCCGTGAAGGTTTGCCCTCCATTGCGATCGGCGAGCTCTTCAAACAGAAAAGCCCTCGGTGCGTATGCACAGAGGGCCGGGTCTGGGAGGGATGATGGAACGCCAGCGCTTGAAGCGATTGTCTCGTGAGCGTCAGGCGACTTGGCCGACCGGGTCCAGGTCCGCGTTCATGGAAAAACGCTCGAGCTGAACCGCATAGGCGGCTTCCAGGCCTTTGAGCCGCAGCTCGGGCTCTGGAGCGATCCGGTCCACGGCAGCTGTCAGGCGACTGCAGAAACGATCCGAGGCGGAGAGCAGGAGGCGGAGCGATCGTGCATTGGGAGGCGTCCCGGACGACGCATCTTTGACCAGAGCGTCCGCCGACGCATAGAGGTCATCGACCGCAGCCTCGATGCCGGGATCGCGCTTGAGGAGGCTCATGGTGTTGATGAGCAGGACGCGCAGATCATGCAGGTCATCTCCCCTGCCCGCCTGCGCGATCAGGTTCACGACCTTTTTGACGGCTTCGATTCTTTCGTTGATCGTTTGCGCAACGGTGCTGTCGGCCATGTGCCCTCCCCCTGTGAGGCATGCGTGAAACCCTGCGGGACTCACGGGACCAAGAATGCGCCGTCATGGTTAACCAATCCTTACGGGCTCATGGAAAAAGCCGCAGAAACCGTTGTTTTGCAAGGCTCTCCGGCTTTGCGGGGAAACTTTCCGTTACGAACGTCTCCGGCATTGAGATTTGATCCGAAGCCGACTACATCTCCGTTGCTCTTGATTTGATACGTCGCCATGCACCTCCAGCTCGACTTCAAGCGACCGCAATGGTCCTCGACACGAAGCGCGCGCTTCGTGAGGGGTTGCTGCGTCATGCGCGAACATGAGCTGCGACCCGATCCGGGAACTGCTCCATGGTCCCCGGCGGCGCGTTCCGCCAGACTCGGCACCGCCAATCCGGTGCCTTTCCACTCGATGCCGGCCTGACGTTCATCCGTCGCCGGCACGTCCGGCGAATTTCCTTTGCCTTTCGCATTCGCTCCCCGTCTCGCGATGCAGGTTCGCCGGATCCCAGCCTCGCTGAGAAAAGGAGAAGCCCTGCAATGAACAGGGTCTGGACCGAAGAAGAACTTGAAATCCTGCGCCGCGACAGGGAAGCCAGGATCCCGGTTCCCGTCACCGCGGCGAAGCTGGGACGGCCGGTGCCGGCGACCTATGCCAGGGCACGGCTGATCGGAACCCTGGTTCAACCCCATCAATCCTGGGACGAAGCCAGCGTAGCGCGCTTGCGCGAACTTGTCTCGGCGGACCCTCCGATGACGGACAAGCATATCGCCGCCGAGCTCGGGCGGACCGTGACTCAGATCCGCTGGAAGATGCAGGATCTCGGCCTGATCGGCGTGCGGGACCTCTCCAAGCTGGCGAAGATCACCGCTGCCGGAACGGCTCGTCCAAAAACCGCCCAGTCGAAGCCAGCGAGACCTGCTAGGGCGAAGGCCGCGCCGCAGACGTTGCCGCGGCAACAACCGGTCAAGCCTGGCGCATCTGCGGCGCCGGCCGAGATCCCTACGCCGACGACTGTTCCGGTACCATCAATCGCCCAGCAGACGATCGACCTGGAGGCGGCGCTCGCCCGGGCGCTCAATCGTCTCGAAACGGTCTTGGCCGAACGGCTGAAAGAATCCATCGCTGAATCGGAAGCCGGAATGATCCGAGCCGCGCGGGCGGCCATTGCCGAGAAGGCGCGCATCGACCAGCGGCTCCACGTCCGGGTCAAGCGGGCGGCCGAGGCTGCGGCCCGCAGAGAAGCGGAGGCTCGGGAAGCCGAAGATGACGCAAAACGCCAGGCCATCGCGGCGAGAAAGGCCGAAGCGGAGGCCAAGCGCCAGGCCGCGGAGGCGGCTCGCCAAGCACGCGAAGAGAAGGCGCGGCGCGAAAAGGCCCAGGCTGCGATTCCCAAGCTCGCTCCGAGGCCGAAGAAGGCAGAGACCAAGAAGGCTGTTCTGCCGGCGGTACGCGGTGTCTCCCAGGCCGCGGCGGCCCGTCCTGTCATTCAAGCTGTTGCTCCTGCCGCGCCGAAGATCGTCGTCACCGAGGCTCCCGCCTCCGTTCGTTCGGTGGAGCCGGAACCGGCCAATGCTTCGACATCGGGCCGGGGCGGCTGGAAGTCCGTTCGCCGGGATCCTGCGCGCATTCTCGCGCAGGCCAAGGCGAAGGCCAAGCCGGCGAACAGAGCTGATGCGATCGATCTCGCTCAGGCGGCCCAGGCAGCCATTGAGCGCTTCATTGCGGAGCGCGGCATAACGAAATCCGAGTCGGGCGGCATTCAGGCGGTGGTCTCACGCCTTCAGGCGCGGGGCTACATCGTGGTCCGCGACGAGACCGGCTGGACTATCGACCAGCGTCATCGCATCGACAGCGAATCCGACCTCGTGGCGTTTGCGGAAGCTCGCGGCATCGCCTTGAGCGCCGCCGCCTGATGGGGAATGGACGCGGCGTCCGGCATCGGCTGGGCGCCGCAACCTGACCGGCCATCTTGCCAGCCTCCCTCTCCGCCCCACATCGGCACGGATCACGGAGATGACAATGGAAAAGCGTCGGCTCGGCCGCTCGGACTTGATGGTTTCCCCCCTGTGCCTCGGCGGCAACGTCTTCGGCTGGACGGCCGACGAAGCGACGTCGTTCAAGGTGCTCGACGCCTATGTGGAGGCCGGCCTCAACTTCATCGACACGGCGGATGTGTATTCCTCCTGGGTGCCCGGTCACAAGGGCGGGGAATCGGAGACGATCATCGGCAAGTGGATGAAGGCCCGGGGCCATCGCAGCAGGCTCGTGATCGCCACCAAGGTCGGTTCCGAGATGGGGCCGGGCTGGAAGGGATTGTCGAAGAGTTACATCCGCTCCGCGGTGGAAGCCTCCCTCCAGCGTCTCCAGACCGACTACATCGATCTGTATCAGTCTCACCGAGACGATCTCGACACGCCGCAAGAAGAGACGCTCGGCGCCTATGAGGAGTTGATCCGGGAAGGAAAGGTGCGGGCCATCGGCGCATCGAACTTCACGGCGGCCCGGCTGAAGGAGGCGCTGGAGATCAGCGCCGAACTCGGCCTGCCGCGCTACGAGAGCCTGCAGCCGAAATACAACCTCTCCGATCGTGCGGAATACGAGTCCGAGCTGGAATCGCTCTGCCTTCAGGAAGAGATCGGCGTCATTCCCTATTACGGCCTCGCCAGCGGGTTCCTGACCGGCAAATACCGATCGGAAGCCGATTTCGGCAAGAGCGTGCGCGGCGGGCGCATGGCCGCCTACCTCGACGATCGCGGCAGGCGCATTCTGGCTGCGCTGGACGCGGTGTCGGCCCGGAGAAACGCGACGCCGGCCCAGATCGCACTGGCATGGCTCATGGCGCGTCCCGGGCTCACGGCACCGATCGCCAGCGCGACCAGCGAAGAGCAGATCCGCGACCTCGTTCGAGCAACGGAAGTGCGCCTCGATCCTGAGGACATCGCGCAGCTCGACCGAGCCAGCAATCCGGCCTGAACGACCCTTCATTCGAGACATCGAATTTTTGCATGGCAGCCCTCCGTTGCATCGTTCGGAGGGCTGATTATCTCGTACCAACCTGTGCATTTGATGATTTCACAGGATGAAACGAGGTTTTACGATGAGTGCCGATGCCCATGCATTGTTCCAGCCCTTCACATTGGGCAACCTGACCCTGCCGAACCGGCTGGTGATGGCTCCCCTTACCCGAAACCGGGCTGCGGAAGGAGACGTGGCGCGCGACATCACGGCGACCTACTACGCCCAGCGCGCCAGCGCCGGTCTCCTGATCTCGGAGGGCTCGCAGATCTCCCATCAGGGTCAGGGCTATCTGCGGACGCCCGGCATCTATTCGTCCGAACAGGTCGCCCATTGGCGCAAGGTGACCGATGCGGTCCACAAGGCCGGCGGTCGGATCTTCATCCAGCTCTGGCATGTGGGCCGCGTGTCCCACACCTCCCTTCAGCCTGGGGGCGCTGCCCCGGTCGGGCCCTCGCCGCTGCGCGCCCAGACCAAGACCTTCCTCGAGGAAGGCTTCGCCGAGGTCTCCGAGCCTCGCGCGCTCGAACTCTCGGAGATCCCGGGCATTCTGCGGGACTACGAGAGTGCCGCGCGCAACGCCAAGGAAGCAGGATTCGACGGTGTCGAGATCCATGCGGCGAACGGCTATCTGCTCGACCAGTTCATGAAGGACGGCTCCAACCACCGCACGGACGCCTATGGCGGCTCCATCGAGAACCGGGCCCGCCTGACCATCGAAGCGGCCGAGGCCGTGCTCAGGGTCTGGGACAAGGGACGCGTCGGCATCCGCCTGTCGCCGGCCAAGGTCAACGATGCTGCGGACTCCAATCCGCAGGCTCTGTTCAGCCACGTGGTGGAGAAACTCGATGGGCTCGGGCTCGCCTATATCCACATGATCGAGGGTGCCACACAGGGCGACCGGGATGCCGTGAACGTGGATTACGCGGGTCTGCGCCGCTCCTTCCGCGGCGCCTACATCGCCAATAACGGCTATAGCCGCGACATGGCGGCCGAAGCCGTTTCCAGCGGACGCGCCGACCTGGTGGCGTTCGGCCGCCTCTTCATCGCCAATCCGGACCTCGTGGAGCGCTTCCGCCTCAACGCGCCGCTCAACGAGCCCGATCGCGCCACCTTCTATGGCGGCGACACCAGGGGCTACACCGACTATCCCGGCCTCGACGAGGCGGCCTGATCGTCAGCAGCCCTGGCAGATCCCGCGCCGGGCCTTCTGCTCCACCTGCTCACCCCGTCGGTTCAGTTCCTCCTCTCGCGAGGTCGGACCGACGGCGGAGCGCTCACCCGGCTGCAGACGGTCGTTGCCGGATACGGTTCCTGTGGTGGCCGGGCCCGTAGAGGTGCTGTTTGCACTCGCGTTCCCTCCTCCGGTGCTGCCTTCAGTGCCGGGAGGGGGAATAGGACCGGTATTGGCCGTATTCCCGGTCGTTCCGCCGATCCCGCTCGCCCTGTTGCCGGGAGCTGTATTCGACGTGTTGGAGCTGCCCTGAACGCCTGAAGCCGGCGGGCGAAGGGTCGCCCCGCCGGGCTGAGTGCCGCTGCTGGGAGACGCCGACGACCCGGTGGACGGTGACGCGGACGAACCGCCGGCCGTACCGCCGGTGCCACCGCCGCCAGAGCCGCCTCCACCGGAGCCGCCCGAGGATCCTTGCGCCCAGGCCGCTCCGGCGATCAGGCATCCCGCGAGCAGCGCGGTCGAAATTGTGAGGTGACGCATCGGCTCCTCCCTTCGGATCGCTGTTGCACGTCAACTCCAAGCAAACTCACGAGTCTTGGCTCCCGTTCCGCCAAATTGTCAGGCTCACTGGTCCGACCGGGTCGAGCACCCGGCGGGGATCCGGGCTCAATCCATGGGCCGACAGGATCGCCTCGGCCCTGTTGTCGTCATCGCATCCTGAGAACACGGGCACGCCGTTGGGAACGAGCGTTCCTTCCGCCCGCGTCAGATGGAAGGCGTCGTATCCGATCTTGAGAAAGAGATCGAACACCTGCCGCCCACCGGGAACGGCCACGCGCCCGCCCTCCGGCAGGACGATGCGGATGGCCTGAGCCCAGGGCAGTCTGCCAGGATTCCACCACCAGCCGTCCGCGCGCTGCTCCAGCCCGGTCGAGGACGAGGACAGGACCATCCGCAGGCGGCGCTTCGGGTTCGGATTGGCCTCGTGCCCGAGGCGGCCGAGCACCGTCACGTCCGACAGGTTGAGTTCCGCCTGGAAGTAGGCCCAGTCGGCCTCGTTGCGGAGTACATCGGGCGTCCGCCCGGACGCATCGGCAATGCAGTCGTCGTCCGACACGATGGCATAGCCGTGGATCTCAACTCTGGGCAATGGTCACTCCGTTTCGGGCCCAATGGGCGATGGCTGCCTTCATCAGGATGAAGAGCACGAGCGCATTGAGTCCATGCCACAGAAAATGGGTGCCTGCAGGGATTGTCGCGCACATCGCGTGATCGATGGAGCGGAACAGGAGGGACAGGATGAACACGCAGGCGGCGGCAAGCAGTGCCCTGCCGGCTTCTTTTCCGCCTGAAATCAAGCAGACGCTCCCGACTGCCAGCAGCGCCAGTGCCGCCGGGACATACCCGACGGATCCGTTCAGGGTCTGGCCGGGAAAAGCGCCGAACCACAGGCGGTCGAAGGACATGTTGAAGGCCATGAACAGGGCGGTCACGCCGACGGCGACGAAAGGACCGAGGCCCAGGTATCGACGCATGGCGAGCAGGAAATAGCTGTAGATGAAGACCGCGATGGGCAGCACGTCCGCCAGAAGCGACCAGCGGTTGGCGAAGGTATGGAACAGGAAGCTCCCCGTTCCGACGACGAAGGTGACCGTAATCAACCAGAGCGCCGGCCAATCCCGGGCTCCGGCGCGTCGCCAGAGCGCCAAAGCATAGAGGGCGGCCGCGATGAACGCGGCGTTGCTCACGGCATTGAGTGGCTCGGCCCAGAAACCGACCCCCAGGCGTTCGCAATAGCTGTCGATGGGTGTGAACCAGGATTCGGGCATGGGCGCAACCGTGGGGATGGTGACGAGTTCCACCTTGCCAGCCGAGGACGAAAATCCGATGAAGCATAGAGGACGGAAAAGCGAGAGTGACGGGATGCGAATCGCCACCTGGAACGTGAACTCCATCAAGCAGAGGCTGGACCACCTCGCCACCTTCGTGAAGAGCGCCGATCCGGACGTGGTTTGCCTCCAGGAGCTGAAATGCGTCGACGAGGCCTTTCCTCGTGCAGAGGTCGAAGGCCTCGGCTACAACGTCGTCACCCACGGCCAGAAGGCCTATAACGGCGTCGCCATCTTGTCCAAGCGTCCGCTCGAGGATGTGCGCCGCGGCCTGCCGGGCGACGAGAGCGACGAGCAGGCGCGCTACCTGGAAGGCGTCGTCTCGACCTCCACGGGCGCCGTGCGGGTGGCCTCCATCTATCTGCCGAACGGCAATCCCATCGGCACGCCGAAATTCGACTACAAGCTCGCCTGGATGGACCGCCTCCGCGCCCATGCCAAGAACCTTCTGGCGCTCGAGGAGCCTCTGGTCCTGTGCGGCGACTACAACGTCATCCCCGAGCCCAAGGATGCTCTCGATCCCGCGGCCTGGACCAATGACGCCCTGTTTCAGCCGGCGAGCCGGGCCAGGTTCCGGGAACTCCTCAACCTCGGATTTCTGGATGCGGTGCGCGCCTGCAACGACCAGCCGGGGCTCTACTCGTTCTGGGATTATCAGGCCGGCGCCTTCCAGCGGAACAACGGCATCCGCATCGATCACCTGCTGCTCTCGGCCCAGGCGCAGGACAAGCTCAGGACGGCGTCGATCCGGAAGGACGTGCGCGGATGGGACAAGCCGTCCGACCATGTGCCGGTGATGGTCGATCTGGATATCGATTAGCGGGCGACCGGCGATCCTGCATCGCCGGTCATCTATCGGCGCGACTGGATGTACTGCTCCAGCAGGGCCAGTGCCAGCTTGCGGTCGCTCTCGTCAGCGGCCGCGAAGGCATCGTCGTATAGCGAGACGATCCACTGGTCCTTAGCCCCGTCGGTGGAGGCTTCGCGCGCCAGGGTCAGCCACATCAGGCCCTTGGCCCGCTGGCGCGGAACGCCCTGCCCGGTCATCAGGAGATGCCCCAGGAGCGCCTGGGAGGCGGTGTGCCCCTTCTCGGCCGCCAGGTTGAACCAGCGCGCCGCATGGCGGGCATCCTTCCGGACGCCTGTGCCTTCCAGGTAGAGCCGGGCGAGGTTGTACTGCGCGTTGGAGTCGCTGAAATAGGACGCGGCATAGCTGAACATCTCGACCGCTCGCTCCGGATTGGCCGCCACATAGCTGTCCTTGATGCCATCCAGGAAATAGGTACCGAGGGCCACGAAGGCGCTGGACACGACGGTCGCGTTCGGGGAGTCGGGGCTCTCGTCCGCGTGCTGGTCGGCGAGGCGGGAGAAATACTCGAAGGCCTTCAGGTCGTCGTGCTCGACGCCGTCGCCTTCGGCATACATGCGCCCGAGCTTCCAAAGCGCGAGCGAATGCCCCTGGCCGGCCGCATATTCGAGCGCGTGCACGGCTCCCAGCTTGTCGCCGGCATTGTAGTCGCGCATGCCGCTGCGCAGGGCATCGCGCGCCGAGCCGTATTTGGTGGCAGGAGCCAGGGCCGGCGCCAGAGCGGGCGTGAGCGGTTGCGGACGCGGCGCCGCATCGAGCGCATAAGCTGCGCCGGCACCGAAGGTGGCCACCCACAACGTGGCTGCGATGAGTTTAAACGTCCGCATAGGTTTCTTTTTCTGCGGCTCCGCCGGGATGGGTGACGGCCCCATCCCGTGCAGGACCCACGGTTTGCGCGTATTTCCACAGATAGCCCGAGGTGGCGCTCGTCTCCCGCGGCTTCCATTCGGACCGGCGCTCGGCCAGCTCGTCGTCGGAGAGCTCCACGTCGATGGTGCCCTTGATGGCGTCGATGGCGATGATGTCCCCGTCCCTGATCAGGCCGATGGGACCGCCCACCGCCGCCTCCGGGCCCACATGGCCGATGCAGAAGCCGCGGGTCGCGCCCGAGAAGCGCCCGTCGGTGATGAGAGCCACCTTGTCGCCCATGCCCTGGCCGTAGAGCGCCGCCGTGGTGGACAGCATCTCTCGCATGCCGGGACCGCCGCGCGGCCCCTCGTAGCGGATCACCAGGACCTCGCCTTCCTGATACTGGCGCGTGGAGACGGCCTCGAAGCAGGCCTCCTCGCCGTCGAAGCAGCGCGCGGGGCCGCGGAACACCTGCTTGTCGGCCGCCATGCCGGCCACCTTCACGATGGCGCCTTCGGGTGCGAGATTGCCCTTCAGCCCAACGACGCCGCCGGTCGGCGTGATCGGCGCGTTCGCCGGGTAGACCACGTCCTGATCCTCGTTCCATTTCACGGAAGCGAGGTTCTCGGCCATGGTGCGGCCGGTCACGGTCATGCAGTCGCCGTGCATGTAGCCGTGGTCGAGAAGCGTCTTCATGAGCAACGGGATGCCGCCGACCTCGAACAGGTCCTTGGCGACGTAACGCCCGCCGGGCTTCAGGTCCGCGATGTAGGGCGTGCGCTTGAAGATCTCGGCCACGTCGAACAGGTCGAACTTGATGCCGGCTTCGTGGGCGATGGCAGGCAGATGCAAAGCCGCATTGGTCGAGCCGCCGGACGCCGCCACCACGGTTGCGGCATTCTCCAGGGACTTGCGGGTCACGATGTCGCGCGGACGGATGTTCCTGGCGATGAGATCCATGATCTGCTCGCCGGCGGCGGCGCAGAACCGGTCGCGGATCTCGTAGGGCGCCGGTGCGCCCGCCGAATACGGCAGGGCGAGGCCCATGGCCTCGGACACGGTCGCCATGGTGTTGGCGGTGAACTGCGCCCCGCAGGCGCCGGCCGACGGACAGGCGACCTGCTCGAGTTCGGTGAGATCCTCGTCCGACATCTCGCCGACCGAGTACTTGCCCACCGCCTCGAAGAGGTCCTGCACGGTCACCTGACGGCCGCGGAAGGAGCCGGGGAGAATCGAACCGCCGTAGATGAAGATCGCCGGCACGTTGAGGCGCACCATCGCCATCATCATGCCGGGCAGGGACTTGTCGCAGCCGGCCATGCCCACGAGCGCGTCGTAGGAATGGCCGCGCATGGTCAGCTCGACCGAATCGGCGATCACCTCGCGGGACGGGAGCGACGCCTTCATGCCCTGGTGACCCATGGCGATGCCGTCCGTCACCGTGATGGTGCAGAACTCGCGCGGGGTTCCGTTGGCGGCGGCGACGCCCTTCTTCACCGCCTGGGCCTGGCGCATGAGGGAGATGTTGCAGGGGGCGGCCTCGTTCCAGCAGGTGGCAACACCGACGAGCGGTTGGGCGATCTGCTCCTTGGTCAGGCCCATGGCATAGAGGTAGGAGCGATGCGGCGCGCGAGCGGGCCCCACCGTCACGTGACGGCTCGGCAGCTTCGACTTGTCGATCAACCGCGCATCCATGGTCCGCACTCTTTTCCACCCGGTTCTCACAAGGAGATCCAAGCCTTTGGAACTCCCGTGATCTGCCACGTGCCACGCCACCGATGCAACGATCCTTACGAAGGATCAGCTAACAGACTTAATCCAGGTTTCGCCCCAGGTATCGTACCGTAAAGCTTTGGTTTTGAAGCACTTTAACCTGCTTCACGAGGTGCGCTCCGTTTATGGCGGCATCGCGGCGGAGCTTGGGCCAAGAGAGGCAAGATGTTGAAGGTTTGAGGGTGTTGCTTGGCCGCAACATTTTTGGGACAGGATTCCGCTTGATCCTGCGGCTTCCGACCCTATTCGAGCGGATCCCCTCGTCCGGCAAATCGTATTCAGCTGTCGATTGTCTCGGATGAGAACCAGACGTCGTCATAGACCGCGACAGCGCTGGAATCAGGGGAGCGCTCGCTCCCGATCCAGATGGATCGAACCGCAGCAACATCAGCTTCGGTCGGCAGCCGGCTGATCGAGATTCTTTCGGTCGTGCCACTGCAGGAGATGAAGCCAACCGTCATGAGCGACTGCGCCGACAGCCCTCTCTCTCGCCGCGTCACCAAGAGCGCCGGTCCCCAGCCCTTGTGCGGCTGCCAGGGAAAGATCAGGCGGCCACCCGGGTTCAACGCCCGGAGCCACTGCACGTCCGGCGCAATCACGCCCGCGTTGACGTAGATGATGTCGGCATTCGGCAGGACCCGGCCGAAGGCGGACGCCGCATGAACGGTCGCGTTGGACCAGGCGCTCAGGTTCCCCGCCGCCTGAGCCGCCAGGTCCGCCTCGTACTCGAAGGCGTCGACACGCCCGTCCGGCTGAACGAGCCGGGCCAGGATGGCCGTGTAGTAGCCGGTCCCCGCGCCCACATGGATCACGCTCTCGCCGGGCTGCGGGGCGACTGCATCGATCCATTCAGCGTGGAGTGCGGGCTCGCCATTGTTGATGCCGCGCTCGCGATCAATGGCGACCAGGACGTTGCTATAGATCTCGGCGATGTCGGACGTTCGCGTCGCGACGCCCATGCTGATCGCCGTCCAGGGCGGTGGCGGCAGGAAGGCTTCCCGCGGCACGGCCGCAAAGGCCTCCTCGATGCGCCTGTCGCGAACATGCGCCAGCCGCGCGATCTGCGCGGCATAATCCCTACGATGCCGCTCGGACTCCTGCTGGGGCATACCTGAAAAATCCGCTTCGGGCCGCAGCGGTTCCACGGCCGGAATCGCTCGTGTCGCTACATCCTGAACACGCCGAACTTCGTCTCCGGCACGGGCGCGTTCAGGGTTGCCGAGAAGGCCAGAGCCAGGACGCGGCGGGTCTCCGACGGCAGGATGATGCCGTCGTCCCAGAGCCGCGCGGTGGCGTAATAGGGCGAGCCCTCCTTCTCGTACTTGTCGCGGATCGGCGCCTTGAAGGCCTCCTCCTCGTCCGCGCTCCAGGCCTTGCCCTCGGCTTCGATGTTGTCGCGCCGCACGGTGGCGAGAACGCTCGCTGCCTGCTCGCCGCCCATGACCGAGATGCGCGAGTTCGGCCAGGTGAAGAGGACCCGGGGAGAATAGGCGCGGCCGCACATGCCGTAATTGCCGGCCCCGAACGAGCCGCCGACCAGCAGGGTGATCTTCGGCACCTGGGCGCAGGCCACCGCCGTGACGAGCTTGGCGCCGTCCTTGGCGATGCCGCCCGCCTCGTACTGACGACCCACCATGAAGCCGGAGATGTTCTGGAGGAAGAGGAGCGGAATGCGGCGCTGGCAGCACAACTCGATGAAATGCGCGCCCTTCTGGGCGCTCTCGGAGAACAGGATGCCGTTGTTGGCGATGATCCCGACCGGCATGCCCCAGATTCGAGCGAAACCCGTGACGAGCGTCGTGCCGTACAGGCGCTTGAACTCGTCGAACTCGGAGCCGTCGACGAGACGGGCGATCACCTCGCGGATGTCGTATTGCTTCTTGAGGTCGGTGGGCACGATCGCGTCGAGATCCTCGACGGCATATTTCGGCTCCACCGGCTCGGCGATGTCGATATCGATGCTCTTGCGGGTGTTCAGCGTGCCGACGATCCGGCGCGCGATGGCGAGCGCGTGAACGTCGTCGGTGGCGTAGTGATCCGCCACGCCGGACAGGCGGGCATGGACGTCCGCGCCGCCCAGATCCTCGGCCGAGACCACTTCGCCGGTCGCGGCCTTCACCAGAGGCGGTCCGCCGAGGAAGATCGTGCCCTGGCGGCGCACGATGATCGTCTCGTCCGACATGGCCGGCACATAGGCGCCGCCTGCCGTGCACGAGCCCATGACGCAGGCGATCTGCGGAATGCCGAGCGACGAGAGGGTCGCCTGGTTGTAGAAGATGCGGCCGAAATGCTCCCGGTCCGGGAACACCTCGGTCTGATGAGGCAGGTTCGCGCCGCCGGAATCGACCAGGTAGATGCAGGGCAGACGGTTCTCGCGCGCCACTTCCTGGGCGCGCAGATGCTTCTTCACCGTCATCGGATAATAGGTGCCGCCTTTGATCGTCGAATCGTTGCAGACGATCATGACCTCGCGGCCTTCGACGCGCCCGATGCCGGTGATGATGCCGGCCCCGTGGATCGCATCCTCGTACATGCCGTGAGCGGCGAGCGAGCCAAGCTCCAGGAACGGCGCGCCGGGATCCAGAAGGCGCATCACCCGCTCGCGCGGCAGGAGCTTGCCGCGGGCGAGGTGCCGCTCCCGGGCCTTCGCAGGGCCCCCTTCCGCGACGGCCTGCCGCTTGGCCTGGAGATCCTGAGCGAGTTCCGCCCAGGCGGCACGGTTCGACCGCGCGGATTCCGAGGTCAGGTCGGCAGAGGTGGCGATGACGGGCACGGCGGTCTCCCTTGGTCTTGTTCTCGGCCCTTCAGCGGCGGCAAGCCGGGGGCCGAAACGTCAGTACCTAGAACCGGGGAGTCCGCGCAACTGGCTTCAGCGGGGTGCCGGGTCAGCCTTTCGCACGAATGACCGTTTCCTGGCGCACGACGCCCGGCCCGCAGCGATAGGCGATGCCGCGCACGAGCGACCAGTCCTGGGAAACCTGCTGCAGGTAGAGATGCGTGCCGCCGAGGGCGATGGTCGCCTGGAGCATGTCCTCGGTCGCATAGCCGAAGGTGGAACGGCCGAGGGTGACGCCGAAGCCGATATTGACCGGCCTGTGGGTTCCTGGAGTCGTCGGCGTCACGGGGCTCACCTCGCCGAGACGGGTGCAGACCCGCACGTCCGCCGGCGAATCGACGATCTTGACGAGTTCCGCCGGCTCGGGCCGGACGGCGCAGGCCGAGGCAGCCAAAGCGACAAGGGAAGCAAGAAGGACGCGTTGCATGGAAGTTCCGCCAATGATCAGCCGTTTGCCCCAGCTTAGAGCATGAAGCGGGCTTGGGGAGAAGCCTTGCCGTATCCTATGTGAAAAACCTAGGCGCCGTGGCTCAAGAGCAACGGTGCCTCCACCCGCTCGGTCGGGCCGAAGATCCCCTCAAAGGCCTTGCGCATCGCCGCATCGACCTCAGGCATCGTGACTGGTATGCCGAGATCGACGAGGCTCGTGACCCCGTGCTCGGTGACGCCGCAGGGAACGATGCCGGAGAAGTGCGAGAGATCCGGCTCCACGTTGAGGCTGATGCCGTGGAAAGTGGCCCATCGCCGGACCCGGATGCCGATGGCGGCGATCTTGTCCTCGGCGGTCTCGCCCTTGTCCGGCCGCCGCACCCACACGCCGACCCGGTCCTCCCGCCGCTCGCCGCGGATATTGAAGGCATCGAGCGTCGCAATGAGCCAAGCCTCCAGGGCCGTCACGTAGCGGCGCAGATCGGGAGCCCGCCGCTTGAGATCCAACATCACGTAGGCGACCCGCTGGCCGGGGCCATGATAGGTGTATTGCCCTCCCCGCCCCGTCTGATGCACCGGGAAGCGATCCGGCTCCACGAGATCCGCCGCCTTGGCCGATGTCCCCGCCGTATAGAGCGGCGGATGCTCCACGAGCCATACCAGTTCGCGGGCCTCGCCCGCCGCGATCGCCTCGGCGCGGGCCTCCATGAAAGCCACGGCCTCCTCATATCCGACCAGTCCGTCGGCGATCAGCCACTCCACGGGAGCAGAGCCGGCTTCGGCGTGGAATTGAACGACCAGGCTGTCTCGCAGGTTCGACACCGATTCACCCTCAATCTCGCAGGTAGCAGAGCGGGAAAGCCCCCTGCCCCTCGAAGGCGCACGGGCCAAGCGCGCATCCTTCGTCAAACTCCCGCTTATATAGTCGTGACAGCCGCTTATCGCCTATACCTTAGCCGGCAGGCGAGGCATTCGCTCCGATCAACCGCCGCGCGCGCCAAGGAGGGGGTTGCAGCGGCCCGACCGATCTGCTAGAGCGGCCACCTCTTCAGGAAAACCAGTCCTGAAACCGAGTTCGCGGTCATGGCGGAATTGGTAGACGCACTACCTTGAGGTGGTAGCGGGGAGACCCGTGGAGGTTCGAGTCCTCTTGACCGCACCAATTTTCGGCACTCGTGTGCCGAAGACGAAAAGGCCCCTTTCCGGGGCCTTTTTTGTTGACCATATCCGGCTGGTGCCGCAGGCGGCTTGAACCCCCGTTTCAGGTTCCTGAATCAACCAGGCAGGAACGGTCGATAACCGATTCTCCGAGAAAGTCTTTTGGGCGCATTGCGTGAGCCGGCGCACGCCCCTAAAAGGCGGGCAACCCACCTTCAGAGGACGGCTGATGCTGGAAGTCGAAGACAAGACGCCGCTTCCGAAGCCCGATGGGCCTGAAACCGAAACCCCGCCTTTCCGGGACGAGGAAGGCGAGCTCAATCCGGAATTCCTGGCCGCCGCCGCCGACGCCATCGAGGCCTCGGAAGTCGAGCGCCTGCAGAAGCTCGTCGAAGACTTCCACGAATCCGAGCTCGGCGATCTTCTCGAAGCGCTCGAGCCGGATCAGCGCCCTCGCCTCATCGAACTCCTCGGCACGTCGTTCGACTTTGCCGCCCTGACCGAGGTGGATGAGGCGGTCCGCGAAGAGATCCTCGAGGAGCTCGAGACGGCGACCGTGGCCGAGGGTGTGCGCGAGCTCGACTCCGACGACGCGATCACGATTCTCGAGAGTCTGCCCGAAGAGGAGAAGGCGGAGGTTCTCGATCAGCTTCCGGCGATCGAGCGCGTCGCGCTCCAGCGCTCCCTCGACTACCCCGAAGACAGCGCCGGACGGCGCATGCAGACCGAGTTCATCGCCGTACCGCCCTTCTGGACCGTGGGGCAGACCATCGATTTCATGCGCGAGACGGACGATCTGCCGGAAACCTTCTACGAGATCTTCGTCATCGATCCGGCGGCGCACCTGCTCGGATCGGTTCCCCTGGACCGGCTCCTGCGCTCGAAGCGCCCGGTCACAATCCAGGACATCATGAACGACGAGCCCGACCGCGTGGAAGCGACCGAGCACCAGGAGGAGGTGGCGCGCCTGTTCGAGCGCTACAACTTGGTCTCCGCCGCCGTGGTGGACGAAGCGGGCCGTCTCGTGGGCGTCATCCTCGTCGACGACATCGTGGACGTGCTCGAGGAAGAGGCGGACGCGGACATCAAGCAGCTCGGCGGCGTGAAATCGGACGAAGAGCTCTCGGACACGATCCTCTACATCCAAAGGAGCCGCTTCCCGTGGCTCTTCGCCAACATGTGCACCGCCTTCCTGGCGGCGAGCGTCATCAGGCTTTTCTCGGATTCCCTGGAACGGATGGTGGCGCTCGCCATCCTGATGCCGATCGTCGCCTCCATGGGCGGCAATGCCGGCACCCAGACCATGACGGTGGCCGTCCGGGCGCTGGCCACCCGCGAACTCGGCCGCGCCAATGCCTGGCGCATCATCCGCCGCGAGGCGGCGGTCGGCCTGCTCAACGGGCTCGTCTTCGCCGTGATCCTGGGGACGATAGCGGGCCTTTGGTTCCAGTCCCCGCAGCTCGGTCTCGTCATCGGCCTTGCCCTCGTCACGGTCCTGATCTTCGCGGCGCTCGGCGGGATCTTCGTGCCCCTGACGCTCAACCGGCTCGGGGTCGACCCTGCCGTATCGTCAGGGCCGTTCGTCACCAGCATCACGGACATCGTCGGCTTCTTCGCCTTTTTGGGTATCGCAACGGCCTGGTTTCATCTGTAAGCTTGTTTCGCGTTCCTGTCGTAAGGGCCTGTTAACGCTCTTACGGCATCTCTGGTGCGATCCAGTCCTGCGTACAATACAGTTGAACCGATGAAGACTCGCCGCCGCTCCTCCAGCCGCTCCAAGAGTTCCGGCCTGACGACATTCGTTCGGGCCTCCCGGTTCAGCGCGCTCGCCGCCGTTGCCCTGGGGCTTGCCTCCTGTGCGGTCATGCCCTCGGCCAGCCGCTACCCGACCAAGGGCGACGCCCGCCCGCACGAGGGTGTCGCGACGGCCCACAGGCTGCCGATCCACGGCGTCGACATCTCCAAGTGGCAGGGGGACGTGGACTGGGCGGCTCTGCGCCAGGCCGGCACCAAGTTCGCCTTCATCAAGGCGACCGAAGGCGGCGACCACATCGACAGCAAGTTCCACGAGAACTGGCGAGAGGCCAAGAAGGCCGGCGTGCCGCGGGGCGCCTACCACTTCGTCTACTGGTGCCGTCCGGCCCACGAGCAGGCGGCCTGGTTCAAGCGCAACGTGCCCCAGGATCCGGACGCCCTCCCGCCGGTTCTCGACGTGGAGTGGAACGGGCAGTCGGTGAACTGCCCAAAGAAGGTTCCGCGCGAGCAGGCGCTCGCCATGATCGACGTGATGCTGCGCGAGATGGAAGCCCATACGGGCAAGCGTCCGATCATCTACACCGACATCACCTTCCACAAGGAGATCCTGGAGGGCGAGTTCAACGACTACCCCTACTGGATCCGCAGCACGGCCGCCGAGCCCCACGTGCGCTACAACAACCGCCGCTGGACCTTCTGGCAGTTCACGACTACGGGCCGCGTGCCCGGCGTGAAGGGCGACGTGGACCGCAACACGTTCTACGGCACGGAAAACCAGTGGCGCATGTTCGTCCAGAGCGCCTGCGACCCCCGCGACCACGGCCGCCTGAGCCAGCAGGGCGTCTGCCGCAACATGGATGCCGTGCAGACGGCGAGCATCGCGGAGTAGATCTTCAACCTAACCCACAATCCGGGTCTTCCTCATTCAGCGTGAGGGAGCCCTTTCTTTGTCGTCTACAACCAATTGCCGGGCAGAAACACAGCTCCACCTCTCGTTTTCGAAGCAGTCTGGCCTTGATAAGGGCAGCATTGCTGACCAAAATGCTGGATCAGAAAAGCGATCCATCGCGTACTCTTGCGAGGCGACGAGTGGAACTGGGAGGATACGATGCTGCCGAACGCCGCCAAGGGCTTCAATTTCGATCTCGGCGAGACCGCCGACGCCATCCGCGAGACCGTGCGCGATTTCGCGCAGGAGAAGATCGCCCCGCGGGCGGAGGAGATCGACCGCACCAACCAGTTCCCGCGCGATCTCTGGCCCCAGATGGGCGATCTCGGCCTGCACGGCATCACGGTCGAGGAGGAGTATGGCGGGGCGGGCCTCGGCTATCTCGAGCACGTGATTGCCATGGAGGAGATCTCCCGGGCCTCCGCCTCCGTCGGCCTGTCCTACGGGGCCCATTCCAATCTCTGCGTCAACCAGATCCGCCGCAACGGCAATGACGAGCAGAAGCGCCGCTACCTGCCGAAGCTGATCTCCGGCGAGCATCTCGGGGCGCTGGCCATGTCCGAGCCGGGCTCGGGTTCCGACGTGGTCTCCATGCGCACCCGCGCCGAAAAGCGCGGCGACCGCTACGTGCTCAACGGCAACAAGATGTGGATCACCAACGGCCCCACGGCCGACACCCTGGTGGTCTATGCCAAGACCGATCCGGCGGCCGGTCCGCGCGGCATGACGGCTTTCCTGATCGAGAAGGGCTTCAAGGGCTTCTCCACCCACCAGAAGCTCGACAAGCTCGGCATGCGCGGCTCGGACACCTGCGAATTGGTGTTCGAGGATTGCGAGGTGCCGGAAGAGAACGTGCTGGGCGAGGTCGGCCGGGGCGTGAACGTCCTCATGTCCGGCCTCGACTACGAGCGTGCCGTCCTGGCGGCCGGTTCCACGGGCATTATGCAAGCTTGCATGGATGTGGTCCTGCCCTACATCCACGAGCGCAAGCAGTTCGGTCAGGCCATCGGCGAGTTCCAGCTGGTGCAGGGCAAGGTCGCCGACATGTACGTGACCATGAACGCCGCCAAGGCCTATGTCTATGCGGTCGCCAAGGCCTGCGACCGGGGCGAGACCACCCGTGAGGACGCCGCCGGCGCCATCCTCTACGCGGCCGAGAACGCCACCAGAATGGCGCTCGACGCCATCCAACTCCTCGGCGGCAACGGCTACATCAACGATTACCCCACGGGCCGCCTGCTGCGCGACGCGAAGCTCTACGAGATCGGCGCCGGCACCAGCGAGATCCGCCGCATGCTGATCGGGCGCGAGCTGTTCGCGAAGACGGCCTAGAAAAGCCCGCGAAGCGGTCGGGGCCCCTTCCCGACCGCCCGGATCTGCTGCAGTTCATTAAGATCGAACCGGCTACAGTGAGGAATTCATTGACAGCCGCGAGGCCCGAATGACCCTGACGCTGTATGCCCATCCCTTCTCGTCGTATTGCCAGAAGGTCCTCGTCGCGCTCTACGAGAACGGCACGCCGTTCGAGTATCGGATGTTGGGCGACGAGCAGAGCGGCGCCGAGCTGGAGGCGCTCTGGCCGATCAAGAAATTCCCCGTGCTCGTGGACAGGGGCCGCACCGTCATGGAAGCCTCTGTCATCATCGAGCATCTCGGCCTCCATCGCCCCGGACCGGTGCGGCTGATCCCGGAAGACCCGCGCCAAGCCCTCGAGGTGCGGCTGATGGATCGCTTCTTCGACAATTACGTCATGACCCCGATGCAGAAGATCGTCACCGATCGCCTCCGCCCGGAGGCGGATCGCGATCCCTACGGCGTTACCGAAGCGCGGGGGATGCTCGACCGGGCCTATGGCTGGCTCGACGGGACGCTCGCCGGGCGGGAATGGGCAGCCGGCGGCCCATTCAGTCTCGCCGATTGCGCGGCGGCTCCGTCCCTGTTCTATGCCGACTGGGCGCACCCCATCGGGGAGGCATTCCCACGTGTCCGGGACTATCGCAGAAGGCTGCTCGCTCGGCCGTCCGTCGCGCGGGCGGTCGACGAGGCAAGGCCCTATCGCCAGTTCTTCCCGCTCGGCGCTCCTGATCGCGACTGACGCACGGTTGGTTTACGATCGAATGATCCACCCTGCGGTAGCCTGCGGGGCCATGGCCCGCTATGAAAGCGTACCTCAACGTCAGGAAACAGCCATGACCCTCGACAAGACCATCGCCGATGCCTTGCGCGCCGCTTCCACAGCCACGATCACCACCGTGCTGCTGAAGAAGGGCGTCCGTCGCTGCTGGATGAAGGGACCGATGCCCGCCTTCAACGCCACGGACAAGATGGTCGGACGCGCCTTCACGCTGCGCTTCGTGCCCGCCCGCGAGGATCTGGCGACCCCGGAATCCTGGGCCTCTCCGACCTCCACCCGGGCTGCCATCGAGGACATGCCGGAAGGATGCATCGCGGTGGTCGATTCCATGGGCGTCACCGATGCCGGCATTTTCGGCGACATCCTCACCGCCCGCATGAAGAAGCGCGGTGTCGCGGCCCTCGTCACGGACGGCGTGGTGCGCGATGCGGTCGGCGTCGAAGGCACGAATCTGCCCGTCTGGTGCGCGGGCGTGGCGGCTCCTCCTTCCGTCGCGGGCCTGACCTTCGTGGGCTGGCAGGAACCCATCGGCTGCGGCGGTGTCGCCGTCTTCCCGGATGACGTGATCGTTGCCGATCGCGACGGCGTCGTGGTGATCCCCGCCGCCTTGGTGGAAGAGGTCGCAAAGGCCGCCGTGGCGCAGGAGCATTACGAGCTCTGGGTCATGCGCGAGGTCGAAAAGGGCCTCCCCCTCCCCGGCCTCTATCCGCCCAATGCCGAGACCAAGGCTCGCTACGAGGCCGAGTTGAACAAGTCCTGAGGCCGCTGTTCCCCACGCGGCCCCTTCAGATAAACCACTCCTGTCATGGCCGGGCTTGTCCCGGCCATCCCGATTGGAAGTGCGCCGTGCTTCTCAGTATCGGGATTACCGGCACAAGGCCGGTGATGACGAGGGAAATGAGTCTCTGGCCGATACACCAGGAATAATGAGGACAGCGGGTGTTCTACTACGTCTCGAAAGTCGCGTGGTTCTTCGCCACGCCATCCAATCTCCTGATCAGCCTCGTCCTGCTGGGGTTGACCCTGGCTCTTTTCAGGCGGCTGCGCCCCTTCGGCATCGGCGTCAGCATCACCTTTACCCTGGCCACCATCGCCCTCGGCCTTCTCCCCGTCGCCAGCTATGTCCTGCTCCCGCTGGAAGAGCGGTTTTCGCCCTTTCAAGATGATGGAAAGCCGGTGCAGGGAATCATCCTCCTCGGCGGCTCCGTGGAGGCCGCGGATTCGGCCTCGCGCGGCATGATCGTCTCCAACGAATCGGCCGAGCGCGTCCTCGACACGATCCAGCTCGCCCACCGCTATCCTGCTGCCCGGATCCTGATCTCGGGTGGTGGCGGCACGGTCTTCGGCGATGGCGCGGCCGAGGCTCCCATCATCGCGGCCTTTCTGAAGAGCGTCGGCGTCGATCCGGCCCGCATCCTGGTGGAGGACCGCTCACGCACGACCTCCGAGAACGCGCTCTTCTCGCGTGAGCTCGCGAAGCCCCGGGAAGGCGAGCGCTGGCTTCTCGTGACGTCCGCCTGGCACATGCCGCGGGCCGTCGGCGTGTTCGAGAAGGCGGGATTCCCGGTCACACCCTACCCGGTCGACTTCCGCACCGGCGGCGGCGGCAACAATCACCGCCCCTTCGCCTTCATCTCGGAGGGCCTGCGGCGGCTCGATCTGGGCACGAAGGAATGGGCCGGTCTGATCGGCTACTACGCGACGGATCGTACATCGAGGCTCTTCCCGGGACCTCAGGATTCCCGCTCCGGCAGCGCCAGCCGATAGGTTCCACGAAAATCATCCGGGTCGACCGGGCGCCCTTTTCGCAGGATGACGATCCGCCCCTCCTTCATGAGGCGCACGGCCACCTTCCGGACCGGCTGCATCAGGGGGCCCCACCCGTCCGGCTGATTGCCGCCCAGGACTTGCGCCACATCGGCCGGGCCGATCGTCCTGCCGGGGCCGCGCTCCTCGAGAAGAGCCAGCAGGGCAGCCTCCAGTTCCTCAGGCGTTGCGCTCTTAGGCATCGGATGGCCTCACGGCTGCGTCGTGGGCATCCGACAGGAACTGGCGCCGCCACATGACGAGGAGAACGCCGGCCGTCGCTCCTATGAAGAGATAGGCGCTCACGAACCAGCCGAGATAGGCGAGCGAGAAGAAGAAGGCCCGCTGGCCGCGGTTGAAATGCTTGCCGGCCACCGCGTTCATCGCGGCCGCCTGTCGGGCGACGGCGAGCGCCTCCTCGCGGCTCGATTCTTTCAGCACCGGAACCGCCCCGACGATGATCGCCATGTAGTTGAACAGCCGGTAGGACCAGGCGAATTTGAAGAAGGCATAGACGAAGATCACGGCAAGCCCGATCACCTTCACGTCCCAGGCCAGGCGCGTCGGAGGCTCGCCAAAGGGCAGGTCCGCGAAGACGGGAAGCACCGAGTCGGTCGATTGCAGGAGGGCCAGCACGCCGCCGATGGCGATCAGCGAGGTCGAGGCGAAGAACGCGGTGCCGTTCATGAGGGAGGCCAGAATCGTGGTGTCGACGATCCGGTTCTCGCGCACCACCATCTGCTCCATCCAGCGGTAGCGGTACTGGTTCATGATCTTGTTGAGGCTCTTCTGCCCGGCAGGCGTGAGTTCGAGCGCGGCGTGATAGCCGAACCAGGCGATGAGGAAAAACCCCAGCGCCACGTAATCGAGATCGGTGAAACCCAGCACCCTTTGCCTCCGGTTGACTCCGCCGCCATCATGCCCAGTTTGTTGAAGGGCTCATAGGGGGAACGATCCGTATGCCTCAGACCATCACCCGCGGCTACAAGACATTGCTCGACGAAGCCAATGCGAGGATCCGCACGCTTCCCGTCGCCGAGGCATTAACCCTGCATGGCCGTGACGATGTGGTCTTCGTGGACCTGCGCGACCCCCGTGAACTCGAACGGGAGGGCCGTGTGCCGGGAGCGGTGCATTGCCCGCGCGGCATGCTTGAATTCTGGATCGATCCGGAAAGCCCCTATCACAAGCCGGTCTTTGCCCAGGACAAGACCTTCGTGTTCTTCTGCGCCGCAGGCTGGCGCTCGGCGCTCTCCACGGCGACTGCGCAGGACATGGGGTTGAGCCCTGTCGCCCATCTGGAGGGCGGCTTCACCGCCTGGAAGGAAGCGGGCGGTCCTGTCGAGACCGTGGAACCTTCCAAGGCTTAAGCCGTCCTGCGAATCTCGAATCGATCCGACGTGTCCAATTCGGGATCCCCGCGATCGAGGATCTCCACCTTCTCCACCCGCGAGCCGGCCGGTCCCTGATGGCAGGCCTTGAGCATTACCTCCACGAGGTTTCCGGGCCCCGAGAACACCGCCTCGACCGTGCCGTCCCGCCGGTTGCGCACCCAGCCTTTGAGCCCGTGCAGTTCCGCCTGATGCTGCGTCCAGGCGCGAAAGCTCACGCCCTGGACGCGTCCGTGGATCAGAACGTGTGACGTTCGGTTCTCGGTCATCGTCTCTCAACGGTGTGCGTGGCGGGCATCGGTATGGCGCCCGGCGTAATCCTCATCCAGCGCCTGAATAATGCGCTCGCCGTTCTGCGGGTCCAGCTTGCGCAAAATCTCGTCGATCTTCGCTTCCATCCGGTCGTCGCCCTCTTTCGATTGCGGGGAGCCGACATAGAGGAGGATCGCCAAACCTCCAACCTGCCAGAGGAGCTGCAGGAACTCGGATTGCCAGTTCTCGAACGTGTCCCGAGACATCTCGACGAGATACTCGGAGAACTGAATCGGCTGGGCATGGGCCTGCTGGTCGCTGACATAGGCGAACCAGCCGAACAGCCAGTGGCCGATCAAGGAGATGACGAAGAAACCCAGGGTAACCCAGGCATAGCCGTAGGCCTTCCAGATCGAATGGGTTTTCGTGTTCATGATCCAACCTCTTACGCAGACGCATGGTGCAGCGACTCAACGCGTGCATACGGCAAAGGTTCTCAGAACGAGGCTTCGCAGGTTCAGCGAGACTTGTGGACCGTGCCGGAAGGAGCCTTCCAGAGAGGGCGGACCTTAGACTCTTGTGGTGCTGGCGCTGCGGCCTGCGTCGTCGGCAGCCATACGCCCAGGCTTCGAATGTAGTCCTCCGGCAGGCCCGCTTGCCGGGCCGCTTCCACCACCCCTTCCATGTAGCCTGGCAACGGGGTGCCGGGCTTGGCGCTCCGTCCGATATAGACGATGGCCCGACGCGGTCCCTGGGCCGTCACGACCGGCTGGACCACCTTGGTGTAGAGGCCGGTGGACAGGCTCTCATAACGGTCGAGGGCGGGCACGTCGGCCAGGGCCAAATCCCAGACCATGCCCCAGACCACGCGCTGCGGATCCCGCACGACGGTCGCATATCCTTCATCGAAGATGACGAAGCGGTGCCGCATGAGCCGCCCGATGCCGACCGGCTTCGAGGCCGGACAGCGCTGGAGCATGGCAGCCCGGTCCATGTTGGAGCCATAGGCGAAATAGAGGGGCATGGCTCGAGCGCTTCCTTCATTGCCGGCCGACTGTCCTCACCACGTCATCGCCGGCCCTGTGCCGGTGATCCGATCGGAGAGGCGCGGCGTTTCACATCATCGGGATGGCCGGGACAAGCCGGGCCACGACGTCTGGATTGCGTCAACTCATAAGCCGGCCTGCAGGATACGGACCGATTGTGACCGCCTTATGCGAACTCCATGATGACCGCATCGACCGCCAGGCTGTCGCCTTCCTTGGCATGGATCTTGGAGATGGTACCGTCGCGCTCGGCGCGCAGCACGTTCTCCATCTTCATCGCCTCGACGATGCAGAGGGGCTCGCCGGCCTTGACCTCCTGGCCCTGGGCGACGCTGATCGCCTTCACCAGCCCCGGCATCGGGCAGAGAAGCTGCTTGCCCGTATCGGCCTCCAGACGTTCCGGCATCAGGGCCGCCAGTTCCGCCTCGCGCCTGGTATAGACCCGCACCTCGGCCGAGGCGCCGGCATGGGCTAGGGCAAAGCCGTTCAGGATCGGCCGCACCTGCACGGCGATGGCTTGACCGCCCACCGTGCCGGTCCAGACCGGCTGCCCGGGCACCCAGCCGGAGACGACCGGCCAGGCCTGACCGTTGACAAGGACCGCAAAGCCTCCCTCGGTGTCCTCGACCACGACCTCATGGCGTTCCTTGCCCAGGAGAACCACCCGTTCGCGGTCGAACCGCACGCTTGCAGCCGGACGCATCTGGCCTGAGATTTGGCGTTTGCGCTCGTTGAGCAGGTGATCGATGGCAGCCCCGACCGCCGCCATGCGCAGGGCCACCTCGCCTTCCGGCGCCGGCGCCTTGAACCCTTGTGGGAACTCCTCCGCGATGAAGCCGGTGGACAGCTTGCCCGATTGCCAGCGCGGATGCTGCATCAGGGCCGACAGGAACGGGATGTTGTGGCGGATGCCGTCGATGGCGAAGGCATCGAGCGCCGCGGCCTGAGCCTCGATGGCTTGGAGACGGGTCGGCGCGTGCGTCACAAGCTTGGCGATCATCGGGTCGTAATAGATCGAGATCTCGCCGCCTTCGTAGACGCCGGTATCGTTTCGTACCGTCACGCCATTCTGCTCGCCTTCCTGCGGCGGCCGGTAGGTCACAAGCCGGCCCGTGGAGGGCAGGAAGTTGCGCACCGGGTCCTCCGCATAGATGCGGCTTTCCACGGACCAGCCGTTGAGCTTCACGTCCCCTTGCGTCAGCCGCAGCTTCTCGCCGGCGGCGACCCGGATCATCTCCTCCACGAGGTCGATGCCGGTAA
Source organism: Microvirga sp. (assembly GCA_035944695.1). GTDB lineage: Bacteria > Pseudomonadota > Alphaproteobacteria > Rhizobiales > Beijerinckiaceae > Microvirga. The sequence continues at coordinate 72 of DASZBB010000071.1, read as the reverse complement.
TCATCTCTGTGACCGGATGCTCCACCTGCAGGCGGGTGTTCATCTCGAGGAAATAGAACGATTTATCCTGGC
>DASZBB010000070.1:0-13971 GCA_035944695.1 Microvirga sp. | reverse complement strand
TCTGACTCTGCCCGGCGTCGATGCACTTGGCGATCTCGTCCTTGAAGACCGGTGCCTTGCTCGCATCGATCCGTTTTTCCGCAACCCGGACGACAAGGACATTCTTGCGGACATCAGTGGACAGCATTGGCAGGGATCCTTTCAGGCAAGCGCTCCAGCACGAGAACGCTCAGGTCGTCGTCGAGGGTTTCAGAGCCGCGCCAATTCCGCACCGCGACGTCGAGCCTGTCGAGGAGCGCAGGACTGGAATCCATCGCATTGTCACGGACGATACGGCGCAGGCGGGCTTCCGAAAACTGCTCACCGGATTGATCTTCGGCCTCGACCAGTCCGTCCGAGTAGATCAGAAGCCGGTCACCCGGGCCGAAATCGAAATCGAGCCGCTCATAGGAGGCGGCCGGGATCATACCGACGGGGAAGCCGCCCTCGCCGATCATGTCCACATTGCCTTCGGATCGGATCAGCACCGGGGGCGGGTGACCGGCCTGGACGATGCTGGCCTGCCGAGACAGCGGATTGATTTCGCCGAGAATCATCGTGAAGTACGGGAGGTCCTCCGGCCAACCGTCGTTGATCTCGGCCACGATCTCTTCGATCCGCATCCCTTGCGTCCGTGTCAGGATCGCCTGGGATAAAGTGTGGTGGCAGGCGACGGAAACGAGGGCGGCGGCAGCCCCGTGACCGGCCACGTCCACCTGGAAGAACCCGATTGCGCCGTCGTTGCGCCGAAGCACGTTGTAGGTGTCGCCAGCGATGAGGCTCGAAGGACGGTAGAGTCCCCGGTAGCTCACATCGCCCATGACCGATGACCGGGGCAGCATGGCGCCTTGGATCACGGCGGCCGCCTCGAGATCTTTGCGGAGCTGCCGGTAGGCGTCCCTCAAGCGGGCATGCAGCACCTGTTTCTCGTTTTGGGCACGCTCACGCTGGATCGCATTGGCTTTGAAGACACGCAGGGCGTCGTTCATCTCTCCGATCTCGTCGGCCCGCGCCAACCGCGGGAGTGGCGTCGACAGATCGTTGTCGGCAAGTCTCAGCATGGTTTGGCTCAGCGCCTCGAGAGGCTGGACGACGCGCCTGCGGACCACGAGAGCGCTGCCGATCACCGCTCCGACGCCGAGGAGCAGCAGCCCCGACCATTGCAGGACGGAATTGCGGGCCCGTTGCAGCTCCGCCTGGAGCCGCTCTCGGGAGCTGCTGAGCAGTTCCTGTTGCATGAGGGCGATGCCACGCAGGGACCGGTCCGTTATGTCATACCACTGTGCTGGGGTGAGCCCGGGCGGCACCTTGCTCAAGAGGGCGTTCAGCAGCGATTGCTGGAGCGGTGCGAAGGTCGAGGTGTAATCCTCGTGGGCGGAGGAGATCGCGGCTCTCACGGACGGGCTCAGCGGGGTTGCCAGCTGACCGTCGACCAGTTCCCAGGCAAGACCGGCGCGTCCGGCATTGCGGCTGATGGCGTCGAAGTCCAGCCCTCCGGTTTCGTTCGCTTTCATCAATGCGCGCGTCATGAGAGCTTGATTGCGCGCGATGCTCTCGCTCAGGATGCCGGCCTGGGTTCTCAGGCTCGCCTCCGCTCGCAGGGTCGGCTCAAGCGGCCGTTCACGCTGGAGCAGGGTCAGGCGCGAGGACTGCAGCTCCTCAATGAGACGCGTGGCTTCCTGGAACCAGCGTGGAGCGAATTCCCCGCCTCGCTGGGGCTGATCGGGCGTGAAATAGGCATCGGCCTGCTCCCGAAGGGCCCCGATGTCTTTCCGGATCCTCGTCAGAACGATCAAGCCCCCCTCGGTGTTGCTCAGGAAGTTCGCGGTAGCCCGAAGCTCTTGTTCCGAGGCGTTCAGGAACCCGTCGACACGACGACGGATCTCGTCAAGGCTCCCAGCCCTGCCGCCTCGGCCGTTCGGGTCGAGCAGCGCGACATAGGTTTGGCTTCGTTCGTTGGCGAGTGCGTCCGTCCCGAGCAGAAGCTGCTCGCGAACGGCATTCGAAGCCGCGAGCCTCTGGGCGGTCTGGTACTCCAAAAGCTCGTTCCGGATCTGAATCGAAACCGCAATCAGCAGGGCGATACCCAGAAACGCCGTCAATATCATGAGGGTGTGGCGGATCTTCATGTGTGGGATCTGCAGTCGCTCTGATCGGTTTGAACAGCTATGAACGATATTATCCGCGGAATAGGAATCTATGGCGCAGCATGGACTTGACGAGGACGGCTTGTCGAGCGTTGCCGTACGGTGCGGCCTGCTTTGCGGCACCGCTCTTTGCACCTCTGACCTGTCCTTGCAACCAGTTCACCGTGCAATTCTCCGAGATTGCAACCTCGTCACGGCCGAATACGAGATGAAGTGGGATGCAGTCCGGAGCCATCCTCATATCCACGACTATTCGGCTGCGGACAAGCTTGTCGCCTTCGCGACGGATAACGCCCTCGCCTTCCACGGCCATACTCTCTGGTGGCACGAAGCCGTTCCGGAGGTCTATCGCGAGAGCTCGGACGCCGATTTCGCCGAGGCGGCCCTGCAGCATCTGGAGGCGACCGTCACCCGCTATGCGGGCGGGTTGACCTCCTGGGACGTGATCAACGAGCCCCTCGAACCCGCCCACGGGCGCGAGGACGGCCTGCGCCGCTCCCGGTTTCTCGACGCCCTGGGTCCCGATTACATTGCGACGGCATTCAGCCGGGCGGCCGTTCTGGATCCGACTGCAGTCCTGGTCCTCAACGAGATGGGTCTGGAATACGATCTGCCGGAGGCCGAGACGAAGCGGCGCATGATGCTGTCCCTTCTGGAGCGGGAGCTCGCCCGAGGCACGCCCATTGCCTGCCTCGGGATCCAGTCCCACCTGACGGCTCTGGAGCAGCCCCGCGAGCATCCCCGATTGCGTGCCTTCCTGCGCGAGATCAGGCGGATGGGCTTGACCGTGATGATCACGGAAATGGACGTGTCGGACCATCTTTGTCCCCGGGACCAGAGACGTCGCGACGCCGTCGTGGCCGACACTTACCGGGCCCATCTCGACCTCGTGCTGGACGAGAGCAGCGTTCTGGCGGTGAGCACCTGGGGTCTGACCGACGGCTCCACCTGGCTCAACTCCTTCAGGCCCCGGGCCGACGGCGCTCCGCAGAGGCCGCTTCTCCTGGACCGAGGCCTTCGGAGAAAGCCCGCCTGGCACGCGGTCAGGAAAGCCCTACTCGGCGCCAATCAGGTCGCCGGACCATCGCAGCCGGATCTCGGAACCGAGCCATCCCATTAACCCAAACATGTTATTGCGTGGTCGAGGGCTTACCTCCACGGCGAACCCGGACCATGCAGGATTGCCATTGAGTGCGTGCTCCGCAGGGTGAAACGTTGCAGAGCAAGGCCGACGTCGGCTGTTTGGATGGAAAGGTGAGTCATGTCGTTCCCGACCGGTCCTCGTGAGGAAGAGCGCCTGCAGGCTCTCCTGGAAACCGGCGCCCTCGAATCCAAGCCCGATCCTGCCCTGGACAAGATCTGCGAGGAGGTCCGCGCGTATTTCGACGTGCCGATGTGCACCATCACTCTGCTCGACCGGGCCCGGCAGCTCATCAGGGCAGCCGAGGGACTGGAGACCGGGGAAACGTCGCGGGACGTGGCCTTCTGCAACTACACGATCCTGAGCGACGAGGTGTTTGTGGTCGAGGACGCTCTGGCCGATGAGCGGTTCAGGAACAATCCTTTCGTGACCGGCGCTCCCCACATCCGGTCCTATGCCGGCGCTCCCCTGATCTTCCTGAAGGAGATCCGGCTCGGGGCCCTCTGCCTACTCGACACCAAGCCCCGCACCTTCTCGCGCGGAGACAAGGCCGAGCTTCAGCTCTTTGCCGATAGGGTGGTCCGGGAGATCGCCAAGCAGGAACTCGAACGGGCCGCGCACCCGTAAACGAGCCCGCGTCAACGCCGGATGTTGTAAAGGCAGACCCGGTGCTGTAAAGGCACACGCGCGTCTTAAGTCGCGCGTTCCTTTCGCCTGGAGCGCCTGCGCGAGGCGCTGGATCGATCCAGGCGACGAGATTTGAGCAGGTTCGAGCGCGGTGCCGCCGGATCTACCGAGTGTTCCTGCCCACGATCGACAGATTTCTCCGCCATGAATCGCATCCATGCGGTCGTGGGCGGACGCCTCGCGGATGTCAGTTTCGATTTGATAGGTGGATGTGGCGGATGAATGCTCCCGCGCCGAAAGTCTCGTTCGTGTCCCTGGGCTGCCCGAAGGCCCTGGTCGATTCCGAGCGTATCATCACCCAGCTCCGCGCCCAGGGTTACCAGCTGACCAAGGAGCACGACGGGGCTGACGTGGTGATCGTCAATACCTGCGGCTTCCTCGACAGCGCCAAGGCGGAGTCCCTGGAGGCCATCGGCGAGGCCATGGCCGAGAACGGCAAGGTCATCGTGACCGGCTGCATGGGCGCCGAGCCGGAGCAGATCCGCGACCAGTTCCCGAACGTCCTGGCGATCACCGGCCCGCAGGCCTACGAATCCGTGGTCTCGGCGGTGCATCAGGCCGTGCCGCCGGCCCATGACCCCTTCATCGATCTCGTCCCGCCCCAAGGCGTGAAACTGACCCCGCGCCACTACGCGTATCTGAAGATCTCCGAGGGCTGCAACAATCGCTGCTCCTTCTGCATCATTCCGAAGCTGCGCGGGGATCTCGTCAGCCGTCCCATCGCCGACGTGCTGCGCGAGGCCGAAAAGCTCGCCCGGGCCGGCGTCAAGGAACTGCTGGTGATCTCGCAGGACACCAGCGCCTACGGCCTCGACATCAGGTACCAGCCGAGCCTGTGGAAGGACCGGGAGGTCCGTACCCGCTTCTTCGAATTGGCCAAGGAGCTCGGCGAGCTCGGCATGTGGGTGCGCATGCACTACGTCTATCCCTACCCGCATGTGGACGAGGTCATCCCGCTGATGGCCGAGGGCAAGATCCTTCCCTATCTCGACATCCCCTTCCAGCACGCCTCGCCGCGGGTCCTGAAATCCATGCGCCGTCCGGGCAACCAGGAGAAGACCCTGGAGCGCATCCGCAAGTGGCGCGAGATCTGCCCGGACCTGGCGATCCGCTCGACCTTCATCGTCGGCTTCCCCGGCGAGACGGAGGAGGACGTGGACTTCCTGATGCAGTGGCTCAAGGACGCCAAGATCGACCGGGCCGGCTGCTTCCAGTACGAGCCTGTCCAGGGCGCGCCCGCCAACGATATCGAAGGGGCCGTGCCCCCGGAGGTCAAGGAGGAGCGCTGGCACCGCTTCATGCAGACCCAGCAGAAGGTCAGCGCCAAGATCCTGAAATCGAAGGTCGGCAAGACCCTACCGGTCATCATCGACGAGCAGGGCGCCACCGTCGCGACCGGCCGCACCAAGTACGATGCCCCTGAAATCGACGGAGTCGTCTACGTGGCCCCGCGCCAGGCGCTCAAGCCGGGCGAGATCGTCGACGTCAAGATCGAGAGCTCGGACGAGTACGACCTGCACGGCACAGCGGTTTGAGGCTCGAAGCCCCCGACTATCCTCCCCGTCATCACCGGCCCTGTGCCGGTGATCCCGATGCGAGAGGCGCGGCGCTCTTCCAGCCGAGATGGCCAGGACAGGCCCGGCCATGACGTGAGTTCCATGATGGGTGTCTAGATCTCGATCCATTCACTCGTAATCGTCCGAACGCCGGCCGCCTTCAGGTCTCGCTTGGCCTTCTCCAGGGATCCGTTCGTGTCGATAGCCCGCGATGCATCCTCGATCAGCCAGGTCTCGAACCCGGCCTCGGCCGCATCGAGGGCCGTCCAGGCGACGCAGAAGTCCAAGGCGAGCCCGGCGCAGAAGACCCGGCGGAATCCGCGCTCCTTCAGGTAGCCGGCCAGCCCGGTGGAGGTCCGCCGGTCCGCCTCCTTGAAGCCCGAATAGCTGTCGATCCCGGCATTGTAGCCTTTGCGGATCACGAGTTGGGCGTGCGGGATGTGGAGGTCCCGCGCGATCTCGGCGCCGGGGGTGCCCTGCACGCAATGGTCCGGCCAGAGCACCTGCTGGCCGTAATGCAGCTCGGTCGTCTCGAAGGGCTGCTTGGCGGGATGGCTGGAGGCGAAGGAAGCATGGCCTTCCGGGTGCCAGTCCTGGGTCAGTACCACATGGCGGAACGCCTTGGCGAGGCGGTTGATGGGCGCGATCACCGCATCGCCGTCCGGCACCGCGAGCGCGCCGCCCGGAAGGAAGTCGACTTGCACGTCCACGACGATCAGAACGTCGCCGTCACCCGGCTCGATGGTCGTTCGCTCGGCCATTCCTCGTCCTCCGCCATTCCGACGATGAATATAGGGATCCCAACGAAAAGGGCAGCCGGTTGCCCGGCTGCCCCGTTGTGTTCCACGCCCAGGTCGGCTTACTTGGGGATCCGGTCCTCGATGCCCTTCACGTAGAAATTCATGCCGAGAACCTGCGCGTCCGAGAGAGCGCCGTTGCCCTTGCACTCGATCTCCTTGCCGTCCTGGCCGACGACCGGACACTTGAAGGGGTTGAGCTGGCCTGACCTGATGGCGGCCTCGGTGTCCTGAGCGAGCTTCTTCACGTCGTCGGGCATGTTCTTGTAGGGCGACATCACAACCATGTTGGATGCCAGCCCGCCCCAGGTGTCCTCCGACTTCCAGGTGCCGTCGAGAACCGCCTTGGTGCGGGCCACGTAGTAGTCGGACCAGTTGTCGATGATGGCGGTGAGCTGCGCCTTCGGGGCGAAGCGCTCCATGTCGGAGGCCTGGCCGAAGCCGAACTTGCCGCGCGCTTCGGCGGCCTGGATCGGAGCCGGACTGTCCGTGTGTTGGGCCAGCATGTCGACGCCCTGGTCGAGCAGCGCCTTGGCGGCATCGCCTTCCTTGGCCGGGTCGTACCAGGTATTGGCGAACACGATCTTGATCTTCACGCTCGGGTTCACCGATTGCGCGCCGAGATAGAAGGCGTTGATGCCCGCGATCACCTCCGGGATCGGGAAGGCGCCCACATAGCCGATGGTGTTCGACTTGGTCATCTTTCCGGCGATCTGGCCGATGATGTAGCGGCCCTCGTGGAACTTCGCCGCATAGGTCGACAGGTTCGGGGCGCGCTTGAAGCCGGTGGCGTGCTCGAACTTGATGTTCGGGTACTTCTTGGCGACCTTCAGGGTCGGCTCCATGAAGCCGAAGGAGGTGGTGAAGATCAGGTCGTGGCCGGTGCGGGCGAGCTGCTCGATGGCGCGCTCGGAATCGGCCTCCGGCACGCTCTCGACGAAGGTGGTCGTCACCTTGCCCGGGAAGGCCTTCTCGATGGCCTGGCGGCCCTGGTCGTGCTGGTAGCTCCAGCCGTGGTCGCCGACCGGGCCCACATAGATGAAGCCGACTTTGATCTTGTCCTTCGGCTGGGCGACGGCGCCGGTTGCAGCCAAGGAGGCTACGACCGCGGCACCCGCCAGGGTTCCGAAGACTTTACCTGAAAACATGCTCGTTCCCTCGAGTTTTGGACTCTCACATTCCGTCGCAGGTCTGAAGGCTTCTGGCAAGAATTCCCCTGCCTGCACTTTGGTCACATTAACACCAGAATGCTCACCGGTCAGGCACGAACGGGGTGCCGAGCGACCCGGGAGCCCCGATGGCCCGGCCATGACGCAGGGACAGGAGCAACAGGGCGATGATCGTCGCGAGATACGGCACCGCCGAGAGCAGCTGGGACGGCACGCCGAACTGGGCCGCCTGAGCGTGGAGCTGCAGCACGGTAGCAGCGCCGAAGATGTAGGCGCCGACCAGCACCCAGCCCGGCCGCCAGGCGGCGAAGACCACGAGCGCCAGGGCGATCCAGCCGCGCCCCGCCGTCATGCCGGGCGACCAGAACCGGGTATAGACGAGGGCCAGATAGGCCCCCGCCAACCCGGCGCAGGCGCCGCCGAACAGGATGGCCCAGAAGCGCACCCGTCGGACCGGCAGGCCCAGCCCGTTGGCCGAGGTATGGTTCTCGCCGATGGAGCGCAGGGTCAGGCCGGTGCGGGTGCGTGCGAGATAGAGCGCCACCAGGGCCGTGAGGGCGATCGACACGTAGACGAAGAGGTCCTGCTCAAACAACAGGCGGCCGATCACCGGAATGTCGCTGAGGACCGGAATGTCGATCGGCGCGACGGGATCGCGCCGCGCGCCCACGAAGGGCGCGCCGACCAGACCGGACAGGCCGAGGCCGAAGATCGTCAGCGCCAGCCCCGAGCCGACCTGGTTCGCGGCAAAGCCCAGCACCACGAGGGCGAACAGGGCGGCCATGAGGGCGCCGGCCAGCATGCCGGCCGCGACGCCGAGCAGCGTCGAGTCGAAGGTGACGGCGGCGGCGAAGCTGCAGGCCGCACCCATCGCCATCATGCCCTCGACCCCGAGATTGAGCACGCCGGAGCGCTCCGTCACCAGTTCGCCGAGCGCCGCGATCAGGAGCGGCGTGGAAGCCGTCACGATGGTGAGCAGAATGGCCTCGAAAATGGTCACTTGCCCCCTCCCCGGTTCACGAAACGAATGCGGTAGCTCACCAGGGCGTCGGCCGCCAGAACGCAGAGCAGCAGGATGCCCTGGAAGGCCTGCGTGAGGTCGAGCGGCAGCTTCAGCATGATCTGCGCGCTCTCGCCGCCGATGAAGGTGAGCGCGACGACGAGGGCCGCGATCAGGATGCCGATGGGGTTGAGGCGCCCCAAGAAGGCCACCGTGATGGCCGTGAAGCCGTAGCCGGGCGAAATCGAGGGCTGGAGCTGCCCGATCTGGCCCGAGACCTCGGAGATGCCCGCAAGCCCCGCCAATCCGCCCGAGATGGCGAAGACGGCCATCGTGGTCGCCTTGGCGCTGAAGCCCGCAAACCGTGCGGCGCGCGGCGCGTCGCCGGTCAGCTTGAGTCGGTAGCCGAACAGCGTCCGCCCGAGGATCACGGCCGTGACGAGGACGGCCACGAGGGCGAACACGGCTCCGTAATGGACGCGTCCGCCCTCCAGGATCGGGTGGAGCGTCGCCGATGGGTCGAAGGTCACCGATTGCGGGAAGTTGAAGCCCTGCGGGTCGCGCCACGGGCCACGCACCAGGTAGTCGAGGGTGAGCTGAGCGACATAGACCAGCATGAGGCTGGTCAGGATCTCGTTGACGCCGAACCGGGTCTTCAGGAAGGCCGGAAGCAGCCCGTAGAGCGCACCGCCGACGATGCCCAGCAGCAGCATGAGCGGCAGCACCCAGGCTCCGGCCTCCGTGCCGTGGGCCCGAAGTGCGAGCCAGCTCCCCAGGACGGCGCCGATCACGTATTGGCCCTCGGCGCCGATGTTCCAGAGGTTGGCGCGGAAGCAATAGGACAACCCGATGGCGATCAGTGCCAGCGGCGTCGCCTTGACGAGAAGCTCCTGCAGCGACCACGGATCGCTCAGGGGCTGGAGCACGTAGACGTCGAAGGCCGCGATGGGCGAGCGCCCCATGAGCCAGATCACGAAGCCGGCGATCAGGAAGGCCGTGATGAAGGCCGCGACCGGGGCGAGCGCCCGCATCACCGGCGACACGGTGGGACGGGGCGTCAGCTCAAACCGCATGAGCTCCCCCTTGGGCTTGGGCAACACCGAGCATTTCGAGACCGATCGCCTCCCGGGTCCATTCGCCGACCGGTTTCAGCGGGCTCAACTGGCCCTGATGGATCACGGCCATCCGGTCCGCCACCTCGAACAGCTCGTCGAGGTCCTGGCTGACGACCACAACGGCGCTTCCCGCCCGGGCGAGATCGACCAGCGCCTGACGGATCAGCCGCGCCGCACCCGCGTCGACGCCCCAGGTCGGCTGGTCGACCACGATGAGCTTGGGCTTGCGGATGATCTCGCGGCCGATGACGAATTTCTGAAGGTTGCCGCCGGAGAGCTTGCGGGCTTGTGGATCGCCCTCGGGGGTGCGCACGTCGAAGCTCTGGACAATCGAGCGGGCCAGCCGCTTGGCGGCGTCGACCAGGATGAAACCCGAGCGGCTCACTTCCGCGGCCGCATGGGAGATGAGGGTGTTCTCGCTCAGGCGATGGCTCGGCGCGGCTGCATGGCCCAGGCGCTCCTCCGGCACGAAGGCCGCACCCAGGCGGCGTCGCGCGTCGATGCCGAGCGTTCCCGACGGTTTCCCGGCGATGACGATGGCATCCGCCCGTTCGGCGAGACGCTCGCCCGAAAGCGCGGCGAACAACTCGCTCTGCCCGTTGCCGGCGACGCCGGCGATGCCCACCACCTCGCCGGCCCTGGCGACCAGATCGATGTCGCGGAGAGCCTGCCCGTGGAGACCCGCCGGCGGCATGGACAGCTGCGAGACCCTGAGCACCTCGCCCTGGACCTGATGCGGCGCGTCGGTCCGGACTTCGCCCACCTCGTTGCCGACCATGAGAGCGGCGATCTCGCGGGCGCTCTTCGCCCGCGGATCGATGGTGGCGACCACGCGCCCGGCCCGCAGGATCGTGGCTCGGCGGCAGAGGCGGCGCACCTCCTCCAGCTTGTGGGAAATGTAGAGAATGGAGCAGCCCTCCGCCGAGAGCCGGTCCAGGGTGGTGAAGAGGTGCTCGGCCTCCTGCGGCGTGAGAACCGACGTCGGCTCGTCGAGGATGAGCAGCCGCGGATTCTGCAGCAGGCAGCGCACGATCTCGATGCGCTGCCGCTCGCCGGCCGACAGAGTCCAGACCGCCCGGTCCGCATCGAGCGCCAGGCCGTAGGTCCGGCTGATCTCGCCCAAGCGGCTGCGGACCGTCGACAGGCTCCACTCGTGCGACAGGGCGACGGCGATGTTCTCGGCGACCGTCAGCTCGTCGAACAGGGAGAAGTGCTGGAACACCATGCCGAGGCCGAGATTGCGCGCCTCGACCGGGGAGCCGATGGAAACGGGACGGCCCTCCCACCGGATCTCGCCCGCGCTCGGCTCGATGACCCCGTAGAGGATCTTGACCAGGGTCGACTTGCCCGCGCCGTTCTCGCCGAGAAGCGCGTGGATCTCGCCCGGTTCAATGGAAAGATCGATCCCGTCATTGGCCAGAAGATCGCCGTAACGCTTGCTGATCCCTTGAAGTTCGACGAGGGGCGGCCCCGAGGATGATACGTCTGGCTTCACACAGCGACTCTGAATTCAAGGGTTGCAGCCGGATAGGAATTTGCACATGGATGACGGCCCGTGCGGCTCTTGGCAAGGGCCGGACGGGTGCCAGTTCAGTGATAGAACGATCATAGGGAAGCGGCGCGTCGGTCGGCAATGCCGAATCCTTGGTTTATTGTGAGTCCGCAAACTGCCGACAGCCTGGTTGTGAGAGAGTCCCGTGACCGAGAACACCCATGACATCGCCGTGGTCGGCGCTGGAGCCGTCGGCCTGAGCGCCGCGCTCGCCTTCGCCCGGGACGGCTACAGGACCGTTCTCGTCGGCGGCCTCGACGTGCGCCGCGACGGCCGCACGGTCGCCCTGCTCAACGGCTCGGTCCGGTTTCTGGAAGCGCTCGGCGTGTGGCCCGCGGTTGCGTCCGTTGCGGCGCCGCTCGAGACCATGCGCATCGTCGACGACACGGGCAGCCTGTTCCGCCCGCCGCCGGCCTCCTTCCGGGCGGGCGAAATCGGCCTGGACGCCTTCGGGTGGAACATCGAGAACGTGGCTCTCGTCGAAAAGCTCGCCGAGGCTACCAAGACCCATGAGAGCCTGACCCTCGTGCCGGAATTCGCCACCGGCTTCGCGACCGACGAGGCCGGAGCCGCCCTCGCCCTTGCGGACGGCACCACGATCCGGGCCGGCCTCGTGGTCGCGGCCGACGGACGGAATTCGAAGCTGCGCCAGATCGCCGGGATCGGCACGCAGACCTGGTCCTATCCCCAATCGGCCGTGACGGTGATCCTGGCTCACGACCGGGAACACCGGGACACCTCGACCGAGTTCCATACCCGACACGGACCCTTCACCCTAGTGCCCCTGCCCGGCCGCCGCTCGAGCCTCGTCTGGGTCACGAGCAAGGCAGAGGCGGAGCGGCTTTCCGGCCTCGACGACGCGGCCCTGGCGCTGGCCGTCGAGCGGCAGGCGCAGTCACATCTCGGAGCCATGCGGGTCGACGGGCCGCGCGGGCTCGTGCCCATGAGCGGCCTGTCGGTGAACCGCTATTGGTCGCGAAACCTCGCCCTCGTTGGGGAGGCCGCGCATGTGTTCCCGCCCATCGGCGCCCAGGGCCTCAATCTCGGCTTCCGTGATGTCGCGTCGCTCCGAGACGCCGTCGTCGACGGCCATAACGAGGGCCATCCACCCGGATCGGACGAAACCCTGACCCGCTACCAGCGCGGCCGGGATCTCGACGTCCGCCTGCGCACCGCCGCCGTGGACGGACTCAACCGGACGCTGCTGACCGGCATGATCCCGACCGATTTCCTGCGCGGCGCCGGGCTCCTGGCCCTGAGCAGCATCGGCCCCCTGCGCCGGATCGTCATGCGCGAGGGCGTGCTCCCGCGGATCGGTGCGCCGCGGCTGATGCAGGGAGCGTCGTCGGTTTAGGGAAACAGATCGTACGGCAAGGCCCCCGTCTTCGTGGTGAGATAGAGGAGCCCCGTCAGGGTGATCATCGACACCAGCGTGCCGACGAGGACGCAGGCGGAGGCGCGCTCCACGCCCACGTTGTACTGGGTCGAGATGACGAAGATGTTCAGCGCCGGCGGCAGGGCCGCCATGATCATGGCCGCGTAGGTCCAGGCTGGGCCGAAATCGCCGACGGCCGAGAGCACCACCCAGACCAGGAGCGGGTGCAGGATGAGCTTGATGAACACGAGCGCCGGCACCTCGCCGGGCATCTTGCGCATGGGCCGCAGGGCCACGGTGACGCCGAGGATGAACAGGGCGCAGGGCGCGGCCGCTCCCGAGAGCCAGGTGACGATCTGCTCGGCCGGGCCCGGCAGCTGGAGATGCAGGTAGCTCGCCGCGATCCCGACCGCCGTCGCGACGTTGAACGGATGGGTCGCCACGCGCCAGACGATCCGTCGGACCGTCGCCGGCAGGCTGAGCTTCTCATGCCCTGCCATCGACATCAGCAGCGGGACAACCGAGAACAGGAACAGGTTGTCGAAGACGAAGATCAGGACCACGGGGGCGCTGGCCGAGGCGCCGATCGCCGCGAGGATGAGCGGCGGGCCCATATAGCCGATGTTGGAGTACGACCCGGCGACGCCCTGCATGACCGATTGCGGCAGGTCTCGGGTGTAGCGCCAGCCGGTCGCAAAGGAGAGCGCGAAAGCGCAGGCGGTCGAGACCGTGGTGGCGGCGATGAACGGCCAGTTGGCCAGCTCGTCCAGGGGCTTGTCGGCGATGAGCCGGTAGAACAGGCAGGGCAGCGCCACGTAGATGAGGAAGAACTGCATCCAGGCAAGCCCGGCCTCCGGCTGCTTCACCACCCTGCCGCAGAAGAAGCCGAGGCCGATGAGGCCGAAGAACGGGGCAAGGAGATTGAACAGCCCGATCAGGTCGGACATCGGCGGCTCCGAAGGGAAGGCAGGTGAAAGCGAAGGCAGGCGTGACGCGAGCGTTCCTTCTGGCAAGGTTCCAACCTTGCGACAATCCCGCCTTTCGGAAGGCCCACCCTCCGCAAATGCAAGGCTCCGCCCCGGGCGGTTTCGCTCTCTCGATTGTGACGGGGCCCGATTTGGAGAATCCGGCCGGGATCTCTATATGGAGATCAAGGAGTTAAGACCATGAAAGCGAGTTCAGCAAAATTCGCGATCGGCCAAGTGGTTCGGCACCGGGTCTTCGATTTCAGGGGGCTCATCTTCGACGTCGACCCGGAATTCGACAACACCGAGGAATGGTGGCTGTCGATCCCCGAGGAGGTTCGGCCCCGCAAGGACCAGCCCTTCTACCATCTCTTCGCCGAGAACGCGGAAACCGAGTACATCGCCTACGTGTCCGAGCAGAACCTCCTGCCGGACCATTCCGACGAGCCTCTCCGCAATCCGATGATCGCCGAGATGTTCACCCTGGA
>DASZBB010000069.1:0-33107 GCA_035944695.1 Microvirga sp. | reverse complement strand
CCAATGGCCGCGGTGCCGTGCTCGAAGCGCATGAACGGCTGGCGCGGGAGCCTTATCTCGCTATCGCCGAGATCGCAGGCGGTGCCGCATCGGCGCGCATTCTGGCTGCCGCGGCCTTGGCGCCGGACGAAATCGACAGCTTGTTCCGCGAGGCTATCGAGCAGCGCGACGAAATTGTCTTCGACCGGCAGGCCAAGGCTCTGCGGGCGCGGGGTGTCCGTCGCCTCGGGGCCTTGGTCCTGAACGAGCGCCCCCTGAAAGTTCCGGCCACGGAGGAGGCCGCGCGGGCGCTGGCCGAAGGTCTCATGTCCCACGGGCTTGATATCCTGCCGTGGTCGAAGGCGCTGGCGCAATGGCGCGAGCGCGTGAAGTTCCTGCGCAGGGCCGAGGGCGAGGAATGGCCGGACCTGTCCGACGAAGCCTTGAGCCGGACGGCCCGGGAATGGCTGGCGCCTCATCTCGTGGGACGAAGCGGCCTGACCGAAATCGGTCCCGATCTGCTGAGCGAGGCCCTGCGCGCTCTGCTGCCCTGGAAGCTGCAGCGGCGTCTCGATGCCGAGGCGCCTACTCATATCGAGGTGCCGACCGGATCGCAGATTCCCATCGGTTACGGAGCGGAGGAGGGGCCCGTTCTCGCCGTGCGGGTGCAGGAGCTGTTCGGGCTCGACAAGCATCCCACCATCGCGGCTGGGCGCGTGCCGCTCATCTTGCATCTGCTGTCGCCGGCTCAGCGTCCGATCCAGATCACCCGCGACCTGCCGGGATTCTGGCGCGGCTCCTGGGCGGCAGTACGGGCCGACATGCGCGGGCAATATCCCAAGCATCCCTGGCCCGAGGATCCGCTCACCGCACCGCCGACGCGGCGTGCCAAGCCACGCGGGACGTAAGGTTCGATTCCTGTCTAGTCCGGTTGACCCGCGTCGAAGCCGGCATGGTAAGCAACCTCGCCTTCGGGCTCGGCGCCGTTGAAACTCAGGCGCTGGAAGTATTCCGGCGGCACATCGCCGTAGCGCAGCTTCGGGTCGCTGACGAAGCCGAAACGCCGGTAATAGGCCGGGTCGCCAAGGAGCACGCAGCCTTCCGCGCCGGCAGCCCTGAGGCGCTCAAGCCCCTCGCGAACGAGCGCCTGCCCGACGCCGCGGCGCTGCATCGCGGGCTCGACCGTGACCGGGCCCAATCCGAACCAGCGGCCGGCCTCACCATTGATGGTGACGGGCGAGAACGCCACGTGGCCGATGATCCGACCTTGTTCCTCGGCAACGAGGGAAAGTGTCAGTGCGCCCGCATCCCGGAGCGCATCGACGATGGCAGCCTCCGTCCCGCTGCTGTGGGGCGCATCCTTGAACGCGGCGGACGTGACGGCTCGGATTGCGGCAGCATCCTCGGCATTCTCAGGACGTATGACCATGGGAGATCAGTCCCGAAACGACTCGATCAGCCGTTCCGCCGTGGCGGGGTTGAGTGCCATGGGGATGTTGTAAACGAGGGCCAGGCGCATCAGGGCCTTTACGTCTACGTCATGCGGATGCGGCGAGAGCGGATCAACGAAGAAGAAGAGCGCGTCGATCTTTCCCTCGGCGATCATGGCGCCGATCTGCTGGTCGCCGCCGAGGGGGCCGCTTTTGAGGCGGGTGACCGACAGGGACGGGCAGCGCTCCATCACCCGTCCACCGGTGGTGCCGGTGGCGAAGAGGGCGAAGGGGCGAATGTCGTCCTCATACATGGCCACGAAGTCGGCCATATCGTCCTTCTTGGCGTCGTGGGCCACGAGCGCCAGCGTCAATTGCTTCATGGGGTGAGACAGCTCAATTGCTCCAGCGGTCACGCCACTGCATCTCGCCGGCCATGCAGTTGGTGCGCGGAGGGGACTGAATGCGGTTGATCAGGGGCTGCTGAGGCATGAGATTGGCGATTTCCAGCAGGATCTTGGTCTTGATCGCCTCGATGAACTGATCGCGTTCACGGACGGGAACCGTGAAAGCGCCCTGGCCGCCGATGACGCAGTCCTTGTAATAGATGTCGAGATCCGGAATGTCGAGGTAACCGGGCTGGCGCAACATGATCGGAAGGCCGTTGATGGTGATGCCCTTGGCCAAGGCCGCGTCACGGGCTTCGAGCACGAGCCGGCCCTGGTTGTTGGGCCCGTCCCCTGAGACATCGATGACCCGTCGCGTCGCGCTCAACCCGCTTTCATCGAGAAGCTTCACGCTGAAATCGATGGCGCTGGAAATCGACGTCCGCTGCGCCCGGCGCAGGGGCGTGGACGCGATCTTGTCCGCGAAGGCCATCAGGCTCTCGGAATTGTCCAGGACGGTCCAGGGAACGATCACCTTCTGGTCCGGCGAGCCGGCCCATTCCATGTAGGTCACGGCGATCCTGCCGAGCATCCCGCCGCGGATCGCATCGTGGACGAGCTTGGAGCGAAAGGCCTGGGCGAAGCCCTCCCGCTGCAGAGCCTGCTCGTCCGTGTCCATGGAGAAGGAGATGTCGACGGCGACGACCAGCGCGAGGTCGACCTCCGTCTCGGCCTGAGCCTCGTCGGGCGCGGCCAGAAGCGCCCAGAGACAAGCCAGTCCCGCGGCAAGGCGGATGAAGCCGGAACGAACCATCGGTATCTCCTTGTCGGGAGCCGTGTTGGTCTTCGAAATGTGCCAACTTCTGAAAGTAAGGCAAGGAGAGGCTGGGACCAGGGGTCCTATGAACGCTTGCGCTCCACGAGATCGAGCGCGGCCTGGAAGGCACCTTCGGCATCCAAATGCGTGGTGTCGAGGGTCATGGCGTCCGTGGCGGCTTTCAGCGGAGCGGTGCTGCGGTTCATGTCGCGCTCGTCCCGGCGGCGGATGTCCACGAGAATGGTCTCGTATTCCGCCTGCTCGCCCCGGCTCAGCAGTTCCCGGTGACGGCGCCGCGCCCGCTCCTCGGGCGCTGCGGTGATGAAGAGCTTCACCTGGGCATCGGGACAGACCACCGTTCCGATGTCCCGTCCATCCAGCACGGCGCCCGGTTCCTGGGCGGCGAACTGGCGCTGGAAGGCGAGTAGGGCATCCCGAACCGGCTGATAGGCGGAAACCACGGACGCGGCCTCGCCCATGGCGGCACCGCGCAGGCGGGAATCGTCCTCCAGGTGGCCGACGTCCAGGTTCTGGGCCACCTGCGTGGCGGCGTCCCGGTCGGCGAGCGGGATGTCGCGGTCCATGAGCACGCGGGCAACCGCCCGGTAGAGCAGGCCCGTGTCGAGATGGGCGAAGCCGTAATGTTCGGCCAAGCGCTTGCCCAAGGTACCCTTGCCCGAGGCGGCGGGACCGTCGATGGCGATGATCATGGGGCAACTCAATCCTGGATCGCGGCGCCAAGCTCGCGCATGAGCGGGATGAAGGAAGGGAAGCTCGTCGCGATCATGGTGCCGTCGTCGACCGTCATCGGCTGGACCGTCGCCAGGCCCATGACCAGGAACGCCATGGCGATGCGGTGGTCGAGATGGGTCGCCACCGGATTGCCGCCGCCGCGGACCTTGCCGTTCGAGCCGTGAACGAGGAGGTCGTCGCCCTGGATCTCGTGCTCGACGCCGGCCTCAGCCAACCCGGCCGCAACCGCCGCGAGGCGGTCGGATTCCTTCACGCGCAGTTCGTGGAGCCCCTGCATCCGGGTCGTGCCTTCGGCGAAGGAGGCCGCGACCGCCAGGATCGGGTATTCGTCGATCATCGCGGGCGCGCGGCCGTGCGGGACCGTGACGCCGGTGAGGCGGCTGTGGCGCACCCTCAGGTCCGCCACCGTCTCGCCGCCCTCGTCCCGCTCGTTCAGGCGCTCGATGGAGGCGCCCATTTCGATCAGGGTCGTGATGAGCCCGGTGCGCAGGGGATTCATCATCACGCCTTCGATCACCACGTCCGATCCGGGGGTGATCAGGGCCGCCACGAGGGGGAAGGCGGCCGACGATGGGTCGGTCGGCACCACGATATCGGTACCGCGCAACTCGGGCTGGCCCTGGAGAGTGATGGCGCGGCCATCGACGCCGTGGGGAGCGACTTCGACGCTGGCCCCGAAATGGCGCAGCATCCGTTCCGTGTGGTCGCGGGTTGCCTCGCGCTCGATGACGGTCGTTCTGCCAGGGGAGTTGAGGCCGGCGAGCAGGATCGCGGACTTGATCTGAGCCGAGGCCGCCGGGGTCTCGTAGGTGACCGGGATGGTCTCCTTGGGGCCGCGCAGGGTCAGCGGGACCCGTCCGCCTTCCGCCTCGCTGACTACGGTCACGCCCATCCGGGTCAGCGGATCGAGGATCCGGCGCATGGGGCGCTTGCGCAGGGAGGCGTCGCCGTCGAAGGTCGAGGTGATCGGGTGGCTTCCGGCCACGCCCATCATGAGGCGCGAGCCGGTGCCCGCATTGCCGAAATCGAGGACGTCCGTGGGCTCCGTCAGGCCGCCGATGCCCACGCCCGCGATCCGCCAGCGACCGGGGGCCTCGCGGGTGATGGTGGCTCCGAGCGCCCGGCAGGCTTCCGCGGTGCGCAGCACGTCGTCACCCTCGAGCAGCCCCTCGACCCGGGTCTCGCCGATCGAGAGCAGCCCGAAAATCATGGAGCGGTGCGAGATCGACTTGTCGCCCGGGACGCGGATGCGCCCCTTCAGGGGCGTTCCAGACCTGCTGGCGACCGGGGACGGCGATCCGTGCGCGTGCGACATTTTCGGGTTCCTTGCGACTTCTTATCCGGGCGGGCTCCTAACACGGGGTTTTCCCGCCGTCACGCGCAAGCTGGCGCAAGCCCGGAGCTCTCTTGCAATTTCCTATTTGACAAGGCATCCCCTCACGACTAACGGAGCCTTCCCAACCATTCACACTCATAAGGCAATCACCCGTGGCCAAACCGGAACTCGGCTTGAAGCGCCAGTGCATGAGCTGCGGCGCAAAATTCTACGATCTCAACAAGGACCCGGCTGTCTGCCCGAAATGTGGCACGGTATTCCAGGCGACGGCTCTGAGCCGGGTTGCAGCTCCCGTGGCTGCCCGTGCGGCCGTTGACGACGATGACACCGAGCTGGAAGCCGCCGGGCCGGAGATGGTCTCCCTCGACGAGGTTGAGGCCGGAGAGAACGAGAAGGACATCCCGGTCGACGACGACATCGACGTGGGCGACGATGTGGCCGATGACGATACCTTCCTCGAGGACGAGGAAGAGGGCGACGACGACGTGTCGGATCTGATCGACAGCGATCTGGAAGACGACGAAGAGGCTTGAACCTCAAAGCAGAGGCGACTATAGAGACGCCTCTGCTTCGACAGAGACCGTCGCGGTGCCTCAAACGCCGCGGATTCTAATGGGGCCATAGCTCAGCTGGGAGAGCGCTTGCATGGCATGCAAGAGGTCGGCGGTTCGATCCCGCCTGGCTCCACCAAATTCCTAAGAACAGCCGCCGCTCAGGCGGCTTTTTTGTTGTAGAGCCCTGTCCGGACCATCGATCCTGCCTCCGAAATTTAGATCCGGGCATCATTGGTCCTTTTTCTCATGGAAAGGGCGGCGATCTTCATTTTTAGTCACAGCGCCTTAAGCTAAGGCAGAGCCCTATAGCCACCGAAAGCGGGAACGATGACGCGCGTCCAGACGAATGGCCTTCAGGTTGCACCGATTCTTCACGATTTCATCGAACGGGAGGCGATTGCCGGCACGGGGCTGTCGAGCGCCGTCTTCTGGAGTGGCCTGGCCGGGCTCGTCCGGGACTTCGCGCCCCGCGACCGGGAGCTTCTCGCCGTCCGGGACAAGATCCAGGCCCAGATCGACGAGTATCACCGCGCCCGGGCCGGCAAGGCCTTCGACCAGGCGGATTACGAGCGCTTCCTGCGCGACATCGGCTATGTGCTGCCCGAGCCGGGGGACTTTGCCGTCCAGACGCAGCATGTGGACGACGAGATCGCCCGGATCGCCGGTCCTCAGCTGGTGGTGCCGGTCTCCAACGCCCGCTATGCGCTCAACGCCGCCAATGCCCGCTGGGGCAGCCTCTACGACGCCCTCTACGGCACCGACGCCATTCCCGAGGAGGAAGGCGCGACCCGGTCGGGCGGCTACAACAAGGCCCGCGGCGCCAAGGTGGTGGAGCGGGCCCGCGAGGTACTGGACCGGGCGGCGCCGCTCGCCGGAGGAAGCCACCGGGATGCGGTCGCCTACGCCGACCAAGGAGGCGCCCTCGTTGTGACGCTGCAGGACGGCAGCGAGACCGGCCTGATCGATCCGACCCAGTTCATCGGCTACCAGGGCGAGGCGGCCAATCCGACCTCCGTGCTCCTGCGCCACAACAACCTGCACCTGGACATCCGGATCGACCGCTCCCATCCGATTGGCGCCGAGGATCCTGCCGGCATCGCCGATGTGGTGCTGGAATCGGCCGTCTCCACCATCATGGACCTGGAGGACTCGGTCGCGGCGGTGGATGCGGAGGACAAGGTGCAGGTCTACCGCACCTGGCTCGGGCTCATGAAGGGCGATCTCGTCGAGAGCTTCGAGAAGGGCGGCAAGACCATCGAGCGCCGCCTCAACCCGGACCGGGTCTACACCATGCCGAACAGCGGCGAGCTGCGCCTGCACGGGCGCAGCCTCATGCTGGTGCGCAATGTCGGCCACCACATGTTCACCGATGCGGTCCTGGACGAGGAAGGCCAGGAAATCCCCGAGACCATTCTCGATGCCGCCGTGACCTCGCTGATCGCCATCCACGATCTCAAGGGTCAGGGGCCGATCCGCAACAGCCGCGCGGGCTCGGTCTACATCGTAAAGCCCAAGATGCACGGGCCGGACGAGGTGGCCTTCGCCAACGACCTCTTCGCCGCTGTCGAGGACATGCTGGGCCTTGCGCGCAACACGCTCAAGATGGGCATCATGGACGAGGAGCGGCGCACCTCGGTCAACCTGAAGGCCTGCATCAAGGCCGCAAGCGAGCGCATCGTGTTCATCAACACGGGCTTCCTGGATCGCACCGGTGACGAGATCCACACCTCCATGGAAGCCGGGCCCATGATCCGCAAGAACGACATGAAGTCGACCCCCTGGATCAAGGCCTACGAGGACAACAACGTGGATGTGGGCCTCGCCTGCGGCCTGCCCGGCAAGGCGCAGATCGGCAAGGGCATGTGGGCGGCGCCCGACAAGATGGCCGACATGCTCTCCCAGAAGATCGGCCATCCGCAGGCCGGCGCCAGCACAGCCTGGGTGCCGTCGCCCACGGCCGCGACGCTCCATGCGCTGCATTACCACGAGATCGACGTTCCCGTGCGCCAGGAGGAGTTGAAGGAGCGTCCGCGCGCGAGGCTCACCGACATCCTGACCATTCCGGTCTCGCAATCGAACTGGGCCCCGGATGCCGTGCAGCAGGAACTCGACAACAATTGCCAGGGCATTCTCGGCTACGTGGTGCGCTGGGTCGATCAGGGCGTCGGCTGCTCAAAGGTGCCGGACATCCATGATGTCGGGCTGATGGAGGACCGCGCGACCTTGCGGATCTCAAGCCAGCACATTGCCAACTGGCTGCGTCACAGCATCGTCTCGAAGGATCAGGTGATGGAGACCCTGCGCCGCATGGCGGCGGTGGTGGATCGGCAGAATGCAGGCGATCCGCTTTATCGTCCCATGACGCCCAAGTTCGAGGGCCCGGCCTGGGACGCCGCCTGCGACCTGATCTTCAAGGGTGCGGAACAGCCCAACGGCTATACCGAATGGATCCTCCATGAACGGCGCCGCGAGGCCAAGGCCGCAGGAGCGCCGGACCGCGGCGAGGAGAGCGGCGTCAGAACCAAGGCGTAATAGAATGGGGGCGTCGCATCCGCGGCGCCCTTTTCGGTCAATCGTTCTGATCGGCCGTGGCGGGTGCGAGCGCATCGACCGTGCCGCCGATCAGGTTGCGGCTCAGAAGATGCTCCGTCGTGAGCGCAAAGCGTACGGGCGTGAGATTCGCCGGCAGGGAAGCGATCCAGTCCTTCAGCCGGCGCGCGGCCGCGAGGGCCTCATCCCGGTCGACTGCCCTGAAGCGCACGCTCGTGCCCGGGCGCATCTGAGCGAAACGCGCGAGGTCCGCGGTGATCACGGTGGCGATCTTCGGATAGCCTCCGGCCGTCTGCCGGTCTCGCATCAGCACGATGGGCTGGCCGCTGCCCGGCACCTGGATGTGGCCGTCCACGATGCCGTCCGAGACGATGTTGAAGCCCTTCGCATGCTCGAGGCGCGGTCCGGTAAGCTGGAAGCCCATCCGGTCGGCCTGAGGGCTGACGGTGAATTCACTTTCCAGAAGCAAGGAAATAGTTTCCGGCGTGAAATAATCGTCCTGTGGGCCCATCATCACCCGGATCGGGCCGCTTTCCTCCAGAAGATCGACCGCCAGCTGCATCGGCTCGCGATCCTGAGCTTCGGCCCGACAGGGAAGGCGATCTCCCGCCTTGAGCGGGGCTCCCTTCAGGCCACCGAGCCGAGAGCGCAGATGGAACGACAGGCTCCCGAGGTCCGGCTCGACGGCAAAGCCTCCTGCCACGGCGAGGTAGGCGAAGGTGCCGGTTCGCGGATGCCCCACTTCCACGCTCTGGCCTTCTTTCAGAACGGCGGAGGCCTGCGGAGTGACAGGCGCGCCATCGATGCTCAAGACGCTCCCTGCACCGACGAGCGCCACATGAAGATCGCCGCCCTCGCAGGTGAAGGCGCCGCCGAGATTCATGAACTCGATGGCCGCCGTCTCCGGCGGATTGCCGACGAGCGCATTGGCCATCGCCAATGCCCGGCGGTCCATGGCGCCCGAGGGGGAGACACCGAAGCCCTGGTAGCCGATGCGCCCGCGGTCCTGTAGGGAAGTCATGGGACCGCAGGATGTCACCACGAGGTTCGTCATCGGCGCACCTCCTCGGCCACGGGGTCGCCCGCCTGGACGGCCCTCTCCAAAGCCTCCCAGCGCGAGGCATCGACAGGCTCGAAGACGATCTCGTCGCCGGCCGCGAACAGGAAGACCGGATCACGCCCCGGGGCATAGGGCCGAACGGGCGTCAGGCCGAGGTTGTGCCAGCCGCTCGGCATGTCCATGGGGGCGATGCCCGCCTGCTCGCCGCCGATCATGATCGTGCCGGCCGGGATCCTGGCCCGGGGATGGAGGCGGCGGGACGTGGCGATCCGCTTGTCGAGGCCGCCGAGATAGGTGAAGCCCGGCAGGAAACCGATCATGTAGATGCGGTAGATCGCCGACGAATGGATCTCGATCACTTGGTTCGGCGTCAAGCCGTGCAGGCTCGCCACCTCCTCGAGATCGATCCCGTATTCACCGCCGTAGACGACCGGCACGCGCCAGCGCCGGCCAACCGCATTGCGGGGCGCAAGATCCTTTGTCGCCTCGCTCAGGAGCCGGACCAAGGCATCGTAATCGGTCGCAACCGGATCGAATTGGACCGTGAGGGAGCGATAGGTCGGCACCGTTTCGATCAGGCCGGCAGGGGCACGCGCCCGGACGATGTCGTCCAGCCCAAGGACCATGCCGTTGATGTCTGGATCGATCGTTGTGCCGAACTCGACGGTCACGGCGCTGTCGCCGCAGGGGAGTATTTTCGGTGTCGGCACGATGCACCTGTTGACGTTCCGGACGGCCCGGTATCCCGCATCTCATATTGCGGCCGATCCGGCAACGGGGCCCTGATCCGATGGGCCATGCATCGGGAGCAGATGAGGGCCCTGCCTGACGATCAGCCCACCATGCTTCTTTTTGCTAGGCTCAACCTCCCGATACCCTTCATGCTATGCCACCTGTGAAATGACGCCTGAAGCCAGGCCCAAGCGGAGTAGATCATGACTTTGACATCCAAGACAGCCGTCGTGACAGGCTCGACCAGCGGCATCGGCCTTGCCATCGCCCGGGCTCTCGCCAAGGAGGGCGCCAATGTGGTCATCAACGGCTTCGGCGATGCGGGCGAGATCGAGAAGACGCGTGTCGGCATCGAGAGCGAGTTCGGCGTCAAGGCGGTCTATTCGCCGGCCGACATGTCGAAGCCGCACGAGATCGAGGAGATGATCCGCCTAGCCGAGCGGACCTTCGGCGGCGTCGACATCCTCGTCAACAATGCGGGCATTCAGTTCGTCTCGCCGGTGGAAAACTTCCCGGTCGAGAAGTGGGACCAGATCATCGCCATCAATCTCTCGTCCGCCTTCCATGCGATCCGCGCCGCGGTGCCGGGCATGAAGGCCCGCAAATGGGGCCGCATCATCAACACGGCCTCGGCCCATTCCCTCGTCGCCTCCCCGTTCAAGTCGGCCTATGTGGCGGCCAAGCACGGCATCGCCGGCCTCACCAAGACAGTGGCGCTCGAAGTGGCGACGGACGGCATCACGGTCAACTGCATCAGCCCCGGCTATGTGTGGACGCCGCTCGTCGAGAAGCAGATCCCCGACACCATGAAAGCGCGCAACATGACCAAGGAGCAGGTGATCAACGACGTGCTCCTGGAAGCCCAGCCCACCAAGCAGTTCGTGACCGTCGACCAGGTGGCGGCGCTCGCCGTGTTCCTGTGCTCGGATGCGGCCAGCCAGATGTCGGGCGCCAACCTGTCCATGGATGGCGGCTGGACCGCGAAGTAACGTTTGGGTCGTTATTCCTGGTTTGCTTTGCCCCGGCCAGAATGCCGCCCCCACGTCATCACCGGCCTTGTGCCGGTGATCCCGATCCGAACGGCGCCGTGCCTCACCGTATCGAGATGGCCGGGACAAGCCCGGCCATGACGGGGAGAGACTGACAGCGATCCCGGATTCCATTCACGCGACGCCGGGATGACAGCTTGGTCCGGCGTTACGATCGCGCGAACGCGTCCGTCGCCTCGATGAGATGATGCGTGATGCCCGGCTCGCTCACCGCGTGGCCGGCATCCGGCACCATGATGAAGTGCGCCTCGGGCCAGGCCTTGTGCAGGTCCCAGGCGGTCTTGGGCGGCGTGGCGATGTCGTAACGGCCCTGGATGATCACGCCGGGAATGCCTTTGAGGCGATGGGCGTTTCGGATGAGCTGCCCGTCCGCGAACCAGCCCTCGTTGACGAAGTAGTGGTTCTCGATCCGCGCGAACGCGATGGCATAATGCTCGTTGCCGAACTGGTCGCTGTATTCCTGGTTGTGCAGGAGCGTGATCGTCTCTCCCTCCCATAGGCTCCAGGCCCGCGCAGCCTTCGCCTGGACGGCCGGATCAGGGTCTGTCAGACGCTTGCGGTAGGCCGCCATGAGGTCGCCGCGCTCCTCCTCGGGAATCGGCGCGAGGAAGCCCTCCCATTTGTCCGGGAAGATCCAGGAGGCGCCTTCCTGGTAGTACCAGAGCAGCTCCGAGCGCCGGAGGGTGAAGATCCCGCGCAGGACCAACTCGGTCACGCGCTCCGGGTGGGTCTCGGCATAGGCCAGCGCCAGCGTGCTGCCCCAGGAGCCGCCGAAGACCATCCACTTGTCCACACCGATCATGGCGCGCAGGCGCTCGATATCGGCCACGAGATGCCAGGTGGTGTTGGCCTCCAGGCTCGCATAGGGCGTCGAGCGTCCGCAGCCGCGCTGATCGAAGAGCAGGATGCGGTACTTCTCGGGATCGAAAAGGCGACGCTGCGTCGGCGTGCAGCCGCCGCCCGGGCCGCCATGAAGGAAAACCACGGGTTTCCCATGCGGATTGCCGCACATTTCCCAGTAGACCCGATGACCGTCTCCGACATCGAGCATGCCGTGATCGTAGGGTTCTATCTCGGGGTAGAAGGTGCGCATCGCGAAAGCTCCGTCAGAGGGAGACCATCCATAGCCGGGGCGGGGGAAGCTGTCAGCATTCCATGGGTTTGTAAGCCGGCTTCGAACCCTCTAGCGCGTCGTTCAACTGTCATATAGTTTTGCAACTGGGGAACATGGGTAAAAGCCCAACCACATGGAGGATGAGGATGTTGACCAAACGCGCCGGCCTGAAGCTGGCTACGGCTCTTGCCGCTCTCATGGTCGTCGGCTCGGCTGAGGCCGCCGAGAAGCTGCGGCTCCTGACCTGGGCCGATTACGTTCCGAAAGACGTGATGGAGCAGTTCACGAAGGAGACCGGCATCGAGGTCGAGGTCACGCTGTCGAACAATGAGGAGATGATCTCCAAGCTGCGCGCCACGCAGGGCGCCGGCTTCGACCTCGTCCAGCCGAGCCAGGACCGCATCGCCGGCCCGCAGACGGAATTCGGCATCTACAAGCCGCTCGATCTCTCGAAGATCAAGTCCGATCTGTTCATCGCCTCCATGCTGGAAGCGACCAAGAAGAACACCACCGTGGACGGCAAGGTCTACGGCGTTCCCCACATCTGGGGCACGGACGGTCTGATCGTGAACACGAAAGCCGCCCCGAAGGTCGCCGACTACAACGATCTCTGCGATGCGGCGATCGCCGGCAAGGCCAGCTTCCGCGCCAAGCGCCCTGCGCTCATCGCCTTCGCCTTCGCCAACGGCATGGATCCCTTCGCGTCCTACAAGGACCCGAAGGCCTACACGGCCATGATGGAGAAGGTCGGCGCCAAGCTGACAGAGTGCAAGAAGAGCGTGAAGTTCTTCTGAGACGGCAAGGACCAGCTTCTCAACGCCATCCGCTCCGGTGAAGTTGTGGCCGCCATGGCCTGGGATACGGGCGGCTGGAAGCTCAACTCCGAGAATGCCGACATCAAGTTCATCGCGCCCAAGTCCGGCGCTCTGGGCTGGGTCGACACCTTCGCGATCCCCGCCAAGGGCCGCAACGACGAGGCCGCCTACAAGTGGATCAACTTCAACATGAAGCCTGAGATCGCAGCAAAAGTCGCTGCGACCGCCGGCAACTTCACGGCTTCGAACGGCGCCGACAAGCTCATGCAGGGCAAGCTGAAGGATCAATTCGCCGAAAGCTTCCCCAAGGCCGCCATCGACAACATCAAGTGGTATCCGGCAGTGCCGGCCGGCATCGAGGAGATCGAGGGCAAGATCCTCGACCGCCTGAAGGCCGGTTCGTAAGCTTCCACTTCGATCATCCAACATCCCCCGGCAAGCATCGGACCCAAAAGTGGCCTCCACTTTTGGGATCCATCCGATGCTCTTTTTGAAGAGCGCATCGTTCGCGCGGAAAACCGGTATCCACTTTTCCGTACGATGCGCTTATCCGGGGGATGCCTGTTTCTATGCTTATCCTGGCAGCGTCATGGCTCCGTCCACCGATCTCGACATCGTCAACGTCACCAAGCGCTTCGGCAGCCACGCAGCCGTCGACGACGTGACGTTCAGCGTCGCTCCCGGCGAGTTCTTCTCGATTCTCGGCCCGTCCGGCTGCGGCAAGACCACCCTCATGCGCATGATCGCCGGGTTTGAGCATCCGACCTCCGGCGACATCTGCATCCGCGAAAAATCGATGATCGGCGTTCCGGCCAACAGGCGCCCCGTCAACATGGTGTTCCAGAGCCTCGCGCTCTTTCCCATGATGAGCGTGGGTGAGAACGTGGCCTACGGGCTCACTTGCCGCGGCATGCCTCGCGAGGACGCGCAGGAGCGGGCCGACCGCATGCTGGAGCGCGTCGGCCTCAAGGGCTTCGGCGGGCGCCGCGTGACGGCCTTGTCCGGCGGCCAGCGGCAGCGCGTGGCCATTGCCCGCTGCCTTGTGCTCGAGCCTACCCTCGTGCTCCTCGACGAGCCGCTCGGCGCGCTCGATCTCAAGCTGCGCGAGCACATGAAGATCGAGCTGAAGCAGCTGCAGAGCACCTTCAACACCACCTTCGTGTACATCACGCACGACCAGTCCGAAGCGCTCGTCATGTCCGACCGCATCGCCGTGATGAACCAGGGACGTTTCGAGCAAGTGGGAAGCCCGCGCGAGCTCTACCACAACCCGGCCACGCCCTTCGTGGCGAGCTTCGTCGGCGAGACGAACCGCCTGCAGGGCGAGATCGTCTCGTCGTCCGACGGAACCGTGGCCCTGCAGCTGCCCTCGGGCATGGTCGCTCAAGGAACGGGCCGTGTTCCGCAGAAGGCGGCCGTCGCCTTCGTGCGCCCGGAATCAATCGCCCTGGCCCCGAGCCAGCCGGCTTTGCGCGACCTTCCGAACCGCTTCGAGGGCCGCGTCTCGGCCGTTCTCTTCGATGGCGCGAATTCGAGCCTTCTCATCGACACGCTCGGCTTCGAGCAGCCAGTGCGCGCCGTGCTGCCGCAGGCAGGCCCGCTCGCGGGCATCGCGGTCGGCGCGCCGATCCATGTGGGCTGGACGGCGGATGCCATGAAGGTCTTCGCCGCATGACGACGAAACAGGCATCGCGCCTCACGCTCTTCCTGCTGCTCGCGCCCGCGATCCTGTGGCTCGGGCTTCTCATCGTGCTGCCGCATGTGGAGATCCTCGTTCTCTCCTTCAGCGAGCGGGTGGCGCTGCGGGTCTATGCCTTCGGTGCCGGCAATTATCTCGAGTTCTTCACCGAGCCGCTCTACTGGAGCACCTTCGCGCGCACGGCCTTCATGTCGATCACCGTGACGGCGCTGACCCTTGTGCTCGCCTTTCCGATCGCGCTCTACATCGCCCGCGTGGCGCAGGGCCGTCTGAAGGCGGTGCTGCTGCTGCTCTGCCTCCTGCCGTTCTGGGTGTCGGAACTCGTGCGCACCCTGGGGTGGATGATGCTGCTGAGGGAGACCGGCGTGATCTCCTATATGCTGCGGACGGTCGGCCTTGCCGACCAGCCGGTGGAGCTGCTCTACAACGACGGCGCGGTGATCCTCGGCCTCGTCTATGGCGGGCTGCTGTTCATGATCGTGCCGCTCGCCAACGCGCTGGAAAGCCTGGAGCCCTCCGTGGTCGAGGCGGGCTTCGATCTCGGGGGCAGCCGCTGGACGGTCCTGCGCCGGATCGTCATTCCCCATGCGATGCCCGGCATCGTGGCGGGCTCGATCATCGTGTTCATGCTCACCGTCGGCAATTTCGCCACGCCGGTGCTGCTTGGGGGCAAGAACGGCCTGTGGTTCACCGAGCAGATCTACGCGCAGTTCATCACGCGCTTCAACTGGCCTCAGGGCGCGGCCTTCGGCATGCTGCTCCTGCTGCTCTCCTCCGCCATCGTGTGGCTGGGCCTGCGCCTCACCGGCCAGAGCCTCGGCTCCACCTTGAAGCAGGCCTGACGCCATGAACAGACCGTCCATCATCTGGAAGCTCTACATCGCGGCGTTCTACATCTTCCTGTTCGCGCCGCTCCTGATCGTGGCGATCTTCGCCTTCAACGCCAGCCCGTTTCCGTCGCCGCCCTGGCGCGGCTTCACGCTCGAATGGTTCACCGGCTCGGGGGCCGTGTTCGGCAAGCCCGGCGTCCTGCTGGATCCGATCTGGCTCGACAGCATCGGCAACAGCTTCAAGGTCGCGATCCCTGTGGCGCTGCTCGCCGTGCTGCTCGGCACGGTCAATGCCTGGGTGCTGGAGCGGGCGGAGTTTCGCGGCAAGACCGTTCTCGCCATGATGATGCTCTGGCCGCTCGTGATCCCGGGCGTGGTGCTCGGCATTTCGATCCTCGCCTTCTTCTCGCGCGTCGCCAACGGCCTCGAGGAGTGGCTTCAGACCGATCTCGATTTCCTGCGACCGGGCCTTCCGCTCGTGATCCTGGGACAGCTCTCGTTCATCCTCACGATCGCGACGCTGATCATCGCCGCGCGCCTGCGCAAGTTCGACCGGTCCCTGGAGGAGGCAGCCTTCGACCTCGGCGCCAGCCGGGCGCGGGTGCTGCGCACGATCACGCTGCCCTTTTTAAGTCCCGCGCTCATCGGGGCCGGGCTCGTGGCCTTGCTCATGTCGTTCGAGAACTTCAACACCACCCTGATGCTCGTCGGCTCCGATGCGCCGCTTCCGATCGCCATGTACGGGCAGATGCGTGAAGGCGCGACGCCGGCGATCAATGCGGTGAGCCTGCTGCTGATGCTCGGGGTCGGCGGGATTGCGGGCGTTTTCGCCCTGACGGCGAAGGCGGAGCGATAACTTATCCCTCGTCGTCGCCGGGCTGTCCCGGTGATCTCCGTGCTGTGAAGCATCGCGCTTTCCCTCATCGGGATGGCCGGCACAAGGCCGGCCATGACGGGAGGGTGTCGTCCTGAGCCAAGCCAAGCGGGAGACGCCGGTATCCCGAGTTGCTCACCGCCCCCAGGTGCGCTCCAGAACGTTCACCCAGTTCTCGTAGCAGAGCTTGCGCAGGGTCGCGTCGTCGTAGCCGTGGCGGCGCATGGCGTCGACGAGGCGGGGCAGGCCGCGCACGTCGCCGATCTCGGCCGGGATGGTGGCGCCGTCGAAATCGGACCCGAGACCGACGCCGTCGACGCCCACATGCTCGATCAGGTGGTCCATGTGGCGGATCATCTCCTCCAGCGTCGTGTCGTCGTTGCGCTGGCCATCGGGGCGGATGAAGGAGGTGGCGAAGTTCACGCCCACCATGCCGCGGCTCTCGCGGATCGCGGCGAGCTGCTTATTGGTGAGGTTGCGCGAGTGCTGGCAGATCTCCCAGGCATTGGAATGGGTGGCGACGAGCGGCGCATCGGAGAGCCGCGCCACGTCCCAGAAGCCCTTCTCGTTCAGGTGCGACAGATCGATCACGATCTTCAGCCGGTTGCAGGCGCGCACCAGCGCGAGACCACGATCGGTGAGGCCCGGGCCCGTGTCCGGCGTCGAGGGATAGCTGAACGGCACGCCGTGGCCGAAGATGTTGGGGCGGCTCCAGACCGGTCCGATGGAGCGCAACCCGCTCTCGTAGAGCACGTCCAGCATGTGCAGGTCTGGGTCGATGCCTTCCGCGCCCTCGATGTGCAGGATGGCCGCGAGCTTCCCGGTGTCGATGCAGTGGCGGATGTCGGCGGCCGAGCGGACGATCTTCACCTCGCCCTTCGAGGCGCGCTCGATGCGGATGAGGAGCGAGGCCATGTGCACGGTGACCTGCTGGCTTGTCGCCAGGGACAGCTGCGGCGGCAGGGGAACGTCGTAGCGCGACTGCGTCATCAGCGCGTCCACGTCGATGCCGACGCTGTCGGACGGCACGTAGACGGCGAAGAAGCCGCCGACGAGGCCGCCTTCCTTCATGCGCGGCCAATCGAGGTGTCCGATGTTGTCCCCCTCCAGAAAAGCCTGTTCCGGCTGAATCTTGCCGCGCATGAGGCGGAGGAGGACGTCGTTATGGCCGTCGAAGACGGGCATCAGGGATGAGCGGGACATGGATTCGTGCCAAACAGTTAGAATTCAAGGTCAACCGGCCAGGGACTGGACCGGCTGTTTCACATCTCTGGTAAAACCCTGGCTCGCTTGGATCAGGGACTGGGTGTACTCGTTCGAAGCCGCACCCGAGCGCAACGCCGTGGACGTGGTCTCCTCCACCGCCTCGCCGTGGCGCATGACCAGAAGGCGTTCGCACAGATGCGCGACGACCGCGAGATCGTGGCTGACCAGGATATAGGTCAGCCCCAGCTTGCGGCGCAGGTCGTCGAGCAGGTTCAGGATCTCCGCCTGCACGGAAGCGTCGAGCGCCGAGGTCGGCTCGTCGAGGAGCAGAACTTTCGGGCGAAGGATCAGCGCGCGGGCGATGGCGATGCGCTGCCGCTGGCCGCCGGAGAGCTGGTGCGGATAGCGGAAGCGGAAGGAGGGACCGAGGCCCACCTCGCGCAAAGCCTGGAGAATGCGTGCCTCCGCGTCCTTCTCGCCGTGAATGGCCAGCGGCTCGGACAGGGTGCGGTCGACCGTGTGGCGGGGATGGAGCGAGGCGTAGGGGTCCTGGAAGACCATCTGGACCGTGCGGTAGAACGCCTTGCCGCGTGGTGTGGTGACTTGCCTGCCGTCGACGACGACGCGTCCAGCCGTGATCGGCGCCAGGCCGCAGATGGCGCGCAGCACCGTCGACTTGCCGGAGCCGGATTCGCCCACGAGTCCGTAGGCCGCGCCGGGCTCTACGTGGAAGCTCACGTCCTTGACCGCATCGACCCTGAGACGGCCCGTGCCGAAGACGACTTGAAGATTCTGGATATCGAGCATCGGATCTTTCCCCTGTCACTGCGCCCAGGCGGGATCGCGGTTCAGGGTGGGCAGCGGGCGAACATCGTCCTTCAGCGTCGGCAGGCAGCGCATCAACCCCTGCGTATAGGGATGCTTCGCCTCGCGCAGGTTCTTCGCCTCGAGCTCCTCGACCACGCGCCCGGCATACATCACCAGCACCCGGTCGCAGAAGGAGGAGACGAGCTTGAGGTCGTGCGAGATGAAGATGAGCCCCATGCCGCGCTCGGTGACGAGCTCGTCGAGGATGCGCAAGACCTCCATGGACACGGTGACGTCAAGGGCCGAGGTCGGCTCATCGGCGATGAGCAGGTCGGGGTCGGTCACGAGCATCATGGCGATCATGGCGCGCTGGCCCATGCCGCCCGACACCTCGTGCGGATAGAGCGAGAAGACGCGGGCCGGGTCGCGCATCTTCACGGCCTCGAGCATGGCAAGCGCCCTGTCGCGCGCCTCTCCGCGGCCGGCCTTGGCATGGGCCTGATAGGCCTCGATGATCTGCTCGCCGATGGTCATGACCGGGTTCAGCGAGTATTTCGGGTCCTGCATCACCATGCTGATGCGCCCGCCGCGCAGGGTGCGCAGGGTCCGCTTCGAAGCGGTCAGCAGGTCGATCCCGTCGAAGGCGAGGCGCTTGGCCGCGACCTCGCCCGGGGGAGGTGTGAGACCGAGGATCGCGCGTCCCGTCTGCGACTTGCCGGAGCCCGACTCGCCCACGATGCCGAGGCGCTCGCGGCCGAGCTGGAAGGATACGCCGCGCACCGCATCCACCGTGCCGGTGCGCAGATGAAAGCGGACGCGCAGATCGTCGACGTCGAGAAGCGGCTTGGTCATTTGGCGGCCTTCGGATCGAGGACGTCACGCAGGCCGTCGCCGAGCAGGTTGAAGCCGAGGCTCACCACGAAGATGGCCAGACCCGGCATGGCGGCGACCCACCATTGATCGATGAGGTAGTTGCGGCCCGTGGCCACCATGGCGCCCCATTCCGGCATCGGCGGCTGTGCGCCAAGGCCGAGGAAACCGAGGCCCGCCGCGGTCAGGATAATGCCGGCCATGTCGAGCGTCACGCGCACGATGAGCGACGAAACGCACAAGGGCACCACATGACCCAGGATGATGCGCGGCGTAGAGGCGCCCTGAAGCTTCACGGCCGCGATGAAATCGCTGTTGCGGATCATCAAGGTCTCGGCGCGCGCGATGCGGGCATAGGGCGGCCAGGACGTGATCGCGATGGCGATGATGGCGTTCTCGATGCCCGGCCCCAGGGCTGCCACGAAGGCGAGGGCCAGGACGAGGCGGGGGAAGGCGAGGAAGATGTCGGTGGTTCGCATCAGGACCGTGTCGACCCAGCCGCCGAGATAGCCCGAGACCGTGCCGACGAAGAGGCCGATCGGCGTTGCGATCAGCGCCACCAGCACCACGACGAAGAGCGTGATGCGCGAGCCATAGACTACGCGGGAGAAGATGTCGCGTGCTTGGTCATCCGTGCCGAACCAGTAGGTTTCGCTCGGCGGCAGCAGGCGCTGCGTGCGCAGGTCTCCGCCGGCGACGGGCGAATAGGGTGCGATGACATCGGCGAAGATCGCGACCAGGATCAGCAGGATGACGATGCCGAGGCCGACGACGGCGAGCGGATTGCGGGAGAAGGCCCGCCAGCCGAGATAGAAGCGGCCGAGCCGTGCCTGCCAGCGGGAATGCGGCTCCGCGGAGAGCAGCCAGACACGCAGGCCTGCGGGTTGTTCAGCAAGAGGGCTGCCTGCCATCAGCGGGTCCTCGGGTCAAGCAAGCGGTAGAGCAGGTCGGAGACGAGGTTGAGCAGCACGAAGACGGTCCCGATCACAAGGGTTCCCCCGAGCACCGCGTTCATGTCCGCGTTCTGCAGGGAATTGGTGATGTACTGGCCAAGGCCTGGCCACGCGAAGACCGTCTCGGTGAGCACGGAGCCTTCGAGCAGGTTGGCATAGGAGAGGGCGATCACGGTGACGAGGGGCACGGCCGCGTTGCGCAGCGCATGGCACCAGATCACGCGCATCTCGGACAGGCCCTTCACCCGCGCGGCGATCACGTATTCTTGCGCCAGTTCGTTGAGCATGAAGGAACGCGTCATGCGGCTGATATAGGCGAGCGAGAAATAGCCGAGCAGGCAGGCCGGCAGGATGATGTGCGAGACCGCGTCCCAAAAGGCATCCCACTGCCCCTGCATGGCGGTGTCGAGCAGCACGATTCCCGTGACGGGCGTGTAGAGATAGGAGTAGGTCACGTCGATGCGCCCGGGCCCTGCGACCCAGCCGAGCTTGGCGTAGAACAGCAGCAGGCCCATCAGACCGAGCCAGAAGATCGGCACCGAATAGCCGACGAGGCCGAGCACGCGTACGAACTGGTCGATGAGGCTGCCGCGCTTGACCGCCGCCAGAACACCGAGCGGGATGCCCACGATGACGCCGATGAGCGTGCCGAGGGTCGCGAGTTCGAGCGTCGCCGGAAACACGTTGACGATGTCGGTCATCACCGGGTTGGTGGTGAGAACGGAATTGCCGAAATCGCCCGTCGCCGCCTTCTTCACATAGATGACGAACTGCTCGATCAGGGGCCGGTCGAGGCCGAGCTCCTGCCGGACGCGCTCGTAGACATGGGCCGGCGCCCGATCGCCGACGACGGCGATGACGGGGTCGATGGGAACGACGCGGCCGATGAAGAAAGTGACGGCCACGAGGCCGAGGAGGGTCGTCGCCAGGACGATGACGAACTGGACGACTTTCTTAAGGAAGGAGCGGAGGGCACCGAAGTGCCCTCCGCTCCCGTTCATGACTGCTGAAACCATCGAAGCGTCAGTTCTTCTTGGTCTGGGACACGTAGTTGTCGCTGAAGGACGGGCCGAGCACGTAGTCGCTCACGTTCTTGCGCACGGCAGCCACTTCGGTCTGCTGCAGGAAGATCACGAACGGGCTGTCCTCGAGGACGGACTTCTGGAGTTCCTTGTACATCTGCGCGCGCTTCTCGGCGTCGCGCTCCATGACGGCCGCGCGGGTCTTGGCGGTCAGCGGGCCCGGATCCCAAGCATTGCGCCAGGCGAGCGGCTTCGCCTTCGCATTGTCCGAGTTGTCGTCATTGGCCGCGAACGTGTCCGCGTTGGAGTTCGGGTCCTGATAGTCCGAGCCCCAGTTGCCGATATAGATGTCGTGCTGGCGAGCACGGTACTTGGTCAGAGCCTGCTTGGAATCCATCGGCAGAATCTCGAGCTTGATGCCGGCCTGCGCGAAGGTCTGCTGCATCGCCTGGGCGATGCCGGTGATTTCCGGGGTGGAGCGGGTGTCCATCGTGACCGAGAAGCCGTCCTTCAGGCCGGCCCTGGCGAGAAGCTCCTTCGCCTTGGCGACGTCGAGCTTGTAGGGGTTGCTGGTCTCGGCGCCGAGGAAGCCCTTGGGCAGGAAGTTCTGGTGGACGTCCCCCTTGTACTTCATGATCGTGTCGGCGATGGCCGAGTAGTCGACGAGATACTTGAGTGCCTGGCGAACCTCGGGCTTGGCCAGGTTGGGGTTCTTCTGGTTCAGGCCGAGATAATAGATCGTGCCCTTGGGGGCGCTTTCGATCCTGATGTCCTGGTTCTTGGACACCGCAGTAATCTCTTCCGGGTTCAAGTTGCGGGCCACGTCGATGTCGCCCTTCTCGAGCAGAAGGCGCTGGCTCGCGGTCTCCTTGATGTGGCGATAGATGACGCGGGCGAGAGGCGTCTTCTGCTCGTAGTTCGGGTTGCGCTCGAGGACGATGACCTCGTTGGCCTTCCAGTCGCGCATGATGTACGGGCCGGAGCCGGCATACTTGGTCTTCAGCCAGTTATAGCCCCAGTCGCCGTCCTTCTCGTTCTGGACGACCAGCTTCTTGTCGAGGATCGAGGCAACCGAGTTGCCGAGGCAGTAGAGGACCAGGGTCGGGGCGTAGGGCTTGTCGACCTCGATGGTCAGTTCGAGCGGACCCGTCTGCTTGATCTTGTCCTTCACGTTGTCCTTCGTGAAGCCGAACTGGCCCAGGATGAAGGCCGGCGTCTTGTCGAGCGTGACGGCGCGGTGGAGCGAATACACCACGTCCTCGGCCGTGATCGGGTTGCCCGAGGCGAATTTCCGGTTCGGCTTGATCTTGAAGGTGTAGGTCTTGCCGTCCGGAGAAACGGTCCAGGACTCGGCCGCTTGTCCGGAGATCTTGGACACGTCCTTGATGTCGTAGGTGATCAGCCGCTCATAGGTGTTGCCCACGATCTCGGCGGCGCTCAGCTCGAACGCTTCGGCCGGGTCCATGGTGATGATGTCGTCGATCTGCCAGGCCTGGACAAGGGTGTCCGGCGGGGTTGCCGCCATCACAGTGGAGAACGAGGTCGCCATGGTGGCAACCAAAGCTGCGGATAGGAGAAATTTCGGAAGTCGCTTCATGGCCATTCCCTTCGGCGCTCGGAGCGCCTGTTGTTGCGCCAATATGAATGCAAATCACACAACAGCTGTCGAGTCTAGCAACTGGTTTTAAACTGGCAAACAATGCGCAGCCTGCCCAAAGGGAGGGCAAAAGGCGATCCGGCTTGGCCTCCCAGGGCAAAGTGTGGCAAAGGCAGCCGGACCCTCATTCTGGATGAACGACCGTGTCTGAAGAAGCCAAAAAATCCGGTGCCAACACCATGTGGGGCGGGCGGTTCTCGTCCTCCCCCAGCGCGCTCATGGAAGCCATCAACGCCTCCATCGATTTCGACAAGCGACTGGCCTCCCAGGACATTCAAGGCTCGATTGCTCACAGCGCCATGCTGGCGAAGCAAGGGATCATCGCCGAGAGCGACCGGGATGCAATCCACCAGGGCCTCCAGCGGGTCCTCGGCGAGATCGAATCCGGCTCCTTCACCTTCTCCACGGCTCTCGAAGACATTCACATGAATGTGGAAAGCCGGCTGCGCGAGATCGTGGGCGATCCGGCGGCACGCCTGCACACGGCCCGCAGCCGCAACGACCAGGTCGCCACCGACACCCGCCTCTGGGTGCGTGAGGCCCATGACCGGACGGACGAGCAGCTGACCATCCTGATCAAGGCGCTCCTCGACAAGGCCGAGATCCATGCCGCTACGGTGATGCCGGGCTTCACCCATCTCCAGAGCGCCCAGCCGGTGACCTTTGGTCATCATCTTATGGCCTATGTGGAGATGTTCGGCCGCGACCGCAGCCGGTTCCGCGATTCCCGTCGGCGCCTGAACGAGTGCCCCCTCGGGGCCGGCGCGCTTGCCGGAACGTCTTTCCCCATCGACCGGCACATGACCGCCAAGGCGCTCGGCTTCGACGGCCCGACCCGCAATTCCCTGGACACGGTCTCGGATCGGGACAGCCTGCTCGAGTTCATGGCAGCGGCTTCCATTTGCGCCATGCATCTGTCGCGTCTGGCGGAAGAAATCATCATTTGGATGTCAGCTCCCTTCGGCTTCGTCCGCCTGCCGGACCGCTGGACCACCGGCTCCAGCATGATGCCGCAGAAGCGCAACCCAGACGCCGCCGAACTGGTGCGCGGCAAGAGCGGCCGGGTGATCGGTTCGCTGGTCTCCCTGCTCACCGTCATGAAGGGCCTGCCACTCGCCTACGCGAAGGATACCCAGGAGGACAAGGAGCCGCTCTTCGACGCAGCCGATACCCTCGAGATCGTGCTCGCCGCCACCACCGGCATGATCCAGGACCTGGAGCCGGTGCCGGAACGCATGGCGGCGGTTGCGGGAGCCGGGTTCTCCACGGCGACCGATCTTGCCGACTGGCTGGTGCGCAGCCTCAACATTCCCTTCCGCGACGCCCACCACGTGACGGGGCGCATCGTCTCGGAGGCCGAAAAGCGTGGCTGCACCCTGGAGGAACTGCCCCTGGACGTCATGCAGGCGGTCGAACCGAAGATCCATCAGGGCATCTACGATGTCCTGGGCGTCCAGAACTCAGTCCGATCCCGCACGAGCTTCGGCGGAACGTCCCCGGTCCGCGTGGCCGAACAGGTCGCCTGGTGGCGGGAGCGGGTCTGAACCGCCCCGTTAACCTTCGAGCCTCGGGGTGTGCCGGCGCGGTCCGGCAGGGCCTTGATCGGGCCGGAGGCCATCGCCATATTGCCGAAAGCGGCCCCTTCGGGGGCCACTTGAGCGCCGCATGAGCGGGCTCAAAACCAACGAAGTGCCTCCAACCTTGGGCTTCGAACATGTCGCGTCAGTCGCCCTTTGGGCATCCGTTCCTGTTAGGCTTCGATGAAATCGAGCAGGCCCTCGACCGTGTCGCCAAGGCGGCGGGAGACGGCTATCCTCCCTACAACATCGAGCGTCTGGCTCGCACGGAACACGCCCCTGAGCGCCTCCGCATCACCCTGGCCGTCGCCGGTTTCACCCGGGATCAGCTGGAGGTGACCCTGGAGGAGAACCAGCTCGTCATCCGGGGCCGTCAGTCCGACGACAAGACAAGGCACTTCCTTCATCGCGGTATCGCCGCCCGTCAGTTCCAGCGCACCTTCCTCCTCGTCGACGGCATGGAGGTCATGGGCGCGGACCTGTCCAACGGTCTGCTGTCGATCGATCTCGTCCGGCCCGAGCCGGAGCGGATCGTCCGCAAGATCGACATCATCGCCTCGGACAAAGTGTGACGGCATCCGCAACAAGGAGATGTCCATGAACTTCCAGTCCAATAACCACTCCAAGCCGGTTGTCGATGTTGCCGAGCTGGCCACCCTGGGCGTCGGGCAGATGGCCTATGTGAAGCCGCTCGAATCCGACGAGGTGGCGCGGCTGTTCCCGCAGGCGCCGAAGCTTCAGCCCGGCATGCGGCTGTTCGCGCTCCTGTCCGCCAGCGGCGAGCCGATCCTGCTGACCGACAACCACGACGCCGCCGTGGCCAATGCCTGGGCCCATGACCTGACGACGGTGAGCCTGCATTAAGGCTCACCTGCTCCCCCTCGCAGTCAGGCAATCGCTTCGACGGCCGCAATCAACCGCTCGATGTCCTCCGGCCGGGAGAGCCGGTGATCGCCGTCCTTGATCAGGGTCAGCGACACGCTGTCTCCCGGCAGGTGCTCGACGAGTTCAAGGGCATGGCTCCAGGGCACGTCGGGATCCTCCATGCCCTGCAGGATATGGACCGGGCATCCGGTCTGGATCGGCCGGTCGAGGAGGAGGTGCCTGCGTCCGTCCTCGATCAGTTTCCAGGTGATCGGGTAGGGATCGTCGGAATAGGCCGAGGGCCGGTGATAGACCCCGGTTTCCTGCACGCTCCTCCTGAGATCCTCTGGGAAGCGCTCCCACATCAGCCGCTCGGTCATATCGACCGCCGGTGCAATGAGGACGATTCCCGCGGGAGCGATCTCGGGCCGCATTTCCATGAGATGCCGGGCCGCGAGGAGGCTGATCCACCCTCCCATGGAGGACCCGATGAGGATCGGGCGCTCGTCCACGAACCGCTCGATTACGGCCAGGGCATCCTCGAGCCAGCGGGAAATGGTCCCGTCCTCGAAATCTCCGCCGGATTCCCCATGGCCGCTGTAATCGAAGCGCAGAAAAGCGCGCCCGTTGGCTGCAGCCCAGTCGTCGAGGGCGCTCGCCTTCGTCGCGCGCATGTCGGACTTGAAGCCGCCGAGCCACACGACAGGCGGGCCCTTGCCCTCGCGGGCCAGAACGGCAATGGGGCGGGCATCCTGGCCAGCCGTGACGCTTTGCGGCATGGTTAACTCATCCTCAACTGCTTTGAAGCAACCGTTTCTAGACGATTCTTTTGAGAAGGCTCTTACATCCGTGAGTTTTTCAACGCGACCCGGCGGAGGGATGGCTTTTCCGTCGTCTCATGTGCATCCGCTGGAGGGCCGGACCATCCTGCAGATCGTGCCCGAGCTGGAGGCCGGCGGAGCCGAGCGTACCACCGTCGATATCGCCGAGGGGTTGGTCCATGCCGGGGCCCGCGCCCTCGTGGCCACGGAAGGAGGGCGGCTCGTCGGCGAGCTCCAGACCAAGGGCGGCGTGTGGATTCCGTTCCCGGCGGCGACGAAGAATCCGTTTTCCATGCTCGTCAACGTCAGAAAGCTCGCCCGGATATGCCACAACGAGCGGGTTTCCCTGGTGCATGCCCGCTCCCGGGCTCCGGCCTGGGTGGGCTTGGGCGCCGCGCGTTCCCTCAACATTCCCTTCGTGACCACCTATCACGGCAGCTATTCCGGCCGCTCCTCGGTCAAGGTCCTCTACAATTCGGTCATGGCCCGGGGCGACGCGGTCATCGCCAATTCCGAGTATACGGGCGAGCTGATCCGCTCGGTCTATCCCCAGGCCGGTGACCGGATCCGGGTCATCCACCGGGGAACGGACTTTTCGGTGTTCTCGCCGCAGGCCGTGGCGCCGGAGCGGATCGATGCGCTGAGAAAGGCCTGGGAGGTGGCACCCCACGAGCGCGTCGTGCTCCTCGCCGCTCGCCTGACCGGCTGGAAGGGGCAGAAGGTCCTGATCGAGGCGGCGGCCAAGCTGCGCGACGCAGGTCTCACCGATGTCGCCTACATCCTCGCCGGTGACCCGCAGGGGCGGGATTCCTACGTGAAGGATCTCGACGGCCTGATCGAGGCCCGCAGGCTGAAGGGCGTTGTGCGTCGTGTCGGCCATTGCACCGACATGCCGGCGGCCTTCCTGGCGGCCTCCGTCGTCACCGTGCCCTCGACCGAGCCCGAAGCCTTCGGCCGTTCGGCCGTGGAGGCGCAGGCCATGGGAACGCCGGTGGTCGTGTCCGACCTCGGAGCCGTGCCCGAGACGGTTCTGTCCCCGCCGGCGGTGGCGCCGCACGAACGGACGGGCTGGCGGATCCCGGCCGGGGACCCCGATGCCTTGGCCGAGGCGGTCGGGGCGGCGCTGAACCTGGGTGCCAGCGCCAGAATCGCCTTGGGCGCCAGGGCCAGGTCTCATGTGGAGCGTCATTTCTCGCTCGAACGCATGGTGTCGGGCACCCTCGATGTGTATTCGGCCCTCCTGGAGGGCCGTTTCACCCATAGAACAAGTTGACTTCCCGCGCATTTGCGCGAAATGTCGATTCATTCGTGGCAAGGCTGAGCAGTCCAGCAGGGATCCCTTGGGGTCTCCTCCCCTCGGCCTAGCCCTTAACAAGGAGATACGAGCCATTCGCAGACCAATGAGAGCCATGCCGGTGCCGCAAAAGGACGGACCGCGCGCCAACCGAGACATTCGCGGTGTTCGCGAAGTACAGCTGATCGACGATGCAGGGCAGAACCGGGGCGTTGTTCCCTTCTTCGATGCCCTCAAGGTTGCCGAAGAGGCCGGCCTTGATCTCGTGGAGATCTCGCCGAACGCCAATCCTCCCGTCTGCAAGATCCTCGATTACGGAAAATTCCGCTTCCTCGAGCAGAAGAAGGCCGCCGAGGCCCGCAAGAAGCAGAAGACGGTCGAGGTCAAGGAGATCAAGCTGCGTCCCGGCATCGACGACCACGATTATGAGGTCAAGATGAAGGCGATGAAGGGCTTCTTCGAGGAAGGCAACAAGGTGAAGATCACCCTGCGCTTCCGCGGCCGCGAGATGGCGCACCAGCAGCTCGGCCTGAAGGTCCTGGACCGGGTCAAGGCCGATGTGGGCGATCTCGCCAAGGTCGAGATGGAGCCGAACTTCGAAGGCCGTCAGGTCGTCATGGTCTTGGCGCCGCGATAAGAGGCTCCCGATACGGTGAAATTCATGGCCGCCGGAGTCCCGGCGGCCATTGCATTTTGGGCGGGCTTCTGCCATAAGCCGCCCTTCATCGAACCGCCCGGCTGTTAGGGCTGCCGTGGCGGTTCGTTTTGCTCAAGCAGCAAGACGAGGCCTGAAAGGCGGCTCAAGCCGCCCTTAGGCCTGACCAAAGGAGAGCCAAATGCCCAAGCTGAAGACGAAATCGGGCGCGAAGAAGCGCTTCAAGATCACTGGCACCGGCAAGGTCGTTTACGCCCAGGCCGGCAAGCGCCACGGGATGATCAAGCGGTCGAACAAGCAGATCCGCAACCTGCGCGGCACGACGACCCTGTTCGAGGGCGACGCGTACAACGTGAAGAAGTACTTCCTGCCGAACGGCTAAGGCGGTTCTTCCCCACATCCCGGATTTTGAAGGAGTTTTTAAATGGCCCGCGTCAAACGGGGCGTTACCGCCCACGCCAAGCACAAGAAGGTCCTGAAGCAAGCCAAAGGCTTCTACGGCCGCCGCAAGAATACCATCCGCATCGCCAAGCAGGCGGTCGAGAAGAGCATGCAATATGCCACTCGCGACCGTCGCAACAAGAAGCGCACCTTCCGCGCTCTCTGGATCCAGCGCCTCAACGCTGCGGTCCGCACGCATGGCCTGACCTATTCCCGATTTATCGACGGTCTCGGCAAGGCTGGGATCGAGGTCGATCGCAAGGTCCTGTCCGAGCTGGCCATCCACGAGCCGGCGGCATTCGCCGCCTACGTGGAGCGCGCCAAGGCCGCCCTGCCGCAGCAGGCCGCCTAAGAGCCGGATAGAGACTAGCTTCGGTGCGGCTGAACC
This sequence comes from Microvirga sp., assembly GCA_035944695.1. GTDB lineage: Bacteria > Pseudomonadota > Alphaproteobacteria > Rhizobiales > Beijerinckiaceae > Microvirga. The sequence goes on along the minus strand of DASZBB010000069.1, from coordinate 4,574 downwards.
GTCAGCCGCACCGCCTTACCCCCTTCTCCGAGACCATCCGCGCTGACGGCCAACGGGCTGTCGGTTGCCACCACGCGGCTCGGAAGACTTGACGGTTCCCGCGCCGCGCTTCACTCAAAGCGCTTGCATCTGGCAAGGGACCGATGACCGACCTCAATCAACTCGAACGTGACCTGCTTTCCCAGGTCGATGCCGCCGGCGACGAAGCGGCCCTGGAATCCGTGCGCGTCTCCGCGCTCGGCAAGAAGGGCTCCGTCTCCGAACTGCTGAAGACCCTCGGCGCCATGACGCCCGAGGAGCGCAAGGAGCGCGGCCCGCTCATCAACGGCCTGCGCGACAAGGTGCAGGGCGCCATCACGGCCAAGAAAGAAACACTGGCCGAGGCTGCACTCGAAGCCCGCCTGTCCGCCGAGCGCATCGACGTGACGCTGCCGGTGCCGGAGGCGCCTGAGTCCCGGGGCCGCATCCACCCGATCAGCCAGGTGATCGAGGAGCTGACGGCGATCTTCGCCGACATGGGCTTCTCCGTGGCCGAGGGGCCGGACATCGAGACGGATTACCTGAACTTCACGGCGTTGAACTTCCCCGAAGGCCACCCGGCCCGCGAGATGCACGACACCTTCTTCCTCGCCCCCGACGAGAAGGGCGAGCGCAAGGTGCTGCGCACGCACACCTCCCCGGTGCAGATCCGCACCATGACCTCGCAGAAGCCGCCGATCCGGGTAATCATCCCCGGCCGGACCTATCGCCATGACTCGGACCAGACCCACACGCCGATGTTCCACCAGGTGGAAGGCCTCGTCATCGACAAGCAGGCCAACATCGCGCACATGAAGTGGATCCTGGAGGAGTTCTGCAAGGCCTTCTTCGAGGTCGAGCAGGTGAAAATGCGCTTCCGCCCGTCCTTCTTCCCCTTCACGGAGCCCTCCGCGGAGGTCGACATCCAGTGCTCGCGCAAGGGCGGCGAGATCCGCTTCGGCGAGGGCGCGGATTGGCTCGAGATCCTCGGCTGCGGCATGGTCCATCCGAACGTGCTGCGCAATTGCGGGCTCGATCCGGACGAGTACCAGGGCTTTGCCTGGGGCATGGGCATCGACCGCATCGCCATGCTCAAATACGGCATGCCGGACCTGCGCCCCTTCTTCGAGGCCGATGTGCGCTGGCTGAACCATTACGGTTTCCGCCCGCTCGACATCCCGAGCCTCGTCAGCGGCCTCACATCGTGATCGTCATCCTGGCTCAAGCAACGCGAAGAGCCGGGACCGCGGGACAAGTGAAGCACTCTATTCGGATCACGATCCCGGATCTGGCATTGCCGGTCCGGGATGACACTCAAGGAACAGTGTCATGAAATTCACCCTCTCCTGGCTGAAGGATCATCTCGAGACGTCAGCCTCCCTCGACGAGATCGTCGAGACGCTCACCCGCATCGGCCTCGAAGTCGAAGGGGTCGAGGACAAGGCGAAGGCGCTGGCGCCCTACACGGTCGCCTATGTGATCTCCGCCGAGCAGCACCCGAACGCCGATCGCCTGCGCGTATGCATGGTCGATACCGGCAACGGCGCGCCGATCCAGGTGGTCTGCGGCGCTCCCAACGCCCGCACGGGCATGAAGAGCGTGTTCGCGCCGCCCGGCACCTACATCCCGGGCAAGAACATCACCCTCGGCGTCGGCACCATCCGGGGCGTCGAGAGCGCCGGCATGCTGTGCTCAGGCTCGGAGCTCGAGATCTCCGACGACCACGACGGTATCATCGACCTGCCCGAGGATGCGCCGGTCGGTCGGCCCTACGCAGCCTATGCGGGCCTCGACGATCCGGTGATCGAGATCAATCTCACGCCGAACCGCCCGGACTGCACGTCGATTCACGGCATCGCCCGGGATCTCGCGGCCGCCGGCCTCGGCACGCTCAAGAGCGAGGCCGTTGCGCCCGTTCGGGGCAGGGGTGTCTGTCCGGTCTCGGTCACGATCGAGGACGAGACGCTCTGCCCGGCCTTCGCGCTCCGCTTCGTGCGCGGCGTGAAGAACGGTCCCTCGCCGGACTGGATGCAGCGCCGCCTTCTGTCCATCGGCCTTCGCCCGATCAACGCCCTGGTGGACATCACCAACTACGTCACCTTCGACCGGGGCCGTCCGCTCCACGTCTTTGACGCCAGGAAGATCAAGGGCAACCTGATCGTCCGTCGGGCGAAAGAGGGCGAGGAGGTGCTGGCGCTCGACACCCGCACCTACAAACTCGATCCGAACGTCGTGGTGATCGCCGACGACAGCGGCGTCGAGTCCATCGGCGGCATCATGGGCGGCGAGCATTCGGGCTGCGACGAGGCCACGACCGATGTGCTGATCGAATCGGCGCTTTGGGACCCGCTCAACATCGCCCAGACCGGTCGCAAGCTCGGGATCATCACCGATGCCCGTTACCGCTTCGAGCGCGGGGTCGATCCCGCCTTCACGGTACCGGGCCTCGATCTGGCCACCAAGCTGGTCATCGACCTCTGCGGCGGCGAAGCGAGCGAGGCCCTGGTGGCCGGAAAGGTGCCGGACGACAAGCGCGTCATCGAACTCCCCTGGAGCGAAGTTCCGCGCTTGTCGGGCCTCGACGTTCAGCCCTCCGAGTCGGAGCAGATCCTCAAGAGGCTCGGCTTCCAGGTTCAGGGCTCGGGCGAGCGCGTCAGCGTCACGGCGCCGTCCTGGCGTCCCGACATCGAGGGCAAGGCGGATCTGGTCGAGGAGGTCATCCGCATCGCAGGCCTCGACCGTATCGAATCCAAGCCCTTGGCCCGCCTGGAAGACACGGTGGCAAAGCCGATCCTGACCCTGATCCAGAAGCGCACGCGCCTCGCCCGCCGGGCTCTTGCCGTGCGTGGACTGGTGGAGGCCGTCACCTGGTCCTTCATCGCCAAGAGCGAAGCGGAACTGTTCGGTGGCGGCGATGCCCGGCTGGCACTTGCCAACCCGATCGCGGCCGAACTTTCCGACATGCGTCCGAGCCTGCTGCCGGGACTTCTGAAGGCGGCGCAACGCAACGCGGATCGCGGCTTCGGTGACGTCGCCCTCTTCGAGGTCGGCCAGGCCTTCGCGTCGGACGAGCCGGAAGGTCAGTCGATCAAGGCGGCTGCGGTGCGTCGCGGGACGGCGCGAGCCGAGGGTGTGGGCCGTCATTGGAACGGCGGCGCCGAGAGCGTCGATGCCTTCGACGCCAAGGCGGACGTGCTGGCCCTGCTGGCGGCGCTGGGCATCCCGGCCGGCGGTCTCCAGATCGTGGCGGGCGGCCCGGCTTGGTTCCATCCGGGCCGCTCAGGCACCTTGCAGTTCGGCCCGAAGAACGTGGTGGGCGCCTTCGGCGAGATTCACCCGAAGGTGCTGAAAGCGCTGGACTTGAAGGGCCCGCTGGTCGCCTTTGAGCTCAATCTCAACGCGCTGCCGCCGCCCAAGGCGAAGCCGACCAAGATGAAGCCGAAGCTCAACCTGCCCGACTTCCAGCCGCTCACCCGCGACTTCGCCTTCGTGGTCGGACGCGATGTGGCGGCCGGCGACATCGTGAAGGCCGCTCAAGGAGCCGAACGGCAGCTCATCGTGGGCGTCGACGTGTTCGACATCTATGAGGGCACCGGCATCGATCCGGACAAGAAGTCCGTCGCCATCGCCGTCACCCTGCAGCCGACGGAGAAGACCCTCACCGATGTGGAGATCGAGGCCGTTTCGGCCAAGATCGTCGGGGAGGTGTCGAAGAAGACCGGCGCTGTACTGCGCGGTTAAGGAAAGATCGCCCGGACGTGGCTCAGGCTACGTCCGGGCGTCCTGTACCGTTCAACGGGTTCCCCTCGTCCCACCCGTAGCGCACCGTCTCGAACCTCATCGCCAACGCATCGACCATCAGCAGGCGTCCGACGAGGCTTTCGCCGAAACCGACAACCTCGCGGATCACCTCCATGGCCATCAGGCTGCCCATGACTCCGGCGAGCGCGCCCAGCACGCCGGCTTCCGCGCAGGTCGGGATCGCGCCGGGCGGAGGCGGGGAGGGGAAGAGACAACGATACGTCGGATTGGGCTTGCCGTCCGGAGAGCTCTCGTGGGCCCGGATCGTGGTGAGCGAGCCGTCGAACTGCCCGAGCGCCGCCGTCACCAGGGGCCTCTTCTCGAAAAAGCAGGCATCGGAGACCGCGTAGCGGGTCTCGAAATTATCCGATCCGTCGGCCACGATATCGTAACGGCGAACCAGATCCCGCGCGTTCTCAGCCGTCAGCCGAGCATGGTGGGGTTCGACCGCGACATGTGGGTTGAGCCGCCCGACGGCCTGCGTCGCACTCTCGACTTTGGAACGGCCGAGATCCGGCGTCCCATGGATCACCTGCCGCTGCAGGTTGGATAGGCTCACCGCGTCGTCGTCCACGATGCCGATGGTGCCGATGCCCGCTGCAGCCAGATACTGGATCAGGGGCGCCCCGAGGCCGCCGGCGCCGATCACGAGCACGCGAGCGGCCTTGAGCTTCAGCTGGCCCGGCCCGCCCACGTCCCGGAGAACGAGGTGGCGGGCATAGCGGTCGATCTCGTCCGATGTGAGAGCCATGTCA
>DASZBB010000068.1:0-9360 GCA_035944695.1 Microvirga sp. | reverse complement strand
TTTACGGACGGGGAGAACCTGTGGGCCTATCGCTGGGCCTGCGATGCCAAGCCGCCGACGCTGTATTTCCGCCAGGACGGCGGCAACCTGCTCGTGGTCTCCGAGCCCATCGACGACAAGACCCGGGGCTGGCGCGAGGTGCCGAAGGGCTGCAGCCTCGTGGCCACGGGCGACACAGTCACGGTCGAGTGCCTGAACGAGGCCATGGGGCGCCTGGCGGCCTGACCTCCGCACAGTCTCTGCTTCACGAGTTCAGGCTGTCCGCCGGCCGGGCGATCAGGGACATCAGGGCGCCTTTGAGCGCCTCCATCTGCAGCTCGGTCTCGGACCGGCTGGACCCGTCGTCCGGACTGGCGAGGGCTCGCAGCCGGGCATTCTCCGTGGCGAGCCGGTCGTTCTCGGCCATGAGGATGGCGATCTTCTCCTCGGCGATCCGAAGACGGGCCTGAACCTCGTTCCGCTCCTGCTCGCGCAGCTGCGCCCGGTCGCGCCAGAGACGGATCGCAACGCCCTCGGTGTCCTCGCTCATGGTCTGCTCCTGATCCGCCGCCAAGATCGAGGGGCAGCGTGGAAGAATTGAGGCATGACCCTATCCAGTCCTGCCGGTCCTTAAGAAGCTCTTACCGGTCCAATTCGGGATAACGGCGGAAGATGCCCTCCTCGTTGAAGGGAATGCGCCGGGGGCTGTCGAGATAGGCCTTGATGCGCGGTCGGTTCATCACCGCGTCATGCAGGGAAGCGACGCGCGGCGCCTTCTTCAGGGCGCGCCCCGTCGCCTTCGGGAAGGCGTAGGTCAGCCCCTCCACGACCTGGAACAGGGAGAGATCGGCATAGGTGAGCCTGCGGCCGACGAGATGGGAATCGCCCGCGGGATTGCGGGCGAGGATCGTCTCGAACCAAGCCAGGAATTTCGGGATCCGGCTGTCGCGGAATTCGTCCGCACGCCGGAGCGCCTCCGCCTTTTGATCCTCGTAATACAGGCCGATCCCGAGCGGATGGTGCGTGTCGTGAGCCTCGGCGACGAAGTCCGCGATGGTGAGCTGGATCTGGTGCGTCCACAGCCCGCCGGCCGGGTCCTTGGGGGCCAGATCGTGCCGCGCCCCGAGATAGAGCAGGATCGCCGCCGTCTGAGCGACGATCGTCTCGCCGTCCTTCAGAAACGGGGGCGCGAAGGGCGGATGCTCCGCGTGGTCCATCATCCGCATCATCACGGCGAGCCCTTCGGTTTCGCGGGCCACGTCGATGTAGTCGGCGCCGGCCTCCTCGAGGGCCAGGCGCACGAACTCGCCGCGCCCCTGGATCGTCGGCCAGTAGTAGAGTTCGTAAGGCACAGGGCATGCTCCGGTCGGTTTTCTCCGGAGAACACATGGGTCTCGCGGGGCGTTCCGCCAGAGCGGGCTCGGGAGAGCGTTCAATCGCCCGCGTGGGGATTACAGGCCAAGGATGCGAGCTCCTCTCCCTCCAGCCGGAGGTGACGGTGAACGAGATCGCGCATGCCGATGGATTCGTAAAACCGAAGGGCCGGCCGCCCGTCCTCGACGAAAAGCTCGATGCGGATCCAGCCGCGCTCCCTGGCAAGTTCGGCGACGCCGGACATGAGTGCCCGTGCCGCTCCCGAGCGCCGATGGTCCGGAGCCACATAGAGGGCATGGACGATTCCCATGGGCCTGCCGCGCCAGCCGGCATAGCCGCGGAAGAAGGACACGAAGCCGATCGGTTGACCGCGCCGTTCCGCGATCAGCGCTTCGAACAGGGGATCGGGCCCGAAGCCGTCCTGCCGGATCTGGTGCGGCGAGGTCCAGGGCGGCTGTCCGGGCCGGTGATCTTCGATCAGCCCGGCCATGAGGGTGAAGAGCGCCTCGGCGTCGTCGGCGATGGCGGGACGGATGAGGAGGTCTGTCATGACAGGAGGCGTCCCGATCAGGCTGGTACATTCTATCGCGGTTGAGACTATTGAACGTTGCCAAAAAGAAAAAGGGCGCGCTGCGGAACAGCGCGCCCTTTTGATCCGGCTTCGCCCTACGGGAGTCCTGACTTGATCAGATCACGAAGAAGTCCTTGAGGATGAGAGCAGGCTTCTTATTCATGTCGAACGTGGCGATCTTGACCGCGGCCGAGGAGCCGGTGCCGTCCTTGTCGTAGTAGAGCACGCCCTTCTTCTGGTCGTAGATGATCCGGTCGTCCCGGTCATGTGCCTTGCTGCCCTTGTAGAAGTACTTGCTCGCCATCTGCTTCGGCTTCGAGAGCGAACCGGAGCCGACCTTGAAGATGGAGTTCTCCAGATAGATCGAGTCGTCGCGGACGTTGTAGTCCAGGATCTTGTCCACGTTCGTGCGCTTGTTCGGCCGCTTGTCGAAGACGAAGAAGTCCTTGTCCGCACCTCCGGAGAGCACGTCGTTGCCGTCCTGACCGTAGATCGTGTCTCTGCCCGCGCCGCCGTCCAGCCAATCGATGCCGTCACCGCCTTTAAGGGTGTCGTTGCCGCCGTTGCCGCGCAGGGTGTCGTTGCCGGCGGCGCCGTCGAGGATGTTGATGCCCTCACTGCCGTTCATGACGTTGTTGTCGGCCGTTCCGGTGAACGTGAAGGCGGCAGTGCCGACGCCGGTGATGTTCTCGATGCCGATGAGCCTGTTGAGGTCGTAGGACACGGTCACGGTAACTGAGTCGATGCCGCCGCCGGTGTCGTTCACAACGTCGCCGGCATCGTCGATGACGTAGGAGTCGTTGCCCGCGCCGCCGTCCATCACGTCGGCTCCGGCGCCGCCGTCGATCGTGTCGTCGCCCGCGCCGCCATTGAGATTGTCATTGTCGCCGCCGCCCATCAGCCTGTCGTTGCCGTCGGAGCCGGAAATGGTATCAGCCCCAACCCCGCCGTCGAGGACGTCATTGTCCGCGCCACCGTCGAGGGTGTCGTTGCCGGCACCGCCCTGCAGGTTGTCGAAGCCGCTGCCGCCGGCCAGGTTGTCGTTGCCGAACCCGCCGTCGAGCGCGTCGTTGCCGGTGCCGCCGACCAGGACGTCCTCGTTGTCGCCGCCGTTGAGACCGTCATTGCCGTCGCCGCCGTCGAGCACGTCGTTGCCGCCGTGGCCGGTCAGGGCATCGTCGCCGCCGTGGCCGGTAATCCGGTTCGCGACCCCATTGCCGACGATGATGTTGCTGCTCCCGTTGCCCGTCAGGTCGATGGCGCTCCCACCGGTCGCGAACAGGTTCTCGATGCCGGCCGAGAGGGTGTAGGTCACGGACGAGTTGACCTGGTCGTATCCGCCGCCGGATTCGTCGATCACCGTGTTGGTGGCAGACACGTTGTAGGTGTCGTTGCCGGCGCCGCCGATCAGCGTATCCGCCCCATTGCCCGCGACGTCGGTGAGGGTATCGTCGCCCGCGCCGCCTTCGAGCCTGTTGGCGCCGCGGCTTCCGACGATCGTATCGTTGAATCGCGAGCCGATGACATTCTCGAAATTCGAATAGGTATCACCGGCGGCATCACCGATAAATCCTGCGCCATTGCCTTGATCGGGAGTAATCTCGAGCTTCACGGAGATGCCGGCCCGGCTTTCCTTAAATGTCAGCGTGTCGACGCCCGCGCCGCCGTCGAAAATGTCGCCGGCATGCTTGGACGGAGCATAGATGTCGTTCGCGCCGGTGCCCGTCAGCGTCACGGCCGTCGCGCGGGCATCAACAATTACCGTTTCGATAGTGCTCGAATAGCGGTTGTGCCAGGAGAGGGCGATCCGGCCGTCGTGCAATTCGGACAGCGCGGGCGTGACCTGCTGGCCCGGAAGCGGAATTATCAAAGGGGATTCCAGTGAACCTCCCTGAGCATCGAAGATCTTCACATGGATATCGGGAGATGCACCGACCTTGTAGGCGACGACATAGCCGCCCCCACGCAGAGCGACGATATCCGACTTGTATCTCTCAGAGTCCGTCGAGGGGTTTGGAAGCTCAATCGTTGATATTGGTGGATCCTGGATCTGACCAGTCGTGGTGGTGTCATAGACCTTAATGACGTTCTTTGGCGGCGCGTAGAGGCCCCAGTAATTGACGGCGAACTTTCCGTTCGGTTTGCCGTTGGCGTCCAGCAACGCGACGACACGGGCCTCGTCGACATCGGTGATGCTCACCTTACCGGCGACGTTACCTTCCTTGAAGACGATGAAATTGAGATTGTTACCTGCTTTATAGGAAATGACGTAGTCGCTGACTTTATCGCCGTTGCTATTGGTGTAGTCCCTAATCCGGGCGATGTCCGTTCTTCCGCTTGCTGAGATCGGAGTAGCTCCCTCGTTGATCTGAGCCTTGCTGTTGCTGAACACATCGTGAATGTAGAGACCCTGGCCATCCTGGATGTATGCCGTGATCCAGCCGCCGACGCCGTCATCGGTAATGCCGGCGCCATCGAAGAGAACGGTGCCACTGACGTCCTTGATGACTGGAGTGTTGTTAACGACGACCGTGTTGCCATTGGCGTCGAATTGCTGGTGGCGCAGAATGCGCCCGCCGCCGGTCGTAGCCAGCGCCTCGGTCCAGCCGACGACGAAGGTGCCGTCGGACTTTGTGGTCAGGCTGGGCTCCCACTGGCCCAGCGTCTGGTTGCTTTGATTCTTCCCTGGTGCCGCAACGAAATGCGTGCCGCCGACCTTGTCCCCATTGCCGTTGTAGACCTGGAACCCGACTTTGCTGTTCTGCCGGAAGGCCACCACATAGCCGCCATTGGGCAGCATGGTGATCGCGTCAAGATCAACGCCCGATGCGGTGACGACGCTCGTGGTTCCCCAGAATGATTGATCCTGTACGGCCATCGTGTGTTCTCCTGAAAGCGGAAGGGAAGGTGTCGGGCGCGGCTGAACCGTGGAGCTTGGCTCCAGCATTCAGGCGCACGGAGGGGTTCGGCGGCCGTGGTCGCCGATCGGTGCTTGGTGAATGAAAAGGTTCTCTGTGACTTTCGCCGGGTGCTGCCGTGACGATTGCGGTTCACGAAGCCTTCGCGGCCGCACCATCGCCGAAGCAACTTGATAACAAGGCTATATGGACCTGTGCCCGGGCTCACAACTCTCCGTTCAGAGAGGGTCGGCCGTAACGGAAGGTTTCGTTACGGTAGTCTCGACCGATCGGTTTCGGATAAGTCTTTGCCATGGCATCCATAAGTCTCGTTCGTGCGACATTGTATCAATAGGGCGGCGATGAAGCTTGGCTGTGCGTGAAAGCACACGACGAGGGGAATGCCGTCGCACCTCGTCCGGGGCCATCGGAGGGTGCAGAGGCGAACGGCAGCCATGATTCGGTGAGCGAGGGACCTTCTCAGAACGCCGGCACAGGGTCGGATCACGGGATCGCCGTGATCTTCCCGTGCGGGCGGTCCCCGGATGCGATCCGGCGATCGGTCCCGGTCATCCCGTCTCCGGTCCCATCTCCCCGCCCTCATCCTGAGGAGCCACGAAGTGGCGTCTCGAAGGATGAGGGCGGAGGGGTGATCGGAGTGGCGCCACCCGTTCTCACACCCTCCTGTCATGGCCGGGCTTGTCCCGGCCATCCCGATTGTGTGGCGTGGCGCTCTTCCGATCGGGATCACCGGGACGAGCCCGGTGATGACGTGGCGAGTTGACGGGGCGCAACGATATGTTCTTGTTTTGTTCTTGACAGCCTCTGCAAGCTCGGCTATATCGTTGCGCATCCCGGCCCGACGGGGGCGCGCTTCGCGAGGCGTCGCAGGTTGTGGGGCCGGGAGCGGGCCTGCCCGCCGGTCACGCAGCCGGCCGGACAGGAGGCCCTTGGTGCCTTCGGGCTGCCAAGTCTAAACGCCTAAAAATCCCGCGTGCGAGGCGCCGTCCGGCTCTCACACTTCACTCATAGCCATCGAGCCGGGCTGCCCATCGCACCTCCCTCGATCCACCCGCGAGGCTCGCAGCACCCGCTGCGGGCCCCAAGGTGCTGGCTCCAAGGTCAGGCTCTTTGACATCTCACATCAGCAACCCACCTGCGCGTCCTGACACCCTCTCCCGTCATGGCCGGCCCTGTGCCGGCCATCCCGATCGGACAGGTGCCGCGCCTCATTCAATCGAGATCACCGGCACAAGGCCGGTGATGACGGAGCGGGGTATCCTGGCCCGAACAGGGCCGGCCTAATGCGCCTCGTCCCAGTTCTGCGCCGCGCGGGCTTCGACCGCGAGCGGCACCTTCAGGGTGATGGCCGGGAAGGGAGCTTCCGTCATCACGCGCGAGATCACCGGCAGGGACGCATCGACTTCCTCGTCGGGCACCTCGAACACCAGCTCGTCGTGCACCTGCAGCAGCATGCGGGCGGAGAGGCGCTCGGCTTTCAGCGCATCGTCCATGCGGACCATGGCCCGGCGGATGATGTCGGCGGCGGTGCCCTGGATCGGCGCGTTGATCGCCTGGCGCTCCACGCCGGCGCGCTCGGACGGGTTGCTCGAGCGGATCTGCGGGTAGTGGCAGACGCGGCCGAACAGGGTCGTCACGTAGCCCTTGTCCTTACAGAACCGCTTCGTCTCGTCGATATAGGTGCGGATGCCGGGGAAGCGCTCGAAATACTGCTTGATGAACGTGGAGGCCTCCTGGTTGGGAATGCCGAGCCGCGTGGCGAGGCCGAAGGCCGAGATGCCGTAGATGATGCCGAAATTGATGGTCTTCGCCTGGCGGCGCAGGTCGCCCGTCATCTGGTCGAGCGGCACGCCGAACATGGCCGAGGCGGTGGCCGCGTGAATGTCGATGCCCTGCGCGAAGGCTTCCTGCAGCTGCGGGATATCGGCGATGTGCGCGAGCAGCCGCAGCTCGATCTGGCTGTAATCGGCCGAGATGATCTTGTGGCCGTCCGGCGCCACGAAGGCCTTGCGGATCTTTCGGCCCGCTTCCGTGCGGATCGGGATGTTCTGCAGGTTCGGATCCGACGAGGAGAGGCGCCCGGTCGTGGTGGCCGCGAGCGAGAACGAGGTGTGCACCCGCTGGGTCTGCGGATGCATGTGCTCCTGCAGCGTGTCCGTGTAGGTGGATTTCAGCTTGGAAAGCTGGCGCCATTCAAGAATCTTCGCGGGCAGCTCGTGGCCCGCCTGCGCCAATTCGTCGAGGAGTGTCGCTGGCGTGGCCCATTGGCCGGACGGGGTCTTTTTCGCGCCGGGCAGGCCCATCTTGCCGAACAGGATGTCGCCGATCTGCTTCGGCGAGCCGAGGGCGAACTTCTCGCCCGCCATCTCGTGGATCTCGTCCTCGAGCCGCGCCAGCGTCTGGGCGAAATCGCCCGAGAGGCGGCTCAGGATCTGCCGGTCGACCATGATGCCGCGCATCTCCATGCGGGCCAGCGTGTCGACCATGGGACGCTCCAGCGTCTCGTACACGGTGGCGCGCCGCTCGGCGACGAGGCGGGGTTTGAGCACCTGCCACAGGCGCAAGGTCACGTCGGCGTCTTCCGCGGCGTAGGCGGTGGCCTTGGAGATCTCCACCTTGTCGAAGGTCACCTTGTTCCGGCCCGTGCCGGCGACATCCGAGAAGCTGATGGGCGAGTGGCCGAGATGGCGGCGCGAGAGCTCGTCCATGCCGTGCGAGCCCTTGCCGGCATCGAGCACGTAGGAGATCAGCATGGTGTCGTCGTAAGGCGTCACCTCGATCCCGTGGCGCTTGAACACGATCCAGTCGTATTTCAGGTTCTGCCCGATCTTGAGGACGGAGGAATCCTCCAGGAGCGGGCGCAGGACATCGAGCGCCTCGCCCACGGGAATCTGCCCTTTGACGAGGCCGCCGCCGAAGAGGTCCGATTCGTCGCGGTGCTGCAGGGGCACGTAACAGGCCTTGCCGGCCTCGGTCGCCAGGGAGAAGCCCACGAGATCGGCCCGGTTGGCGTCGAGATCGCTCGTCTCCGTATCGACCGCCACATAGCCCTGCTGGCGGGCCTGCTCGACCCATTCCTTCAGACGCTCAAGGCTCGTGACCGTTTCATAGGACGACGTGTCGATGGGAACCGACGCGGCTTCCGTGGCGCGCTTTCCGGCGAGCTGCGAAGGCGTGCCTATGCCCTCGACGGGCTTGCGCAGGGTTGCGGTCTCCGGCAGGTCGAGGCCCGCGAAGGGATCGACCTCGCCCGCTGCCGCGTCGACCTTGCCGAAGAACGGCACCGCATCGTCGGTGGGCGCCGTGACGCCGGTCCCGGTTCCGTCGCGCTCCCAGCGGATCGCCTTGCCGCCGGGCAGGAGGCGCGGGTCGGGCTCGATCGCCGCGGGATCGGCGTCGTAGAGCTCCGCCACACGCCGGGTCAGGGTGTTGAACTCCATGGCCTTGAGGAAGCCGATCAGCGTCTTCGGATCGGGCTCGGGCAGGCGCAGGTCGTCGAGGGGCACCGGCACCGGGGCCTCGCAATCGAGAGTCACGAGCTTCTTGGAGAGGCGCGCGGATTCCGCATTGGCGATTAGGGTCTCGCGGCGCTTGGGCTGCTTGATCTCCGGCGCTCGCTCCAGGAGCGTTTCGAGATCCCCGTATTCCTTGATCAGCTGCGCTGCGGTCTTAAGCCCGATGCCCGGCACGCCCGGCACGTTGTCCGAGGTGTCGCCCATGAGGGCCAGCACGTCGCCGATCTTCTCCGGCGGGATGCCCTCCCATTTCTCGGTGACGGCGGCCTCGTCGAGATTGCGCTCGGGCCGGTAGCCGGGCTTGCCCTTGGAGCCCGATTCGAAATCGTAGAAGCACACCTTCGGCCCCACGAGCTGCATCAGATCCTTGTCGGACGAGATGATGAGCACGTCGGCCCCGCGCGCCTTCGCCTGCTGCGTATAGGTGGCGATCAGATCGTCCGCCTCGTAGCGCTGCAGCTCCACGGGCTCGAGCCCGAAGGCGCGGATCGCCTCGCGCATGATCGGCATCTGGACCTTCAGGTCCTGCGGCGCGTCCGGCCGGTGGCCCTTGTAATCCTCGTAGAGCTCCTTGCGGAAGGAGCCCTCAGACTTGTCGAGCACGATGGCGAGATGGGTCGGCTTCAGGCCCGCCGCGCCGTCGCGCATGAACTGCAGGAGCTTGGACACGAAGAGCCGCACCGCCCCGGACGGCATGCCGTCCGACGAGCGGGCATTGTACTTCTGGTCCTGGTTCATGGACTGGAAGTAGGCCCGGAAGATGAACGAGGAGCCGTCGACGAGGAAGACGTGGTCGCCGGCTTGGACGGGACGGGATGAGGGCATCGGTACGGTCGCGGAGAATGGGTCGGCCGAAGATATAGCCCCTCCCGCCCCCTCAGGCTAGCGCCGTCGCGGCGAGCTGCCGCAGAACGAGCTGCAAAACGAGGCGGTGCAAGGGTTTTCCGGCCCGGGCGGCGTCCCCGGGTACCGTAAGGGGAGTTGACGTTTCTAAAGTCCCGAT
>DASZBB010000067.1:0-26527 GCA_035944695.1 Microvirga sp. | reverse complement strand
GGATCGGCATGTCCTTGTTGAGGCCGCGGATCGGGATGCCGCCGGGATGCTCGCTCGCCGGCTTCTTGCCTGCACCGTCGGGGTGCCCGCCGCGGCCATCCGAACCGGCGCGGCGCTCTTCCAGGTAGTCGGGATAAACGGCCCGTACCACGTCGCCGGAGAACATCTCGCCCCGGCCCACGGCCGCCAGCACGTCCTCGACGGAGACACGCGCCAGGCGGGGCAGGGCGCCCTTCAGCTTCTCGTCGGAGAAGGGACGGCCGGCGCGCTCGAAGGCGCGCTCCAGGATCTGATGGCCGAGGCCGGTATATTGCCTGCGCACGGCGGCGCGGGTGGCGCGGCGGATCGAGGCGCGCGCCTTGCCGGTGACGACGAGCGATTCCCAAGCCGCCGGGGGAGTCTGGCCCTCGGCGCGGACGATCTCCACCTCGTCGCCGTTCTGCAGTTCGGTGAGCAGCGGCGACATGCGGCCGTTGATCTTGCAGCCGACCGCCGTATTGCCGACGTCGGTGTGCACCGCATAGGCGAAGTCGATGGGGGTCGCGCCGCGCGGCAGGGCGATGAGCCGCCCCTTGGGCGTGAAGCAGAAGACCTGGTCGTGGAAGAGCTCGAGCTTCGTGTGCTCGAGAAACTCCTCCGGATTGTCGCCCTCGGCCAGGAGGTCGATGGTGCGTCGCAGCCACTGATAGGCGCGGCTTTCCGTGGCGAGGCGCGAGTTGTCGTTGACGCCTTCCTTGTAGAGGGCGTGGGCCGCGATGCCGTATTCCGCCACCTCGTCCATGTCCTCGGTGCGGATCTGCAGCTCCACCCGCTGGCTGCCGGGGCCAATCACAGTGGTGTGGATGGAGCGGTAATCGTTCTGCTTGGGCGTCGAGATGTAGTCCTTGTACCGTCCCGGCACCATCGGCCAGCTGGTGTGGACGATGCCGAGCGCCCGGTAGCACTCGTCGATGGTGTTCACGATGATCCGGAAGGCGAAGATATCGGACAATTGCTCGAAGGAGACGGATTTGCGCTCCATCTTGCGCCAGATGGAATAGGGCCGCTTCTGGCGGCCGGTCACGCTGGCCTCGATGCCCTGCGCGCGCAGCTTGGTCGTCAGCGTCCGTTCGATCTCGTCGACAAGCTTCTCGTTCTTGGCGGAGAGTTCGTGCAAGTGGCGCTTGATGGCCTCGTAGGCTTCCGGATCGAGATTCTGGAACGACAGCTCCTCCAACTCCTCGCGCATTTCCTGGATACCCATGCGGCCGGCGAGCGGGGCGTAGATGTCGAGGGTCTCCTCGGCGATGCGCTTGCGCTTCTCCGGAGGCATGAACTGGAGGGTGCGCATGTTGTGCAGACGGTCGGCGAGCTTGACCAGCAGCACGCGCACGTCGTCGGCGATCGCCAGGAGGAGCTTGCGGAAGTTTTCGCCCTGAGCCGCCCGCTTCGAGACCAGATCGAGCCTCTTGATCTTCGTCAGTCCATCGACGAGGGCGCCGATCTGGGGGCCGAAGGTCCTGTTGATCTCCTCCAGCGTCGCCTGCGTGTCCTCCACCGTGTCGTGGAGAACCGCCGCCGCGATGGTCGCATCGTCGAGCTTGAGGTCCGTGAGAATGGCCGCCACTTCGAGAGGGTGGCCGAAGAACAGATCTCCGGATGCGCGCTTCTGGGTGCCATGGGCCATCATGGCATAGATGTAAGCGCGGTTGAGAAGCGCCTCATCGGCCGAGGGGTTGTAGCGCTTGACCCGCTCGACGAGTTCGTATTGGCGCATCATGCGGCCGCATTCTCCTTTTGGCCTGTTATCTGGCTGAAATGACGAAGCTATCGAAGATATTGTACAACATCTTCGGACCGCAAGCTGAATAGCTTGCCGCAGGCGGCCGATGCCGGGGCGTGGTTAAGCCGGCAACAAAAAAGCCCGGCATCGAGCCGGGCTTTCATCATGGAGGCGGCGCCTATTCGCGGTCGTCGTCGTCCGCGCTGCTGCTCGGGGGCACGAGGCCTTCCAGGCCGCGAAGCAGGTCCTCTTCGCTCATGCGGTCGAACTGGACGTCCGCGTCGTTGTCGCCGCCGGTCGAGGGCGCTGCCGCCGTGTTGCTGAGCATGGGAACGGCTTCGGCCTCCGGCTCGTCCACCTCGACGTATTTCTGCATCGAGTGGATGAGCTGCTCCTTCAGGTCGTCTGGAGCAATCGTCTCGTCGGCGATCTCGCGGAGAGCCACGACCGGGTTCTTGTCACGATCGCGGTCGATGGTGAGCGGCGAGCCCGAGGAAATGAGGCGGGCCCGGTGGCTGGCCAGCAGCACGAGCTCAAACCGGTTGTCGACCTTGTCGATGCAGTCTTCGACGGTCACGCGAGCCATGCGGGGCTCCTTCTTCAGCTATGGAGAATATCGGAAGGGGGACCGGATACACCGACTGGTCCGAGAAAACAAGAGGAAGCGTTATCGGACAGAGACTTAACCCCAAGACCCAACGGGTGCGGAGCCGCACATCCCCTGGACGCCATTCTCGATATGTTGCAACATATCGAGAATGGCAGGCGATATGAGAGCCTTGATTAGTATTCTGAGTGACGTTCGGGGTTGGGCCAACCGCCTTTGGAAACGCCTCTTTCCCGGACGGACGAGGATCGACCGTAGCCTCCTTCGGGGCTGGCGGCAGCACATATGAGAGCTGGATAAGGTTCTGAGACGCGCTCTTTGCCTTGACTCCGGGGCCTGCGGGTGCCAGTTCCGCGCGGATTCGACGCAATAAAGGTCCCGCTCCCGATGAAGCGCGCATTCATTTTTCCAGGCCAGGGAAGCCAGGCCGTCGGCATGGGCAAGGCCCTTGCTGACACCTTCCCTCAGGCCAAGGCCGTATTCGACGAGGTGGACGAGGCTCTTTCCCAAAAGCTCTCCGCCGTCATGTGGGAGGGGCCGGCGGAAGAGCTGACCCTGACGGCCAACACCCAGCCGGCCTTGATGGCCGTGAGCGTCGCCGCCATACGGGTTCTGGAAGCGGAGGCCGGGCTCGACCTCAAGAACCATGCCGCCTTCGTGGCCGGTCATTCGCTGGGCGAATATTCGGCGCTTGCCGCCGCCGGCAGCCTTTCGGTCGCCGATACCGCCCGCCTGCTGCGGATCCGCGGCAATGCTATGCAGAACGCGGTTCCGGTGGGGCAGGGCGCCATGGCGGCGCTTCTCGGGCTCGAATTCGACGCGGCCCTCGAGGTCGCCCGCGAGGCGGCCCAGGGCGAGGTCTGCGATGCGGCCAACGACAACGGCGGCGCGCAGGTCGTGGTCTCGGGCCACAAGGCAGCCGTGGAACGGGCCGTGGCGATCGCCCAGACAAGGGGCGCGAAGCGCGCCGTGATGCTGGCCGTCTCCGCTCCCTTCCATTGCGCGCTCATGCAGCCGGCGGCCGACGCCATGCGCGAGGCTCTGGCCGCCGTGACCGTCAATGCCCCGATCGTTCCTGTGGTGGCCAATGTGGAAGCGGCCGCCATCACCGATCCGGCAGCCATCCGCGATGCCCTTGTCCGCCAGGTCACCGGCACCGTGCGCTGGCGCGAGAGCGTGGCCTACATGGCCGCCCAGGGAGTTGAATCGTTTTATGAGGTCGGGTCCGGCAAGGTCCTGACCGGCCTCGTGAAACGCATTGCGGCCGGCGCCTCGGCCACGGCCATCGGCACCCCTGAGGATGTCGCCGCCTTCAAAGCCTCCCTGAACGCATAAGAGGAGCCCTGCATGTTCGATCTTACCGGCCGCAAGGCTCTCGTCACTGGTGCCACGGGCGGCATCGGCGGCGCCATCGCCCGCGCTCTCCACGCCCAGGGCGCCACCGTGACCCTCTCCGGAACCCGGCGGGCGGCCCTGGACGAGCTGGCTTCGTCCCTGGGCGAGCGGGTCCATGTGGTCGAGGCTAACCTGTCGGACAAGGATTCGGTGGAGGCTCTCGTACCAGCAGCCGAGGCGGCCATGGATGGCCTCGACATCCTGGTCAACAACGCGGGCGTCACCAAGGACAACCTCTTCATGCGCATGAAGGACGAGGAATGGGATACGGTCATTGCCGTGAATCTCACCGCCTCCTTCCGCCTGTCGCGGGCGGCCGTGAAAGGCATGATGCGCCGCCGCTACGGACGTATCGTCAATATCGGCTCCGTCGTGGGTTCGACCGGCAATCCGGGGCAGGGCAACTACGCCGCGTCCAAGGCCGGCCTGATCGGCATGACCAAGGCGCTCGCCGCCGAGGTCGCGAGCCGCAACATCACGGTGAACCTGGTCGCTCCGGGATTCATCGAGTCGCCCATGACCGACGTGCTCAACGAGAAGCAGCGCGAGGGAATCCTTGGCACCATTCCGATGGGCCGCCTGGGGCAGGGCGAGGAGATCGCCTCGTCCGTGGTCTATCTCGCATCCGCTGAGGCCGCCTACGTGACGGGCCAGACCCTGCACGTGAACGGCGGAATGGCCATGTTCTAAAGGAACTTATCCCGGTTTCCGGAATCTGTTTGAAGGTGCCGTTCACCCCTCGCCAGACAGGATAAGCTTGTGTTAAGCATGATCCCGATCAGGTCAAAGGGGTTGACCGGCGCTTAAAAATGCGGCTTTGCACGGCGCAGGGTAGCCGTTTCAGCGTTGTCAGCTGAACAGCTGATCTAAATTGATTTCTTAATCCGCCCAATTCCTGAGGCGGCAGCCACTGAGGAAAAAACGATGAGTGACGTCGCTGATCGCGTGAAGAAGATTGTTGTCGAGCACCTCGGCGTCGAAGCCGACAAGGTGACCGACAATGCCAACTTCATCGACGACCTGGGCGCCGACAGCCTGGATACGGTCGAGCTGGTGATGGCGTTCGAGGAAGAGTTCAACGTCGAGATTCCGGACGACGCGGCTGAGACCATCGTGACCGTCGGCGATGCCATCCGCTTCCTCGAGAAGAACGCAGCCTAAAGCACTGAAAGGGCGTCGGGTGACTCATTCGACGCCCGAATTTTATGGATCGATAGGGCAGGAATTCATGCGCCGCGTAGTTGTTACAGGTCTTGGCATGGTCACCCCGCTGGGCAGCGGGGTCGATGCCACGTGGTCCCGCCTCGTCGAGGGGCAGAGCGGCGCCGGCAGGATCACGGATTTCCAGGTCGACGACCTGGCCTGCCAGATCGCCTGCCAGATCCCACGGGGCGACGGCTCCGACGGCACCTTCAACGCCGACCAATGGATGGAGCCCAAGGAGCAGCGCAAGGTCGATCCCTTCATCGTCTATGCGATGGCCGCCTCCACCATGGCCCTGCGGGATTCCGGCTGGGAGCCGAAGACCTACGAAGATCAATGCGCGACCGGCGTGCTGATCGGCTCCGGCATCGGGGGCATCGGCGGCATCTACGAGGCCTCCGCCACCCTGATCGAGCGTGGCCCGCGCCGCATCTCGCCCTTCTTCATCCCCGGCCGCCTCATCAACCTGGCCGGCGGCTACGTGTCGATCGAGCACGGCCTGAAAGGCCCGAACCACGCGGTCGTGACCGCCTGCTCCACCGGCTCCCATGCCATCGGCGATGCCGCCCGTCTCATCGCGCTCGGCGATGCGGACGTGATGGTGGCCGGCGGCACGGAATCGCCCATCAACCGCCTGTCCATCGCGGGCTTTGCCGCCTGCCGCGCCTTGTCGACCAATTTCAACGACGACCCGACCCGCGCGTCGCGCCCATACGACAAGGATCGCGACGGCTTCGTGATGGGCGAGGGCGCCGGTGTCGTCGTGCTGGAAGAATACGAGCACGCCAAAGCCCGCGGTGCCAAGATCTATGCCGAGGTCATCGGCTATGGCCTTTCGGGCGACGCCTACCACATCACGTCGCCGTCCGAGGACGGCGACGGCGCCTATCGCTGCATGGCCGCGGCTCTCAAGCGTGCCGGCATCGACGTATCCGAGATCGACTACGTCAACGCCCACGGAACTTCGACGCCGCTCGGCGACGAGCTGGAGCTGAAGGCCGTCGAGCGCATCATGGGCAATGCGGCCGGCAAGCTCTCCATGTCGTCGACCAAGTCGGCGATCGGCCACCTCCTCGGGGCTGCGGGCGCCGTCGAGGCCATCTTCTCGATTCTGGCCATGCGCGACGGCATCATTCCGCCGACGATCAACCTCGACAACCCGTCCGTGGAAACGGCCATCGATCTTGTGCCCAAGCAGGCCAAGCGCAAGGAGATCAACGTGGCCCTGTCGAACTCCTTCGGGTTCGGGGGAACTAACGCTTCGCTCATTCTTCGTCGCGTATCCTAGCGCATCGCGCGGAAAAGTGGGCCCGGTTTTCCGCTCCAGGCGATGCGCCGCCTGAGGGATTGAACATCGGATCAATCCCAAAAGTGGCGTCCACTTTCGGGTCCGATGTTTGACCGGCGACGGCACGTTACGGCTTTTCGCCATAATCCCTGCTAGGGTGTCGGCGGACCGGCAGGACCGCCGGCCGATACCAGAAAAGCGGCGTAATGTTCGGACGAAAGAAAAAGATCCTTCTCCCTTCCGTAGACGAATCCGACCACGGAGCGTCGCAGCCCCGGCTGGCGCCCCGCTCGCCGAACGAGGCCATCAAGCCGTCGATGGCGCCGCCGCCGCCGCCGAAGCTCCGCCGCCGCAGGGGCATGCTGTCGCTCCTGAGCGGCCTGCTGACGCTTTTCGTCGCCCTGGCGATCGCCGGCATCTTCGGCTTCTCCATGCTTCAGCACGAGGTGACGGCTTCGGGCCCGCTGCAGAGCGACAAGGTCGTGGTCATTCCCAGGAACACCGGCACGGGCGAGATCGCCAACATCCTCAAGGAGGAGGGGGTCATCGATCAGCCTCTCCTGTTCCAGGCTTATGCCCATCTCAACCGGCAGCGAGGCCAGTTGAAAGCGGGAGAGTTCCAGTTCAAGGCCGGCACCAGCATCGAGGATGCCATCGACACGCTCATCCAGGGCAAGGCCATCCTGCACACGGTGACCATTCCCGAGGGGCTCACCAGCGAGCAGATCGTGGCGCGCCTCTATGAGCACGAGATCCTCACGGGCGATGTGATCGAGACCCCCCGCGAGGGCTCGCTCCTGCCCGATACCTACAAGTTCGAGCGCGGCACGACGCGGCAGCAGATCATCAACACGATGCAGACCGCCCAGCGCCAGGCCATCGAGCAGATCTGGCAGCGCCGCTCCAGCGAATTGCCGATCAAGTCGCCGCAGGAACTCGTGATCCTGGCTTCCATCGTGGAGAAGGAGACGGGCCGGGCGGACGAGCGCACCCGTGTGGCGGGCGTCTTCATCAACCGCTTGATGAAGCGGATGAAGCTGCAATCCGATCCCACCATCGTCTACGGACTGGTCGGCGGGAAAGGCACCCTGGGTCGCGGCATCCTGCGCAGCGAGATCGAGGCCGCAACGCCCTACAACACCTATGTGGTGGAAGGCCTGCCCCCGGGCCCCATCGCCAATCCGGGCCGCGCCGCCCTCGAGGCCGTGGCCAATCCCTCGCGCACCAAGGACCTCTACTTCGTTGCCGACGGCTCCGGGGGACATGCCTTCGCCGAGACCTATGAGCAGCACCAGCGCAACGTGGCCCGCTGGCGCCAGATCGAGAAGAGCCGCCCGGCTCCCGATGCCGCCGATGTGGACCGGGTGGTACCCGATGCCGACCAGACCAGCCTGCCTCCGGGGGTGACGCCAGCGGTGCGCGGCACCGCAAATGCGGTGCCTGCGTCCGGCGGGCGACCGGGACGTGGTTTCGACGCGAGCGAGGGAACCGACAAGGATCCGCTCAAGAACAAGACCTTCGACCTGAACAATCCGAAGAACGTTCCGGCCTTGCGCCAGCCTTGAGGCGGGCGGCGCGATCCTGGATTCCGGCAATCGACTCTTG
The DNA here is from genome assembly GCA_035944695.1 of Microvirga sp. GTDB lineage: Bacteria > Pseudomonadota > Alphaproteobacteria > Rhizobiales > Beijerinckiaceae > Microvirga. The sequence goes on along the minus strand of DASZBB010000067.1, from coordinate 18,667 downwards.
GATCGGCGCGCACTATGGTCGCGCCGATTTTCATTCCGTTCGAGGTTAGCGCATGTCCATTGCGAGCATGACCGGCTTTGCCCGCGAGGCCGGCGTCACCGGGGCCTATCAATGGGCCTGGGAGCTTAAGACAGTCAACGGACGCGGGCTCGAGGTACGGGTTCGGACACCCTCCGGCCTCGACGCCATCGGCGAGGAGGCGCGGGGACAGATCCTCAAGGCCCTGACTCGCGGGCAAGGCCAGCTCAACCTGTCGCTCGGCAGGGCATCAGCCGCTCCCAAGCTGCGCGTGAACCAGGATGTGCTGCAATCGCTGCTCTCGGCCATCGGTGACCTGACCCTCCCGGACAATGTGAAGCCCGCCTCTCTCGATGGCCTGCTCTCCGTCCGTGGCGTGGTCGAGCTGGACGACGATGCCGCCGATCCATCGCAGGACGAGGGACTTGTCGCAGCTCTGAGAGCAGGGATCGGCATCCTGATCGAGTCCCTCAAGACGGTACGGTTGAAGGAAGGGCAGGCGCTCGCCGCCGTGCTCAGGCAGCATATCGACAACATCTCCCGTCTGGTGGACGAGGCCGAAGCGGCGCCGGCCCGCCAGCCCGAGGCCATTCGGACCCGGCTGGAGGCCCAGATCGCCGAGCTGCTCGACGGCAAGGCTGCGCTCGATCCGGCTCGCTTGCATCAGGAGGCGGTGCTGATTGCGGCCCGGGCCGACATCCGCGAGGAACTCGACCGGTTGCGCGCTCACGTGGACGCGGCTCGCGGTCTTCTGCAGGAAGGTGGATCGGTCGGCCGCCGACTCGATTTTCTGGCCCAGGAGTTCGGACGCGAGGCCAACACCCTGTGCGCGAAGGCCAACGATGTGTCCCTGTCGCGGATCGGGCTTGAATTGAAGGCTGTGATCGAGCAATTCCGCGAGCAGGTTCAGAACGTGGAGTGATGCGGTGAGCCAAGATCCCAAGCCCCCGGTCGGCCGTCGCGGCCTCATCCTCATCCTGTCGTCTCCGTCGGGTGCCGGGAAAACCACGCTGACCCGCAGCCTCGTGGAAGAGCGGGCCGGCGTTCTGTCGGTCTCCGTGACCACCCGCCCCAAGCGTCCGTCCGAGATCGAGGGCAAGCACTACCACTTCATCGACGTGGACGAGTTCAAGGCGATGCGTGACCGCGACGAGCTCCTCGAATGGGCCGAGGTGCACGGCAATTTCTACGGCACGCCGCGCAAGCCCGTGGAGAAGACCCTCGCCGCCGGCCAGGACATGGTCTTCGACATCGATTACCAGGGCACCCGCCAGGTGCGCCAAAAGCTCCCGGACGATGTGGTGACCGTGTTCGTCCTGCCGCCGAGCTTCAAGGAGCTGAAGGCGCGGCTGGAGCGGCGGGCGGAGGATGCGCCCGAGGTCATCGCCAAGCGCCTCGCCAATGCCCGGGTCGAAATGGAGCGTTGGGTCGAGTACGATTACGTCATCGTCAACGAGGACCTGGGCAAGTCCTTCGAGAGCCTCAAGGCCATCCAGGCCGCCGAGCGCCTGAAGCGCGAACGCCTCGTCGGCCTCTCCGACTTCGTCGAAGGCTTGCTGGCGGAAAAGATCGACTGATCCTGCCTACACCAGCGAGAGCCCGTTCCGGCGCCCGTGGCGGGCGACGGCGTGTCCGATCAGCACTTCCATCAATTCGTCCTGCGGCAGGCCGCCCGCCTCCCAGAGCTTGGGATACATGCTGATCGCCGTGAAGCCCGGGAAGGTGTTCACCTCGTTGACGAAGAGGCCGTTGTCGTCCTTCGGATCCAGGAAGAAGTCGACCCGCGCCATGGCCTCGCAGGCGAGGGCCTTGAATGTCTCGATAGCCAGCTCCCGGATGCGGAGCGCCTGAGCCTGCGCGAGTTCCGCCGGGATGCGCAGGAGGGCGCCGTCCGCGTCGATGTACTTGGCGTCGTAGCTGTAGAAGCCGTGGCTGTCGGCCGGCACGATTTCGCCGAGCGGAGAGGCGCGGACCTCGCCGGCAGCGTCCTCCAGCACCGAGCATTCGATCTCGCGCGCGCCCGTGACGCTGCGCTCCACGAGCACCTTGCCGTCATAGCGGAAGGCTTTCTCGCAGGCCTCGTCGAACTCTCCGTCGGAGGAGGCGCGGGACACGCCCACCGACGAACCCATGTTCGCCGGTTTGACGAACAGGTCGGTCGTGCCGAGTTCGTCCACGGCCGTCCGATAGTCGACGCGGGTGCGGGAGGTCAGGGTCAGGAACGGAACGACCGGCAGGCCGCGGTCGCGCAGGAGGCGCTTGGCGATGTCCTTGTCCATGCCGGCGGCCGAGCCCATGACGCCGGAGCCCACATAAGGAACGTTGGCGAGTTCCAGCAAGCCCTGGACCGTTCCGTCCTCGCCGTTCGGCCCGTGCAGCACGGGAACGACCGCGTCGAGGCGCAGGTAGCGGGACGGGGAGCCGCCCTCGAGCACGAGCGTCTCGCCGCCGCCGCCGGGGAGCAGGGCGACCTGCGGGGCTCCCTCCGGGATCTCCAGGGATTGGGCGCCTCGTCCGCCGCCATTGCCGTTGTCGCAGAGGAGCCAGCGCCCGTCCCGGCCGATGCCGATGGGGACGATGTCGTAGCGGTCCGGATCGAGGGCCCGCAGGACATTGGCTGCCGACAGCTTCGACACCTCATGCTCCGCCGAGCGCCCTCCGAACAGAAGCCCGATCGTCTTGCGCGGCTGCGACATGCCCGCTTCCTCCTCTCGCGGCCGACGGGCCGCCTGCATCGATCCGATCATGGAAGGGCGCGGTTAAGGTCTCATGAAGGCTCGCGCCCCGCCGATCCAGCGGCTTCATATAGGCGGGGAGGACGTGCGGGCGAGCGTCAGACGGAGGTCTCAGCTCTGCCGAGATCTCAGCGCGTCATAAGCATTGGCCAGCGCCACATAGCCTTCGACCGGGATGTTCTCGGCGCGGATCGTCTCCTCGAGCCCCGCCGCCTTGATGATCGCGGCCGGGTCCGGAGCGATCGACTTCAGGCTCTGGCGCAGCATCTTGCGGCGCTGGCCGAAGGCGGCACGGGTCACCGCTTCCAGGGTCGCGATGCGGCAGGGCAGCGGGTCGGCCCGCGGGGTCAGGTGGACGACGCTGGAGGTGATCTTCGGCGGCGGCACGAAGGCGGAGGGCGGCACGTCGAACAGGATGCGAGCCTGTGTGCGCCAGCCGCAGAGGACGCCGAGGCGCCCGTAATTCTTCGGATCGCTCTCGTCCGCCACGATGCGCTCGGCCACCTCGCGCTGGAACATGAGCGTGAGCGAAGCCCACCACGGGGGCCAGGTCTCGCCGGTGAGCCAGCCGGTCAGCAGGGCCGTGCCGACATTGTAGGGCAGGTTTGCAATGATCCGGACGAGCCCGTCGCCGACCATGGGCCGAGGGTCGAATTGCAGCGCGTCGGCCTCGATCACCTCCAGTCGGCCCGGATAGTGATCGGAAATCTCGGCGAGGGCCGGCATGCAGCGGGTGTCGCGCTCGATAGCGATCAGCTTCCTGGCGCCGGCCGCCAGGATTGCCCGGGTGAGGCCACCGGGGCCTGGGCCGACCTCGATGACAATGGCCTCCTCCAGCGGGCCGGCGGATCGGGCGATCCGGCTGGTAAGGTTGAGGTCGAAGAGGAAGTTCTGGCCGAGCGACTTCTTGGCCATGAGCCCGTGGGTGCGGACCACCTCGCGCAGGGGCGGAAGATCGTCGATCTGGCTCATGGCTGCCCCAGGCGGGCGGCGAGTTTCAGGGCCGCCATGAGGCTGTCGGGGCGGGCGATGCCCTTGCCGGCGATGTCGAAGGCGGTGCCGTGGTCCGGCGAGGTTCGCACGAAGGGAAGACCAAGGGTCACGTTGACGGCTTCGTCAAAGGCGATCGTCTTGATCGGGATCAGGGCCTGATCGTGATACATGGCAAGGGCCGCGTCGTAGCGGCCCCGCGCGCGGGCATGGAACATGGTGTCCGCCGGCAGGGGACCGGCCACATCGATCCCCTCGGCGCGCAGGATGTCGACCGCAGGGGCGATGACTGCGCCGTCCTCGGCTCCCATCGCGCCGTTTTCGCCCGCATGCGGGTTGAGCCCCGCAAGGGCGAGCCGTGGATGGGCAATGCCGAACCGGTCCCTGAGCTCCCGGGCGACGATCCTTCCGGTGAGAACGATCAGATCCGTGGTCAAGGCCGAGGGCACATCCGAGAGCGGGATGTGGACCGTGACGGGCACGACTGCCAGCTGCTCGCTCCAGAGCATCATCACCGGATGATAGGGCTCTATCGCACCTTCCGACGCGAGAGCCGCCAGGAACTCCGTATGTCCCGGATGCCGGAACCCGGCCTCGTAGAGCACGTGCTTGGCGATGGGATTGGTCACGACGGCCGCCGCTGCACCCGCCCGGACGAGGTGCACCGCGGTCTCGATGGATTCGATGACGGACGGAGCATTGGCCGCATCCGGCCGCCCCGGGGAGGCGGAGACCTGGACACTCAGCGGAATGACGGGCAGGGCATCGGGAAAGACGGATCGGATCTGCCCAGGCTCGACGTGCGCAATGGGAACGGTCCATCCGAAAGTGCGGGCAGCCCGGGCGAGATGGTCGGGATCGCCGAGGACGGCAAAAGGCGGCAGGGATTGCTGATGTCGCTCGAGCCAAGCCCTCAGGCTGAGTTCGGGCCCGATCCCGGCCGGATCCCCCTGGGTCAACAGGAGAGGGCGCTGGTTCACACCTGACACCGGGCCACTGCCCCATCATTCATCGTCAGTGCCGCTGAGGTTCTGAGTATAGCCCACTTCGCCCAGAGAGCGGAATTCGAGGCTGAACGCGATGGTGTGGTTCTGGTTCTTCTCGCCCGAGTTCCGCACCACCTCGCGCGGCGTCACGCTGTAGCTGATCGAGAAGATCGTGCATTCGTCCATGTAGCCCAGGCCGAGCGACATGCCGCTCACATAGGCGACCTCGTCCGGGTCGATGTCGAGGCTGGCGAACTGCGTTTCGCGCGCGAGGAGATAGCGGTCGAGATCGAGGAGGACCGAGCCCGTCACGTACCAGTTCGGAGAGATGTCCCAGCGGGCCGAGCCGAGCAGGCCCTCGCGGCGCATCGGGAACCCGATGGCGGGCTGAGCCTCGTAGCGGGCATAGGTCAGCGAGGTCGAAATCGGCAGGTATGGATTGAAGTTCGCCCGGAAGCCGGCTTCAATCCGGTTCACGTCAAAGCTTTCCTGGTCGAAGCGCGCGCGGGTCACGAAAGCGAAGTTCGCGTTCGGCGAGATCTGGAAGCGGCCGACGTAATCGGAGGCCCGCGACTCGAGCCCGGAGTCCAGCCCTACGTTGGCGAGATCGCCCTGGCGGAACGAGTTGCGCCCGGCGAGCTGATAGGACTGGCCGAACAGCACGTTAGCGTAGAAATCGTCGGCGCCGGTCACCGTGTACTGGATCCCGACATTCGCGCGAACGCCGCCCTCGACCCGGTCGTAGCCGGAGAACTTGTCCCAATCGAACAAGGAGGTGTCGTCGAACACGAGGCTCTGGGCATCCTCGTTGGGGAGGCTGCCGATGCCGGTCTCGTTCGGACGGGCGATCACCTGGGCGATCGGCTCGAGGATCTGCTTGCCGGAGGTGCCGAGGCTGGCGATGAAGGGATAGCGGTATTCGAGGCCGACAGCCGGCATGGCGCGGAAGAGATAATCGTCGTCCGCGTCGATGAAGTTGCCGAGCTGAGCGTTCTGGTAGCCGTTGAAATCCGGTGAAATCCAGAAACTGTCAGCCCTGACATAGGCGAACGGCGTCCAGACCTGGCCGATCGGATCGATGAACTCGCGGCGCCAGGACGCGGTGACAGACGCGCGGGAGGTCGAGCCGCTGATGCCGCGCACGAGGCAGGAGGCGGGATCGAACACGATGCAGGTCTGAGCCACGCCGAAATAGGTCGTATTGGCGACGGACAGCGGATCGTACTGGGCAGCCTCACGGGAGAGGCTGGTGACGTTCACGTCGAGGGCGAACTCGCCGCCGATGGTCGGAGGCGTGAAGCGCTTGTTGTAGTCGATCACCGGAGCGACGACCGGCTGCTGCTTTTGCCACTCGTTGCTCGACAGGGTCTGGAAGTAGTAGCCCCGCATGTCGAAGAAGGAACGGTCCCCCTGACCCTGCAGGTACACGGTCGAGATCGATTCCTTGATGTAGTACGCGCTCAGGCTTTCGCTGCGGATCTTGTAGTTCGACAGGAACCACTTGTCCGAGAGCAGGGCGATGTCCCAGCCCCAGCGCCAGTTCTGGTTGATGTAGAACAGGCCGGTCGTCTCCAGCGAGCCGCGGAAATCGCGGTCTCCGGCCCCGTACGGGGGCTGCAGGAAGGCTTCCGGCTCCTGCTGCGAGATGCCGGCGGCCCGGACGGTGTAGACGCCGTTCTCCAGACGGTGGCGCCATTCGGCCTGGGCCAGGAGGCCCTGCCGGCTCAGGAAGGTCGGGCTGATGGTCAGGTCGTAGTTCGGGGCGATGGCCCAGAAGAACGGGACGGTGGCGCCGTATCCGATCGACGTGGAATAGACGTAACGCGGCGACAGGAAGCCGGTCTTGCGCTTCACCGTCGGATCGGGAGTCCAGAAATAGGGCAGGTAGGCGACCGGAATGCCGAGGAGCTCGAGGGTCGCATCCTCGTAATAGATCGTCCGCTCGCTGTTGTTGTGGATGATCTTGGCGGCCTTGACCTGCCAGAGCGGGGGCCGTTCCGGATTGTCCTTACAGGGTTCGCAGGCGGTATAGGTGCCGCGCTCGAACGTCGTGGTCTCTCCCTCGGCACGCTCGGCGCGCGGGGCGGAGAAGCGGGTCGTCAGGGGCCGGCCCTGCTCGACGGTGGTCTGGACCACCCTCAGGGAATCGATGAAACCGCTCTTGAAATCGTCCGTCAGCTCGAATCGGTCACCCGTGGCGACCGTGCCGCTGGCATCGGTGAGGCGGGCATTGCCCTCGGCGAAGACGCGGCCGGTGTTCCGGTCGTAGGTGACCCGATCGGCCTGGAGCGTCCGGCCCTGGTAGTTCATCTGGACGTCGCCGGAGGCGGCGATCGTGTTCCGGTCGTTGTCGTAGACGATTTCCTTAGCGTCAACGAGAAGCCGGTCCTGACCCGATCCGGACTGGGCGCGCCCGGCGATGGCCTCGTTCAGGGTCGCCTGGGCAAGCGCAGGCGCAGACACAGCAGCCAGCAGAGCCGCTGCGATCGCAGACGTTGCGATCGTTGTCTTAAGCCGCCGCATCCCCACTCCTTCGCAAACCTTCTTATCGAGGCCGATCAGCCGTCCTCTTGGTGCAATAACGCCAAGGTCCCTAACAGACTGCCTACTACAGCCGGGAACCAGGCTGCAACAAGGGAACTGATGATTCCGGAGGCACCAAGCTCCGCCATAAGCTCCGTGGCGACATAAAGCACGAAGCCGGCCGCGACGCCACCCAGAACCATCATCGCTACACCGCCAAATCGAAAGAATCTTAACGATACGGATGCGGCCACGAAGACCATGGCGATGAACAGCAGCGGACGGGCCAGAAGCAGGTCGTAATGGAGCTGATAGGTGGTGGTGTTGATGTCCGCCTGCTCCATGCGCTTGATCGTCTCCTTGAGGTCCCAGAACGGAACCGCATCGGGATCGATGAAGCTCTGTCGAACCTGCGAGGGCTGCAGGTTCGAAGCAATCAGGTAGCGGTCATGGGCCTGGGGCTCCTCGGTGGCTGACAGGATTCGGGCATCCTTCAGCTCCCAGAAGCCTTCGTGCAGGGTCGCCTCCTTGGCTTCGACCCGGTGCGTGAAGGCGCCCGCCTGGTCGAAGGCATAGACGGTGACCCCATAGAGGGTTGCCGTATCGGCGTTCGAGCCGTCGCCACGCAGGATGGCCTGCCCGTCCTGGCTCCTCTGGCGGATCCAAATCGGCTTCTCCCGGGTCTGAACCGCCCGTGAGAAGATCTGCGTCTCCAGGGCTGAGCCGCGCTGCTTGAGGATCGCCGAAACCGGGTTGTAGACGGTCACGGACACGATCCCGATCAGCAGGGCGATCAGGAGCCCGGGCTGCAGGAACTGCCATGCGGAAATGCCGGCCGCCCGCGCCACCACCAGTTCGAGCTTGCGGCTGAGCTGGAGGAGGGCGGCCATGCTGCCGAACAACACGGCGAAGGGCATGACCTGTTCGGCGATGGCCGGGGTGCGGAACAGGGCCAGCTGGGCGATCACGCCGGTCGTGGCGGCCGGCGCGTCGCCGGCCCGGCGCATGAGTTCGACGAAGTCGAGCGTGTAGACGAGGGTGAAGACAGTCGTGAAGACAAGGAAAATAGTCTTAAGAAACTGTCGCGAGAAATAGAACCCGAGGGTGCGGCCGATCAGCATGGTCAGGCCTTCTGCGGGGCAGGGGAGCGTGCGGGAAGCAGGCTGCGGATGGCCGCATGCAACCGGGCCTGAGCGGATCGCATGGCCGGTCCCTTGAAGATGAACAGCAGGCTGACGAGGATGCCCGCCAGAGGCACGCCATACATCGCCACCACGGCCACCGGGGTGCGGGCTACGGCGCTCGATGCGGCAAAGCCGAGGATTCTCAGGAGGACGATCGCCACCACGGCGCCCGCGATGGCAAGGCCGCGCCCCTGGCGGGTCGTGCGGGCCTCGCCGAGCGCCGCGAAGGCGATGACCATCATGGCGAGGGGATACAGCCAGGAGGAGAGGCGTTCGTGCAGTTCGGCCCGGAAGCGCCCACGCTGCTCCTGATAGAGAGGCTCGTTCCTGTCCGGGAAGAGGAGCTGGGTCGTGCTCCGCTCGCGCGGCTTGTAGACGACCTCGCCCCCTTCCTTGTTGAAGGCGGACAGGTCGACCGCATAGCGCTCGAAGGCCACGATCGACGAATCGCGGCTGTTGGGCTCCTTGCGCTGGACGCTGCCCTTCTGGAGGACGAGATAGGCGTTCCCGCCCTGCTCGACGGTCTGGCCGCGTTCGGCGAGATAGACGATGGCTTTGTCCTTCTCACGGAGATCTTCCATGAAGATCCCCAGGAGGGCATCGCCGGAGCGCTCCCGGTAATGGAACGTGATGCCGCTCTCCAGGGTGATGAACTGGCCTTCCTTGGCCATGGTCCCCACGAAGTCGGCCCGGATCTTGGTGAACAGCTGGCGCAGCTCCTGAAAGCTCGCGGGCATCAGGTAAATCGAGATGATGGCCACCACGATGCAGACGAAGGAAGCCAAGGCCATGAAGGGCCGCAGGAGGCGCTGCGGCGGCATGCCGCCGGCGCTCATGACGATCAGCTCGGAATCGCCGTTGAGCTTGTTCAAGGTATAGAGGGTGGCGAGGAACAGGGCGACCGGAGCGATGACGTTGATCAGGGCCGGCAGGGACAGGCCCGTGACCGTCAAGAAGATGAAAAGGGTCTGACCCTTGCCGGTCAGCAGGTCGAGTTCGCGCAGGGCCTGCGTGATCCAGATCACGCCCGTCAGCGCGACGAGGCATGCGGCGAAGGCACTGAATGTGTTCTTGAGGATGTAGCGTTCGAGAAGTGTCATGAAGCCCTTCGCCCCCGGGCGGTGGAGCCCTGGGTATCGTGTCACATGATCTCAGGCAAGACCGCTGTTTTCAACAGCCCGCGATTGCGCCGATTTCACGGCAGCTTCCCCGTGCCTTAACCCGCCATATGATATATGTCCCAAGCGTCAGCGTCGCAGCCGGCCTGAAGACCGGCGATGTGCATCACAACAAAGAGGATTTCATGGCCGACAGCTTCAAGATCGACTTTCAGCCCTACGGCAAGGTCGAATCCGGCGATCTCATCGTCTTCGTCGCGGAGAATCTCAAGCCCACGGCCGCGGTTGCCAAGCAGTTGGGCCAGAAGGCCGTCGATCTGATCGCCAAGGCTGCGGCTGCCGAGAATTTCAAGGGCAAGGCCAAGTCCTCCATGGCGATCGTCGTTCCCGCCGGCCTGTCGGTCGACAGGCTCATCGTGATCGGCGTCGGCGGCGAGAAGGACCGGGCGAGCCTCGACTTCGTCCAGCTGGGCGGCCTGATCGCCGGAAGGGTCAACGGCAAGCTCGCGACGGCGATGCTGGATCTGCCCGAGATCGAGGTCACGCCGGACGCAATCGCCGATATCGCGCTCGGCGCGCAGCTGCGCCGCTACAGCTTCGACCGCTACAAGACCAAGAAGGACGACGGCGGTTCCAACGGCGGCGGTCGCCTCGTCCTCAGCGTGGCGGATCCCGCGGCCGTCAAGAAGGCCTACAAGGCCCGCGAGGGCGTCCAGCAGGGCGTCATCATCGCCCGCGACCTCGTCAACGAGCCGCCGAACGTGCTCGGGCCCCAGGAATTCGCCGCCCGTGCCCAGGCGCTCACCAAGCTCGGGGTCGAGGTCGAGATCCTCGACGACAAGGCCATGCGCAAGCTCGGCATGCATGCTCTTCTGGGCGTGGCGCAGGGCTCCGTGCGCGGCGGCCGCGTCGCCATCATGCGCTGGAACGGGGGCAAGGCCAACGACAAGCCCATCGCGTTCATCGGCAAGGGCGTGGTGTTCGATTCCGGCGGCATCTCGATCAAGCCGGGCGCCGGCATGGAGGACATGAAGGGCGACATGGCGGGTGCTGCCTGCGTGGTCGGCCTCATGCATGCTCTCGCGAGCCGCAAGGCCAAGGCCAACGTGGTCGGTGCCATCGGACTCGTGGAAAACATGCCGGACGGCAATGCCCAGCGCCCGGGCGACATCGTCACCACGATGTCGGGCCAGACCATCGAGATCATCAACACCGACGCCGAAGGGCGCCTCGTGCTCGCTGACGTGCTCTGGTACGTGCAGGACCGCTTCAAGCCGAAGTTCATGATCGATCTCGCGACCCTGACCGGCGCGATTCTCGTGGCCCTGGCTCAGGAATATGCAGGCCTGTTCTCCAACAACGACGAACTGGCCGAGCGCCTGACGGCCGCAGGCCGGGCGACCGGCGAGCGCGTGTGGCGCATGCCGCTGGGGCCGGAATTCGACAAGATGATCGAATCCAAGTTCGCCGACATGAAGAACTCGGCTGGCCGCTTCGGCGGATCGAGCACCGCGGCGGCGCTGCTCCAGCGCTTCGTGAACGACGTGCCCTGGGCCCATCTCGACATCGCCGGCACCGCCATGGGATCGCCGGCCACCGAGATCAACAAGGGCTGGAGTTCCGGCTGGGGCGTGCGTCTTCTCGATCGCCTCGTGCGCGATCATTACGAGAGTTGAGGATGAGAGCGGAAGGGGACCTCGCATGCTCAGAAACCCTTTGCGCTGCAAGGGATTGTGATCATCAATGACCGAGGTCCTTTTCTATCATCTCCAGCACCAGCCCCTCGAGGCCGTGCTGCCGACGCTCCTGCAGAAGACCCTGGAGCGCGGCTGGCGCGCGGTGGTGCAGGTGACGACCGAAGAGCGCATGTCCGCGCTCGACGATCACCTGTGGACGTTTACCGATGAAAGCTTCCTGCCGCACGGCACCGACCGCGAGGCCCATGCGGCGGACCAGCCGATCCTTCTCACCCTGTCGGGGGAAAATCCCAACGGCGCCTCGATCCGCTTCCTCGTGGAGGGCGCGGATCTGCCGAGCGACACCGCCTCCTACGAGCGGCTCGCGATCCTGTTCGACGGCAACGACATCCAGGCCCTGGCCTTCGCCCGGGACCAATGGCGCGCCGTGAAGGAGGGCGGCCACGACGCGACCTATTGGCAGCAGGACGAGCGCGGCCGCTGGCAGCGGAAGGCGTGACGATCTCCATGCTCCGTCGAGGTCATCGCGCGCATCGCCTTCCCTCGTCATGGCCGGGCTTGTCCCGGCCATCCCGCTTGTTTGTGGCGCGGCGCTTTTCCTGATCGGGACCACCGGCACAGGGCTGGCAATGACGAAGGAGGAACGTGTGGCGGCATTTCGGCGACGAGGGGAAGTAGCTCAGGCTGATCGCACACGAAGACTTCAACGGCCCGGAGCTTGCAAGGGGAGGGATGCTCTCCAGTTTCAGGGGGGCCGAAAGGATGTGCCGATGACCCGAGCGATGCGTCTTCCCCTGTATGCTGCCCTTGCCCTGTCCCTGACGGTGCCCCTTGGCGCCGGTGCGCAGGAGCAGGCCGGCAACCGGGAGCAGCAGCCGCAGGGCCAGCAGCAGGAGGCGCGCCGGACTCGGCCGGAGGCGAGGGATGCGCAGGCTCTTCCGCCGGAATCCGTGACGCGCCATAGCCTGCAGCTTCCGGGCCGGACCCTGTCCTTCACGGCGACCGCCGGGCACCTGGCGCTGACGGATCAGCAGGGTGCGCCGCAGGCCGAGATCGGGTTCGTGGCCTATACGCGGGACGATGCGGATCCCGCCACGCGGCCGGTGACATTCGCCGTGAACGGCGGTCCGGGTGCATCCTCCGCCTATCTGCATCTTCTCGCGGTCGGTCCCTGGCTCCTTCCCCTGGACGGGCCGACGATCAGCCCTTCGGCGCCGCCGGCCCTCGTTCCGAACGCCGAGACCTGGCTCGACTTCACGGATCTCGTGTTCATCGATCCGCCCGGCACGGGCTACAGCCGCGTGGTCGGAGGCGACCAGGTGCGGGAACGCTTCTACTCCGTGCAGGGCGACATCGACGGGCTCGCCGCCTTCGTCATGCGCTGGCTCAAGGAGAAGAACCGGCTCGCCTCGCCGAAATTCTTCGCCGGCGAGAGCTATGGCGGCTTCCGCGGGCCCTTGCTGGCGCAGAAGCTGCAGAGCGATCAGGGAATCGGCTTCAGCGGCCTCGTTCTCGTTTCCCCGGTGTTCGATTTCGACTGGCTCGAGCAGGGAACCGCCGGGGCTCCCTGGACCAGCGCGGCGCTCCTGCCGTCGCTCGCGGCCTCGCGGCTGTCCCGCACGGGACCGGTGTCGCGGGATGCGCTCAAGGAGGCGGAGGCCTACGCGTCCGGCGAGTATCTCGTCGATCTCATGCGCGGCCTCCAGGACAGGGAGGCCGTGGACCGGGTCGGCCGCCGCGTGGCGGAATTGAGCGGGCTCGATCCCGAACTGACGCGGCGCCTCGCCGGCCGCATCGACATGCGCACGATTCAGCGGGAGTTGCGGCGCAGCTCTGCCCAGATCGTCAGCGCCTACGACACCAATGTGGCGATCGCGGATCCGAACCCCAATTCCCAGTCCTCGCGCTTCGAGGACCCAGTGCTCGACGGAATGACCGCGCCCCTGTCGAGCGCGATCATCCAGCACCTGACGCACACCCTCAACTACAAGGCGGAAGGGCGGTACAACCTGCTGAACGGCTCGGTCAACGGCGCATGGCGTTGGGGCAACGGGCGCAGCGGCCCGGAGAACCTCGAGGAATTGCGGCAGGCGCTCTCCCTCGACGGCAAGCTGCGCGTGCTCGTCACCCACGGCTTCACCGACTTGGTGACGCCCTATTATGCGTCCCAGCTCCTCCTGAACCAGCTTCCCGATCTCGGTCCCCAGAAGCGTGTGACCCTGAGTGTTTACGAAGGCGGCCACATGTTCTATTCGCGGCAGGCGTCACGGCAGGCCTTCAAGGCCGACGTGCAGCGGCTCTTCGAAGACGCCCTGCAGGCGAGGGCTGCCGAGAACAGGGATTGATGGGCAAGGATTGACGGGATGCGTGTGAAGGTTCTTTCGAGCGTCGCTCTCGCGGCATTGGTTCTGGCCGCCTGCACCAGCACGAGCAGCGCGCCGCCCGCTCCTTCTGTCGCGGCCGCTCCCGCGCCTGCAGCCTCCCTGGGGCCGAGGGTCGACGGACCCACGCTCGGACCGGACGGCCGCTGCACCGTCACGGGATTCGGGACGGCGACCGTCATCGAACCCGGCATCACGGAATGCGATCTCGTTCGCCTGAAAGGCAAGCCCGCGACGGATGTGCTCGTCGGCGAGAGCGGCAAGGGGCAGCGCGAGGTCCAGGTGCTCTATTCCGAACCCGGCGGCCGCGAGCTGTACTTCTTCGTGAACAACAGGCTCGACCGGATCGTGAAGCCTTAAGGAACATCCCGGACGTGCTGCTCGCGATCGCGAGGTGACGACTCGACGGCGATGTCGAAATGCAGCACCTCCTCGCGGGTGCCGAGCTTCTCGTAGAGGGCAATGGCGGGATCGTCGCCGTAATCGGCCTGCACGTAGACGACCCAGGCGCCACGGCGCATGGCAATCTCGCGCAAGTGCCCGATGAGGGCGGTGGCGACGTGCCGGCGCCGGTGCTGGGCTGCGACGGCGAGATCGTAGATATAGAATTCGCGCCGCGCCTGCTCGAATTTCTCGAGCTCATACGCCACGAGCCCACCCACCACCTCGTCGTCCGCCAACGCCACGACCACGATCACGTGCTCCTTCGCGAGCAAATCCGCCAGATAGGCGTCGCTCGGCGGCTGCGATGCATAGGATCCGGGATCGTCGAAGACGTCGGCGAACAACGCATTCAGCTTGCGCAGGAGCGGGATGTCGTCGGGGCCGAGACGGCGGAGTGCGTAGGGTGAGGAGGACATGGGCCGAACATAGGGCGGATGCGTTGCCGGCACTATCGCCGACTGGTGGATTTTGACCGGCGGTTGGTCTTGCGTGAAATCGAAGTCAGACCGGTCTCCTGCCGCGGCATTCCGTGCCGAGCGTGGCGGAATCGTAGAGGTTCTTGATGTCTTCGAGGCTGCGGATGGCTGGTCCGGTCCGTCTTTGAATGACGGCGCTCAGCTGCCTGAATTTGTCGTCGGACCAATCCTCGATCACGAGGGCGACCGCCTTCTTGAGAGGAAGGGTTGCGATCTTCACCGGCAGGAGGTCGGCGCTCCTGGACGGCCTGCCGATGGCGAACAGATCGACGATCTCTTCGAGATCATGAGCAGCGGTCAATATCCTCTCCATCCAGGGCGGCGCGATCGATAGCAAAGGAATGTCGCAGCCCATGGCGAGAGCGTTCAAATGACCAAAGGAGGTAAGCAACAGCCATCATGGGCAAGCGCGCTCCTGCCTTTCACGGCCGGAGGACCTCCTTATCGCCAGACACACGGAAACGGGGCCAGCGGATCGTTGTCGTTGCCCGGTTCGACCTCTCTCGCCCTGAACGGGGCCAGCGGCACGATCGCCCGGAAGAAGAGCCGCGCCGTGCAATAGGACAGGACCTGATTCATCTCAGCCTCCACCAAGGACGGCAGGAGGCTAGCTTACGGTCGTTCGCGCAGATGTGCTGTCCCGCACGCGATATTTACCTAGCGGCATGCAGGGCGACGTCGGCGGCTCGCTTCCAATGCAGGCGGGCTTTCGATTTCGTCTGCGGACGGGCCGCATTGTCGTTGACGGCGAACGCCGAACTCTCCGTCAGATAGGCCATCGGCAGGAGGCCCTCCGCAAAGACTTTGTCGGTGCAGGCGGATATATGGATTCTCATCTGTCAGCCTCCCCCATAAGGCTCTTTCGAGAATACGTTCCTGCTCCGATTCTGCGTGGACCCCGAGTAGGTAACCCGGGGCCCCTGCGGGGGTAGATAGGAGGGAGTAAGGCTTCGGAAGCGGCGTCGCGTCCTCGGAGCCGCGGACGAGCGTCGGCCTTTCCGTGCCGCGCTAGTAGACCTCGTAGCGCCGGACGGGCCGGTCGTAGCCGTCATCGTAGTCCCTGAAGCCACGGTCGTAACCGCGATCATAGTCGCGCCGCGGCGGAGGCCCGCGATAACCGTCGTCGCGCCACCGGTCGCCGCGCTCGTAGCGGCGGGCGACAAAGGCGCAGCGCTTGGGGATGCCGGGTGCCGGGTCGCCGAAGACCCGGTTCGAGCAGGGAACGCCGCCTTCTCGGACGAACATCTCCGCGCTCCGTCCGGGAACGCCGTAGATCACGCGGGTGGGATAGGGGACGCGGCAGAAGCCGTGTTCCCGCGCGCAGGGCACAAGGCTCTGAGCCTGTGCCTCCGGCAACGCTCCGAAGAGTGCGCCGGTGGCCAGCACCGCTGTCGCCAATATCGAACGAAGCATCTTTTTGTTCTCCATCATCGATGAGCCAACGTACGATCCGAAGGATGAACGCCACCGCAACAGTCAGAGTTCGTGACCTCAGGGCGTTTGAGGGTTCGCAGTGGCGGTTCAGCCCATGGGCGGGTGCCGGCGCTCTCGGCTTCCAAGATCCTTACGCGTTTCTAGATCGGGCAGAGCGGCCAAATCGTCTCGAAGCTTGTTTCCAAGTGGGCGACCGAGACGGCGTACTCTCCCCATCAGCTTCAGCGGTGATCGAAACTATATTTCTTTTCGTAAAAGAACCGTGAATGGATCTGCACGGGTCGATGCATAGGGAGAAGCGAGGTCGTTCCCGCTCAAGCGCTCGCTTCCTCGATCTCGCTGCTGAGGGTCAGCCACTCCTCTTCCACCGATGCCAGGGTCGCGGCCGCCTCGGCGCGCATCCTGGACAGCTCCGTGGCTTTGGCCGGATCCTTCTGGAACGCGGTGCCGTCGGCCAGCGCCGCATCGACCTTGCCGATCACGTCCGTGAGCTTCGCCATCCTGGCCTCGAGCGCCTCCAGCTTCTTGCGCAGCGGCGCCAGGGCCACCCGGCGTTCGGCGGCCGCGCGGCGTTCGTCGACCTTAGAGGCGCCGGGCGCCTGCGGCTTGTCGGAGCGCTTCTGCGGATCGAGATCGCCGGAGAGCACGAGCTGGCGGTAATCGTCCATGTCGCCGTCGAAGGGCTTCACGCTGCCGTTGCCGACGATCCAAAGCCGGTCGGCGCAGGCCTCGATCAGGAACCGGTCGTGGCTCACCAGGATCACCGCGCCGGTATAGTCGTTGATCGCCTCCATCAGGGCCGTGCGGCTGTCGATGTCGAGGTGGTTCGTCGGCTCGTCGAGGATGAGCAGGTGCGGGCCGTTGAAGGCCGCCAGTCCCAT
Source organism: Microvirga sp. (assembly GCA_035944695.1). Lineage (GTDB taxonomy): Bacteria > Pseudomonadota > Alphaproteobacteria > Rhizobiales > Beijerinckiaceae > Microvirga. Next base: position 1,800 of record DASZBB010000067.1, on the reverse strand, counting down.
GAGCAGGCGCGCCTTCTCGCCGCCGGATAGGGCGGCGACCGGCGTGTCCGCCTTCGCGCCCGGAAAGCCGATCTGCGCCGTACGGGCGCGGATCTTGGCAATCGGAGTATCCGGCATCCGTTCGGCGACGTGATCGTAGGCGGTGGCTTTCGGGTTCAGCTCGTCGAGCTGATGCTGGGCGAAATAGGCCACGTCCATGCGGGTGGGCGTGCGCATCTCACCCTTCATGGGCGCGAGCCGGCCGCCGATGAGCTTGCAGAAGGTGGACTTGCCGTTGCCGTTCGAGCCGAGGAGCGCGATCCGGTCGTCCGGAGCGATCGTCAGGTTGAGGCGGTCGAGGACGATCCGCTCGCCATAGCCCACGGCGCCGCCTTCCACCGTGATCAGCGGCGGGGCTGCGGGACGCTCCGGACCGGGCAGGTTGAAGGGCAGCACATCGTCCTCGACGATGGTCGCGATGGGCTCCAGCTTGGCGAGCCGCTTAACGCGGGACTGCGCCTGCCGGGCCTTCGAGGCCTTGGCCTTGAAGCGGTCGACGAAGGCCTGGAGGTGCTTGCGCTCGGCCTCCTGCTTGGCAGCCATCTTGGCGGTCAGCTCGCGCTTCTCCGCGTATTGCTTGGCGAACGAGGTGTAGCCGCCGCGATAGATCGTGAGCTTGCCCCGGTCGAGGTGGAGGATGTGGTTCACGCAGGCGTCGAGAAGCTCCCGGTCGTGGCTGATGACCAGCACCGTATGCGGATAGCGCCCGAGATAGTCATAGAGCCAGAGCGTGCCTTCGAGGTCGAGATAGTTGGTCGGCTCGTCGAGGAGCAGCAGATCCGGCTCGGTGAACAACACGGCGGCGAGGGCCACGCGCATGCGCCAGCCGCCCGAGAAATCCGAGCACGGCCGGTTCTGCGCCTCGGCGTCGAAGCCGAGGCCGTGCAGGATCGCGGCGGCGCGGGCGGGCGCCGAATGGGCCCCGATATCGGTGAGCCTCGTCTCGATCTCGGCGCGACGGATGCCGTCCGCGGTCTCGGCCTCGGCCAGAAGGGCGCTCCGCTCCCTGTCGGCGGCGAGCACCACGTCGATCAGGGATTCCGGGCCGCCCGGCGCCTCCTGGGCGACCGCACCGATCTTCATGCCGCGGGGCAGGGTGACGCTGCCGCTCTCGGTGGCGAGCTCGCCCTGGATGATCTTGAACAGGGTGGTCTTGCCCGCGCCGTTGCGCCCGACGAGACCCACCTTCGCGCCGGTGGGCAGGTTGAAGGAGGCGTGGTCGAGGATCAGCCGGTCGCCGATGCGGTAGGTCAGGTCGTTGACGTGAAGCATGCCGCCTTTTGGCGTGGGATCGTCGCGCTGGCAAGGCCTTGGGTCCGATGCTCCCTCCTATCAGCGGCGCATCGTTCTTCGCGGAAAACTAGCCTGAATCGCCAATGACAAAATCGTCGAGGATTGAGAAAGGGATGCGCGACATGGCCATACTGGCTATGGAAAATTTGTGCTATAGCCAAGGATAGCATTCAGGGGGAGAGGACCGATGGCGCGGCTCGCCGGGATTAAGCTCTTCAAGGGACTGGACATTGACCTCGAGCGTTTCGAGGCGCGGGCCAATTGGCGCCGCTTCGATCCCGAGGAGGTTCTGGTCGACTTCGACGAGCCCTCCACGGACGTCTATTTCCTCCTTTCGGGCGAGGTTCGGGTCCTCATGCGCACGGCCTCCGGCAAGGAGGTCATCCTCTACGAGATGAAGCCCGGCGACCTGTTCGGGGAGCTTGCCGCCCTCGACGGGGTGCCGCGCTCGGCCAACGTCACGGCGCT
>DASZBB010000066.1:0-13834 GCA_035944695.1 Microvirga sp. | reverse complement strand
AGCCAGCAGAGCGCTCGGCCGCTCGCCTCGCTGCCGTCCAGGCGCTCTACCAGATGGACGTGTCGGGCAAGACCGTGCTCGACGCGCTTGCCGAGTTCGAGGCCTTCTGGATCGGCCGCGAGGTCGAGGGCATCACGTTCCAGCCCTCGGACAACACCTTCTTCCGCGACATTCTCTCCGGCGTGGTCAAGGACCAGCGCGAGATCGACGTGAAGATCGACAACGCGCTCGCCACCGACTGGCCCCTCAAGCGGGTGGAGGCGGTGCTGCGCGCCATCCTGCGCGCGGGCGGCTACGAGCTGATGTTCCGCAAGGACGTGCCGGCCCGCGTCGTCATCACCGAATACGTGGACGTGACCCACGGCTTCTACGGCGAGGACGAGCCGGGTCTCGTGAACGCGGTGCTCGACAAGGTTGCCCGCGAGGTCCGCCCCGGCGAGCTCGAGAAGAAGGCCGCCGGGCAGGGGAAACGCTAAGACCATGCGGGCGAGGGCAGTGGGCCGATGAGTTCACAGGAACGCCCCGGCGAGGACAGCCTGATTGCCCGCTTCTTCGCCCCCATCGCCGGTGAGGGCGCCCTCGGCCTCGAGGACGATGCCGCCCGGCTCAGCCCTAAGCCGGGCCACGACCTCGTCCTCACCGTCGATGCGCTGGTGGAGCGGGTGCATTTCCTGCCCGAGGATGCTCCCGGGTCGATCGCCCGCAAGGCGCTCGGCGTGAACATTTCGGATCTCGCCGCCAAGGGCGCCGAGCCGGCCGGCTTTCTGCTCAGCCTCGCCCTGCCGGACGACTGGACGGAGAACTGGCTCGCCGATTTCGCAGCGGGCCTCGGCGAGGCATCCCGGGATTTTGCCTGCCCGCTCCTCGGCGGCGACACCGTGAAGGCGAGGGGGCCGCTGACCCTGTCGGTCACCGCTGTCGGCGACGTGCCGACAGGCCGGATGGTCCGGCGTACGACGGCCAGGGCCGGCGAGTTCGTCTGCGTCACCGGCACCATCGGTGATGCGGCATTGGGCCTGAAGCTCCGTTCCGCTCCAGCCTGGGCCGAGGGCCTGTCGCCCGAGGAGAAGGCGCATCTGGCCGATCGCTACCTGCACCCCCGGCCGCGCCATCGCCTGGCACTAGCCCTGCGCAGCCACGCCAGCGCCGCCATGGACGTCTCGGACGGCCTGGCCGGCGATCTCGCCAAGATGATGCGGGCGAGCGGGGTCAGCGCCGTGGTCGAAGCCGATCGGGTGCCGTTCTCGGCGGCCGCCGCGAAGGTGGTCGCGGACTCGCCGGACCTGCTCGATCTGGCGCTCACCGGCGGCGACGACTACGAGATTCTCTGCACCGTTCCGGAAAAGAATCTCGACAGCTTCCGGAAAGAGGCCGATAGGGTCGGCATCCCCCTGTCCGTCATCGGCCGAGTCGTCCCGGGACACGACCGGCCGGTCTTTCGGATGAACGGTCTCGAAAGACACTATGATGTCGGCTCCTACCAGCATTTCTGACACTTCCTTCCAGGAGCCTTCCAGCGATGCCGTCGCCCGGCATAACGCGGTGGTGCTCGCGGTCGCCATGGCGCTGGGCGGCTCGAGTCCGGCCATCGTCGTTTCGCTTGGTGGACTGGTCGGTCAGGCGCTTGCATGGAGCAAGGATCTGGCGACACTTCCCGTCAGCCTGCTCAATCTCGGCCTGGCCCTCGGCACCATCCCGGCCGCCATGCTGATGCGAAAGGCCGGGCGGCGCATCGGCTACATTGTCGGAGCGGGAATCGGCCTTGCCGGCGGCTGCATCGCCGCTTTCGGCATCGCGTCGTTCAGCTTCGCCCTGTTCTGCCTCGGCACCCTGATCATCGGCAGCTACGGTTCCTTCAACCAGAGCTACCGCTTCGCCGCCACCGATGCCGCCTCCGAGAGGTTCAAGCCCAAGGCGATCTCCTGGGTCATGACCGGAGGTCTGGTGGCCGGCATAGTCGGTCCCCAGACGGTGATCTGGACCCGGGACGCGGTCGAGGCGGCGCCCTTTGCAGGAGCCTTCCTGGCGCAGGCGAGCTTGGCCCTGCTCTCGATGATCGCCGTCTCGTTCCTGCGGCCGGCTCCGGTCAGCGTCACCTCGACGAAGGCGGCCGGTCGCCCCCTGATCGAGATCGTGCGTCAGCCCCGGTTCATCGTGGCGGCGGTCACGGGCCTCGTGTCCTACAGCCTCATGACCTTCATCATGACGGCAGCTCCGTTGGCAATGATCGGCTGCGGACATTCCGTTGGGGCAGCGGCCCTCGGCATCCAATGGCATATCCTGGCCATGTTCGGTCCGAGCTTCTTCACCGGTCGCCTGATCGGCCGTTTCGGCAAAGGGCCGGTAACGGCCGCAGGTCTCGTGCTGATCGCCCTTTCGGCCCTGATCGGCCTGTCCGGCATCGGCATCGCCCATTTCTGGACGGCGCTCATCCTCCTGGGACTCGGATGGAACTTCGGCTTCATCGGAGCCACCGCCCTGGTGACCGGCTGCTATCGGCCGGAGGAGCGTGGCAAGGTTCAGGCGGCCAACGACTTTCTCATCTTCGGTTCCGTGGCCGTCGCGTCCTTCTCGTCAGGCAAGCTCCTGAGCGCCGGCGGCTGGGAGAGCGTCAACTGGCTGGTCTTCCCACCCGTCGCCGTCGCGCTAGTTCTGCTAGCTTGGCAGCAGAGGACGAAGGCGAACGCACCCACTTAAAGTATAAAGTCCTTCCTGTGAGTTGTGCCGGTAGGATTGTTGCGCACTGCCTAGTTTTTTGCCACCAAATATGACGTTCGCTGGGGGTAGAGGCCCGTCGAGGCCAAGAAACAGGCCTTGAGGAGCGGCTTTCTGCTTTCCCATAACAAGGATGGCATGATGGCACTCACCCTAATTATCTTGGGCGGCCTTCTTTCGATTGCCTATGGCTTCTGGGCCATTAGCGACGTGATGAAGCGGGACGCCGGTTCTCAGCGCATGCAGGAAATCGCCGGGGCGATTGCCGAGGGCGCAAAAGCCTATCTCCGCCGGCAATATGTCACGATTGCCATCGTGGGCGTCGTCCTGTTCGCCATCATCGCCTATTTGCTCGGCATCCGGGTGGCCATCGGCTTCGCCATCGGGGCTATTCTCTCCGGCGCCGCCGGCTTTATCGGCATGAACGTGTCGGTCCGGGCCAATGTCCGCACGGCCCAGGCGGCCACGCAGTCCCTGGGCGGCGGCCTCGACGTCGCCTTCAAGGCGGGTGCGGTCACCGGCATGCTGGTGGCTGGCCTCGCGCTCCTGGGCGTGGCGCTCTATTACGGCTATCTCACCCGTGTGGCCGGCCTGAATCCCTCCGACCGGGTGGTCATCGACAGCCTCGTGGCCCTCGGCTTCGGAGCCTCGCTGATCTCGATCTTCGCCCGTCTCGGGGGCGGCATCTTCACCAAGGGTGCCGACGTGGGCGGCGATCTGGTGGGCAAGGTCGAGGCCGGCATTCCCGAGGACGATCCGCGCAACCCGGCCACCATCGCCGACAACGTGGGCGACAATGTCGGCGACTGCGCCGGCATGGCGGCCGACCTGTTCGAGACCTACGCGGTGACCGTGGTCGCCACCATGGTCCTCGCGGCGATCTTCTTCGCCGGCCAGGCGACCCTGGATACCATGCTGTTGTATCCGCTCGCCATCGGCGCGGCCTGCATCGTGACGTCGATCATCGGCAGCTTCTTCGTGAAGCTCGGTCAGAACGAGTCCATCATGGGGGCCCTGTACAAGGGGCTGATTGCGACCGGCATCCTCTCGGCGGCGGCAATCGCCGCGGTCACTTGGCAGATGATCGGCTTCGGTCCGGTCGCCGGGGCCGACTTCACGGGACAGGCCCTGTTCTGGTGTGCCATTATCGGCCTGGCCGTCACGGCCCTGATCGTGGTCATCACCGAGTATTATACCGGCGTGGGCTTCCGTCCCGTCCGGTCCATCGCCCAATCCTCGGTGACAGGCCATGGCACGAACGTGATCCAGGGCCTCGCGGTTTCGCTCGAATCCACGGCGCTGCCGACCATCGTCATCATCGCGGGCATCATCGTGGCCTTCAAGCTCGCGGGCCTCTTCGGCATCGCGATCGCCGTGACGGCCATGCTGGCCTTGGCCGGCATGATCGTGGCCCTCGACGCCTTCGGTCCCGTGACCGACAATGCCGGCGGCATCGCCGAAATGGCCGGCCTGCCGAAAGAGGTCCGCAAGTCCACGGACGCGCTCGACGCGGTCGGCAACACCACGAAGGCGGTCACGAAGGGCTACGCCATCGGGTCCGCAGGCCTTGGCGCCCTGGTTCTGTTCGCGGCCTACACCTCGGACTTGAACTACTTCACGCAGAACGCCGCGCAATATCCTTACTTCCAGGGCGTGGCGCCGAACTTCTCCCTGACCAATCCCTACGTGGTGGTCGGGCTCCTGTTCGGCGGCCTCATCCCGTTCCTGTTCGGCGGCATCGCCATGACGGCGGTCGGCCGGGCGGCGGGGTCAGTGGTGGAGGAAGTGCGCCGGCAGTTCCGCGAGAAGCCGGGCATCATGGCGGGGACGGACCGTCCCGATTACGGGCGCGCCGTCGACATGCTGACCCGCGCGGCGATCAAGGAGATGATCGTGCCGTCGCTCCTGCCGGTGCTGGCGCCGATCGTGACCTATTTCGTCGTCTATTGGGTGGCGGGCAAGTCGGAGGCCTTCTCGGCCGTGGGCGCCATGCTGCTCGGCGTGATCGTGACGGGCCTCTTCGTCGCCATCTCCATGACCTCGGGCGGTGGCGCCTGGGACAATGCCAAGAAATCCTTCGAGGATGGCTTCACGGATGCCTCGGGCACGACCCATCACAAGGGCTCGGACGCGCATAAGGCGTCCGTGACGGGCGATACGGTCGGCGACCCCTACAAGGACACGGCAGGACCTGCCGTGAACCCGGCGATCAAGATCACCAACATCATCGCCCTCCTGCTCCTTGCGATCCTCGCGCATTCTTAGAAGCCAGCAAGGCGAACCGACCAGGACCCGCGGCGAGAGCCGCGGGTTTTTTCTTATGGCGGCTCAAAGAAAATGGCCGGGACGAGACCCGGCCATCCTGAACTCTCGGTTTGGCGTCCGATCAGCCGAACGGGTTGAAGCTGGTCACGCCCTTGAAGATCTGGCCGAGGAAGCTGGCCTCTTCGCCGCCGGCCGGAGTGGTGCGGCTGATGAAATCGAAGACCTTGCCGTCCTGCAGGCCGTAGAGAGCCACACGCTCCACCCGCAGACCCTTGTCGAAATAGACGGCGGTCACCTGCTGATCCACCACCTGCTCGCCCATGAACTGGAGGGTACGGCGGGACTTCTGGCTGATATAGTACCAGTTCCGGTTGCCCACGGTGGACACGGTGGACGGCGTTCCAAGGGTCTGGAGGACCTGATCGGCGCTCATGCCCTTCTTCACCTGAGCAATGGCACGCTCATCCGCGACGTAGCCGCGTTGGAATTCCTCCCCCACCGTGCAGGCGGCGACGGTCGAGGCGAGAACGGTTGCAGTAGCCAAGCGCACCAAAAGAGTATGATATCGACGCATCGTACGGTTCTTCCAGAAATGCGGCGCGGATGAGCTTGCGCCTACGGATGGGGATGGCGTAACCCGAGGCTACGATTTTGACAAGCTTGGAAGGGCAAAGCCGTGATCTTCAGTCTCTTCCGCAAGGATCCCCGGCGAACCACGATCGCGACCCTCTACAAGAGAATTGCGACAGCGTCGCGCGCTCCCGGGCTCTACGCGGCACTTGGCGTCCCCGACACCCTGGAAGGGCGGTTCGAGGCCTTGTCCCTTCATATGGTCCTGGCCCTGCGCGCTCTTCGTGAACTCCCCGATCCCGCCGATGAGGTCGCCAAGGACCTGACCGATGCCTTCTTCCGCGATATGGATGCCTCTTTGAGGGAAATGGGCGTCGGCGATACCGTCGTGCCCAAGCGGATGAAGAAGGTTGCCGAATCCTTCTATGGGCGGGCCCATGCCTATGATACTCCCCTGAATGGCGCCGACGAGGCAGGTCTGGCCCTTGCTCTGGGCCGCAACGTCTACGGCAGCGAGGCACCGGCCATACCCCTGGCGCGTTATGCGTTCGCAGCCGATCAGGATCTTAAGACAGTCGATCTGGACACGCTTCTGGAGACGGGACCTGTCTTTCCTGAACCCAAGACCTTTGCGTAAGGAGGCAATCCGATGACACCTGAAACCGTGGGGCCTCTGTCGCGGCTCATCGACGTCATGAAGATCCCGCCCCGGGGGCAGGAGGTCCATGTGGAGGCGACCGCCGAGGAATGCGCCGCCCTGGCCCAGGATTTTGGCCTCCCGGGAATTCAGGCTCTTTCCGGGGACTATCAGCTGAAGGCTTCCGCCAAGGGCATCCATGTGACCGGCATGGTCAAGGCCTCGATCACCCAGGTCTGCGTGATGACCCTCGACCCTTTCGATTCCACCATCGAGGAGGAGGTTGAAGTCGATTTTGCGGAAGCTTCCGGCATGCCGGTGGAACCGCCCACCGATATCAATGAGTACGAGCCGCCGGACGAGATCATAAACGGCCAGATCGACCTCGGCGCGCTCACGGCCGAATTCCTCGCCCTCGGGCTCGACCCCTATCCGCGCAAGCCGGGTGTCGACTTCAATTACCGGGATCCTGCGGACGAGAAGGATTCACCCTTCGCCGCCCTGAACAAGCTGAAGGGCGACAAGTAGGGGCTGGCACGAGCGATCCTTACAGCATATCTCCCGCTTATGCCGACCGACCTCGCACCGACAGAATTCAGTTGCGGAGAGGCCGCAAACCGCTATTTTCCGCCACCTGTTGAATGACTTAAAAAGAAAGAACAACCGTTTATGCCGAAGCCGGTGCGTATTTCGCTTGACGCGATGGGGGGCGATCACGGTCCTCCCGTTGTGATCCCAGGCGCAGCCTTGGCCTTGGAGCGCCATCCCGATCTTCGCTTCTTGATGTTCGGCAATGAAACGGTTGTTGCGCCTCTCCTGAAGGCTCATCCCAAGCTGAAGGAGGCCACCGAGCTGCGCCATACGGACATTGCCATCGCGATGGACGAAAAGCCCAGCCAGGCCATCCGCATGGGGAGAGGCAAGTCCTCCATGTGGCGGGCCGTTCAGGCCGTCCGGGACGGGGAGGCCGATGCGGCCGTCTCCGCCGGCAATACTGGGGCCCTGATGGCCACCGCTAAGGTCTGCCTGAAGACCATGGCCCATATCGAGCGCCCGGCGATTGCCTGCATGTGGCCCACCCTGCGGGGCGAGAGCATCGTGCTCGATGTGGGTGCGACCATCGGGGCGGATGCGGGCCACCTGGTGGACATGGCCATCATGGGCGCCGCCATGGCGCGGATCGTGTTCGACTTGGATCGCCCGACCGTCGGGCTCCTCAATGTCGGCACGGAAGAGATCAAGGGGATCGAGGCCGTCAAGGAAGCCAGCCGGATCTTGCGGGAATCGAACCTTCCGAATCTCGATTATCGCGGGTTCGTGGAAGGCGACGATCTCGGCAAGGGCACCGTCGACGTGGTCGTGACCGAAGGGTTTACGGGCAACATCGCCCTGAAGACCGCCGAGGGAACGGCCAAGCAGATCGCCCAGTACCTGCGCTCGGCCATGAGCCGCACCCTCATGGCGAAGATCGGCTACCTGTTCGCGAAACAGGCTTTTAACGCTCTTCGGGACAAGATGGACCCGCGGAAGGTCAATGGTGGCGTCTTCTTGGGACTCGAAGGGGTGGTCGTCAAGAGCCACGGGGGTACGGACGATCTCGGCTTCGCCAGCGCCATCGACGTCGCGTACGACATGGCGCATTTTGAATTGATGAACACGATCCGGAGCATGCTGGACCATGACCCGGTTGGCCAAACGGCCTGAGGAAGGCGCATCTTGAAACGCACCCGTTCCGTCGTACGCGGCATCGGCTCCTATCTGCCGAGGCGCAAGCTCACAAACCAGGACCTCGAAAGGATGGTCGAGACCTCGCACGAGTGGATCGTGCAGAGGACCGGCATCGAAGAGCGTCACATCGCCGACGATGACGAGACCACGTCCGTTCTCGGGATCAAGGCCGCAGAAGCGGCCCTGGCCGACGCTGGACTCACGGCGAACGACATCGATCTGGTGATCTGTGCCACCTCGACGCCCGACTATACCTTCCCGTCGACCGCCACGATGATCCAGACCGGCATCGGCATGACCCATGGGGCGGCATTCGACCTCCAGGCCGTCTGCACGGGTTTCGTCTATGCCGTGGCGACGGCGGACAAGTTCCTGCAGTCCGGCTCGCATAAGCGCGCTCTTGTGATCGGGGCCGAGACGTTCTCCCGGATCCTCGATTGGAATGACCGCACCACCTGCGTGCTGTTCGGCGACGGGGCAGGGGCCATCGTGCTCGAGGCTCAGGAGGGGGAGGGCACGTCCGCCGACCGTGGCGTCCTGACATCGCACCTGCGCTCCGACGGCCGCTACCGGGATAAGCTCTACGTTGATGGGGGGCCGGGCTCGACGAAGACCACCGGCGTCCTGAAGATGGAAGGGCGCGAAGTCTTCAAATTCGCCGTCGGCATGGTGGCCGACGTGGTGCAGGATGCATTCAGGGCTACGGGCACGAGCGCCGATGACCTGAAGTGGTTTGTGCCGCATCAGGCCAACAAGCGCATCATCACGGCGAGTGCAGACAAGCTCGGAATCGCGCCGGAGAAGGTCGTCATCACCGTCGACAAGCACGGCAACACCTCGGCGGCCTCGATCCCTCTCGCCTTGGATGCCGCGAGAAAGGATGGGCGGATCAGAGATGGGGATCTCGTGATGATCGAGGCCATCGGCGGCGGTTTTACCTGGGGAAGTGCCTTAATTCGCTGGTAGCTCCGTGAGAGCATCGACTCTGGTGGTATCGGGTATTTCGACCTTGGCGGTTGACCATAGGGAGCCATCTGCATAGCGTCGTGCGGGACGACAAGACCGACGAACTCATTCGCGCTGGGGAGCTCAATGGCTGGCAAGACGATAACGAGAGCGGATCTGAGCGAGGCCGTCTATCAGAAGGTGGGTCTCTCGCGGACCGAATCGGCTGAACTGGTGGAGCGGGTTCTGGCGGAAATCTGTGACAGCTTGGCCGCCGGAGAGACCGTGAAGCTCTCGTCCTTCGGCTCGTTCATCGTACGCAGCAAAGGCGAGCGGGTCGGCCGCAATCCCAAGACCGGCGTCGAGGTTCCGATCGACCCTCGTAGGGTGATGGTGTTCAAGCCTTCGAATGTCTTGAAGGCTCATATCAATGGTGAGACCTTCGAAGGCGAGGATTAATACGGTTATGGCGAGCGGCGTCATGGACAAGAGCCCCGACGCATTCCGCACGATCAGCGAGGTTGCCGAGGACCTCGATGTGCCTCAGCATGTGCTGCGCTTCTGGGAAACCCGCTTCAACCATATCAAGCCGCTCAAGCGCGGTGGCGGACGGCGCTATTACCGTCCTGACGACGTCGATCTGCTCAAGGGCATCCGCCAGCTTCTTTACGGGGAAGGCTACACGATCAAAGGGGTTCAGCGGATCCTGAAAGAGGAGGGAGTCCGCTTTGTCCAGGGCGTCGGACGCGGAGAGCAGAGCGTCACAGCGCTTCATCCCGAGACCCTCCCGGCGAGTGCCGAGGACATCGGGGCCTCGAACGGCAAACACCTATACGAGGAAGAGGATGCAGCCTGCGCTCCTCCGCGACCGGGCCTGACCCCAGAGGCGATCCGCGGACTTCAGGCAGCTCTTGACGATCTTTATGAGTGTGACCGGGTCATCTCGTCCCTCAGGACTTTGGCCGAGATTCCTGCGGGTGAGTGAAACCTCTTCCCGGTCCGATGGGCCTCATCGCCTAAGCGGTTGGTTTTTTTGCAGGGTTTCCAAAATGAGTGCATTGAACCCTTGACAGGGGTCCGGGGCGCTTTTAAACCCCAGCCACACCGCTTCGGCGGTCCGATGCGCGGGCGTAGCTCAGTCGGTTAGAGTGCCGGCCTGTCACGCCGGAGGTCGCGGGTTCGAGCCCCGTCGCCCGCGCCACTTACTCCTCTGGAATCAGGGTCTAGACCAGTTCGGATCAATGATCCTGAGCTGGGCAGATCGCTCCCGCAGCTGCACTTGTTGTTCTGAGCGCGGCACTTTTTGGCTGCAAGCGCATTCTTCTAACGGTTCCGGAAGTTTGATGAAGCTGAGCGTTGTTGAGACGTGGGCGAGAGGCCGCGTATGGTGACGCCCAGATGGGGCATCGGATTCTCGGACTAGGTCGCCCAGATGGATGAGCGACCTATCACCTTTCATTCAGGCCAAGCTTGACGGCCCGACCCGGCCCAGCGCCGCCCAGAACGTGTTCATTGGGATCGAACATTTGACCCTGGAGGGGCTCGACCAGATTCGCGCCAAGTGCAAGGCCAAGGCGGACATCGTCGTCGACCAGGCCGAGGCCGCCGCCAACCCAAAGGCGGCGAAAGCGGCCGAAAAGGCCACATCCTAGTTTGGAATGGTTCTTTTTGCGGCAGTGCAAACACTTGTCAGGGAAGGGGAACTCAGCTAAGCCTCCCGCGCAATCAGCGTGTTGTCGCAGGGGCTTTTATCGGGCCATTCTGCGGCTTAAATGCGTTTCAGGTTGCCGGCTCTCGGCCGCGCTCCGTTCGTTCTAGGTGTCGTATGACGAATCTCCTCGCCGACTACCTGCCTCTCGTAATCTTCATCGGCGTGTCGCTCCTGATCGGGGTGGCGCTGCTCGTGGCGCCTTTCATCGTCGCCTATAGCCGCCCCGATACCGAGAAACTGTCCGCCTACGAGTGCGGTTTCAATGCCTTCGACGATGCCCGCATGAAGTTCGATGTGCGGTTCTACCTCGTCGCGATCCTTTTCATCATCTTCGACCTCGAAGTGGCATTCCTGTTCCCCTGGGCCATCACCTTTGGGAACCTAGGCTGGTTCGGCTTCATCTCCATGATGATCTTCCTCGGTGTCCTGACGGTCGGTTTCATTTACGAGTGGAAGAAGGGGGCCCTTGAATGGGATTGATCTCCGATACTCAATCGACCCTGGTCGCTCCTGCCCCGCGCGGCATCATCGATCCGAATACGGGCAAGCCGGCTGGTTCGACGGACCCTTATTTCGTGTCCATCAACGAGGAGTTGTCCGACAAGGGCTTCCTCGTCACCTCGACCGAAGATCTCATCACCTGGGCCCGCACCGGCTCGCTCATGTGGATGACCTTCGGCCTGGCGTGCTGCGCCGTCGAGATGATGCAGATGTCCATGCCGCGGTATGATGTCGAGCGCTTCGGCTTCGCGCCTCGCGCCTCTCCGCGCCAGTCCGACGTGATGATCGTGGCCGGCACGCTCACCAACAAGATGGCTCCTGCGCTCCGCAAGGTCTACGACCAGATGCCGGAGCCCCGCTACGTCATCTCCATGGGCTCCTGCGCCAACGGCGGCGGCTATTACCACTACTCCTACTCCGTGGTTCGTGGTTGCGACCGCATCGTGCCGGTCGACATCTACGTGCCGGGCTGCCCGCCGACGGCTGAGGCGCTCCTCTATGGGGTGCTGCTTCTGCAGAAGAAAATCCGCCGGACCGGCACCATCGAGCGCTGAGCAAAGGTCACTGCATGAGTGCTGATCTCCAAGCCCTGAGCGATCACATCGCCTCGTCCCTCGGCGAGGCGATCGAAAGCCGGGCCATTGCCTTCGACGAGCTGACGATCGTCGCCCGCCGCGAAGACATCATCCGGGTGGCGACCTTCCTGCGAGACGACCCGCAGTGCCGCTTCGTCTGCTTCATCGATATCTGCGGCGCCGATTATCCGGCCCGCGAAAAGCGTTTCGATGTGGTTTATCATTTCCTCGCTCCTCACCGTAACCAGCGCATCCGCGTGAAGGTGGAAACGGATGAGGTGACCCCGGTCCCCTCGCTGGTCGGGCTCTGGCCGGCTGCGAATTGGTATGAGCGCGAGGCCTACGATCTGTACGGAATTCTGTTCTCCGGTCATCCGGACCTGCGCCGGATCCTGACCGATTACGGCTTCGAAGGGCACCCGCTCCGCAAGGACTTCCCGATGACCGGATACGTCGAGGTTCGCTACGACGACGGCCAGGGGCGCGTGGTCTACGAGCCGGTAAAGCTCAGCCAGGAATTCCGCAACTTCGATTTCCTCTCGCCCTGGGAAGGCACGGATTACGTGCTGCCGGGCGACGAGAAGGCCAAGGCATAAGGAGCGGAGAGGCGACCCATGGGCGAGCATAACATCCGCAACTTCACGATCAATTTCGGCCCACAGCACCCGGCGGCGCACGGCGTTCTGCGCCTCGTGCTGGAACTCGACGGCGAGGTCGTCGAGCGAGTCGACCCGCATATCGGCCTGCTGCATCGCGGCACCGAGAAGCTGATCGAGTACAAGACCTACGTTCAGGCCAATCCTTATTTTGATCGGCTCGACTACGTGGCGCCGATGAACCAGGAGCATGCCTATTGCCTCGCTATCGAGAAGCTTCTCGGGATTGAGGTGCCAAGGCGTGCCCAGCTCATCCGAGTTCTCTTTTCCGAAATCGGGCGCCTTCTGTCTCACCTCCTCAACGTGACCACGCAGGCGATGGATGTCGGCGCTCTCACGCCGCCCCTCTGGGGCTTTGAGGAGCGCGAGAAGCTGATGATCTTCTATGAGAGGATCTCCGGCTCGCGGATGCACGCCAACTACTTCCGCCCTGGCGGCGTGAATATGGACATCCAGCCGGAGCTGATCGACGATATCGAGGCCTTCTGCGATCCGTTCCTGCAGGTTCTGGACGATCTCGACACCCTCGTGATCGGCAACCGCATCTTCAAGCAGCGTAACGTCGACATCGGCACGATCACCCTCGACGACTGCTTCCGTTGGGGCTTCTCTGGCCCGATCATCCGCAGCTGCGGCGTGGCCTGGGACCTGCGCAAGTCGCAGCCCTACGAGTGTTACGAGGAGATGGAGTTCGACATCCCCGTCGGAAAGAATGGCGACAATTACGACCGCCAGGTCATCCGCATGGAGGAGATGCGTCAGAGCGTGCGCATCATGCGCCAGTGTCTCGACAAGCTTCGAGCTCCGGACGGACAGGGGCCGGTCACGACCCTCGATGGCAAGATCGCACCTCCGTCGCGCAAGGACATGAAGCGCTCCATGGAAGCGCTGATTCACCACTTCAAGCTCTATACGGAAGGCTTCCACGTCCCGGCAGGCGAGGTCTATGCCGCCGTGGAGGCTCCCAAGGGCGAATTCGGCGTCTATCTCGTCTCGGACGGCACCAACAAGGCCTACCGCTGCAGGATCCGCGCCCCGGGCTTTGCCCATCTCCAGGGCATGGATTTCATGTGCCGTGGCCACATGCTGGCGGATGTCGCAGGCGTTCTGGGCTCCCTCGACATCGTGTTCGGCGAGGTCGATCGCTAAAGCAACAGCCGTCCCGGTCTCGGGGCGGGGATCCACGCTCTTTCAGGGCGTGTTGGACAAGTTCAAGTCGCGAATGGCCGGGCCTTACGCCCGGCCATGGCGATGAGGAGAAGAGTGTATGGCCGTTCGCAAGCTCGCGCCTGAAGACATCCAGCCCGAGAGCTTCGTTCTCTCCGCCGAGACCGAAGCTTTCGCGGATAAGGAAATCGCCAAGTATCCGCCAGGCCGCCAGGCTTCGGCCGTGATCGCTCTCCTGGGCAAGGCTCAGGAGCAGGCGGGCGGCTGGCTGCCACGAAAAGCCATCGAGGCTGTCGCGGCAAAGCTCGACATGCCCGTCATCCGCGTGATGGAGGTGGCGACCTTCTACACGATGTTCAACCTC
>DASZBB010000065.1:0-3980 GCA_035944695.1 Microvirga sp. | reverse complement strand
GAGAAGGGTGCCGCAAAACCCTGATTCAAGAGCGGAAACTCGAACGCGGCACCATCGTCCAGCGGGTCCTCGGAGGACCTCAAATCTGACTCCTGCTTTTGCACGATTCGGCGCACGCTCCCTCGGTCGCGCAGCTTGCGACCAAGCCCGTATCATACCGCGCTCAAGGACGATTTTCGAGAACGGAAGGGCAACACCGGCTGGGTATTCAGCACGCCGTTGATGACCTCTTCCATGTCATGGAAGCGCTCAGGCCGCGGGGTTGAGGATGGATCGACCTGCAGCCCACTCTCCGCGCCGCAGCTGCCGCTCTACCGTGAAGGCGTCCATTGGGCTCGAAAGGGCAGCGATCCGAAAGCCCAGCTCGGTCCGGATGTACTCCCGGGTCAGGGTGTCGAGGGACAGCTCGCCGGCGGCAATCTCTGGAATGCGGGTCGACCGCAGGACCGCGATCAAACCAGGCGCGGCTCGCCAGGCTTGAGCTTGAGGCGCCGCACCGTGTCCGCAGCCATACCGCCGGCAAGGCTGATGCTCGCGCCCTCCTCCGCCAGGGACTCGACACGTGTGAGCGCTTCCTGCGCGGTCTCGGCCACGACGGCATAGACCCGCGAGGCTTGCGGGGGCAGGTCGACACCGATCAGATAGGCCTGCCGCTCTTGCTTCTTCATCGTCATGGCCACCCGATCACCGAGCCATCTCCGGCCGGTCCAACAATGGGACCCTGAACGGGGCCCTACGCCTCAGCGTTCCAGCCGCTGGGCGATCCAGACCTGAGCCTCGTCGAGGTCGGCGAAGGTGGGCGGGACGGGATGATCGACGGGGCTGAAGCCCGCCTCGAGGAACCACATCCCGGTGGTCTCCTCGTGCTCGTCCGAAAGCTGAACCAGAACCGCCACCAGGAACCCGTCCGAGAAGACGAGAAGGCTTTCCGTGTCGGAACCGCCCGTGCCAACCTGAACGGGCTGAAGGCGAAGACTCATCAGGCCGCTCGGTGTTCCAGCTGCAGGTACGTCGGATCGAACTCCGCGATCCGCAAAAGTTCATCCCACGCCTCGATCACCAGCGTGTGCCCACGAAGCGTGATCAGGCTCCGACCACGCATCTCCTTCAGCACACGATTGATGTGCACGCTGGTGAGACCCAACGTATCGGCCAGATCGATCTGCGTGATCGGCAGCGGACAGCGGTAGTGCTCGGCCAGTCCGACCGCCTGGAGCTTCAGGTACAGCTCGCAGAAGAGGTGCGCGACCTGCTCGAAGGCGGAACGCCGGCCCATGCTGACCATCCACGCCCGGAAGATGCCCGCATCGATTAGGGTGTCGCGCCAGAGAAGTGCCCCGATGCTGGGATGCTGGAGCGTCAGGTCCCGCAGGCTTTCGTGCGGGATGAAGGCCACGGTCGCCTTCGTCAGAGTCCCAAGGCCGTGATCCATCGTAGGGACGTGCAGGCTCTGCAGATCCGGAAGATCGCTGGCGATGTGGAACGACAGGATCTGCCGCCGGCCATCGCCGAGCACCTTGTAGCGGCAGGCCCAGCCTTCGAGGATGAGGCAGCAGTGCGAGGGCTTGTCGCCGTCCCGCACGATGTCCTGCCGGGCGCGGAGGTCATAGGTTCTCACTGGCAGGCTCTCGATGGCCTGACGCTGCTCATCCGTCAGGGTGGCGATGCTCTCCAGCTTGCGGACGAGCCGGGCTGTGGCGTGCGGATTGAGGGCTGAAGGCATGATGCTTCGCCTTGCATTGCAGGCGGAAGCGCTTGGCTCTCCCAGCCATCAGCGCCTGTGTCGGACTCGCTGATGATGGGCACTACCATAGGCCGATGTTGGCGGATGTATCTAATTTAAGTTGTTTTCGGGCGGTGATCACCCTCTTCGTCCGATACGGCACACTTCTGAGGAGGAGCGCCGGAACGTTCTTCACGTGAGTGCTCGGGTGTCACGCCTTGTCGAGTAGATCAGATCAGATTCGCCGTGCTTGAAAATAGGGCCTTTTAGAGGTCATGCAAGTATAGGCGTCCGTCAGGTGCCCCGGTGGGTTCAGAATAAAAAAATGACAACCTTGATCAGCTGTCACAAGACAGATCAAGACTTGTGTAACCTTGTGCACGGCGCGGGCGCGGGGCTTGACGGGCGGGCGCGGGCGGGCGCATTCTGACCTCGGATAATATAAATGTATCCGGGGTCAGCCACGGCGCGAGCACGGGAAACACGGCGATGACGGACGACGGGAGCGCCGCGCATCTGGGACGTCTGATCCGGGCCGCCGAGGTCCGCGTCTCCACGCAGATCACG
Organism: Microvirga sp.; assembly: GCA_035944695.1. GTDB lineage: Bacteria > Pseudomonadota > Alphaproteobacteria > Rhizobiales > Beijerinckiaceae > Microvirga. The sequence goes on along the minus strand of DASZBB010000065.1, from coordinate 1,690 downwards.
ACGCTGCTGGCGCTCGCCGAGGCGGGCTTCGACACGAGCGAGATCGAGACAGCGCTGGAGCACGAAGCCGAGGCCCTGACGGCCCTGCGTCGCCAGCAGCTGATGATCAACGAGATGAGGGAGCCATGAGCCGCGTATGAGGCTGTTCCGGTTGCACCGCGGCTGGCGCGAGCTGAATGGCCTCGTCACCGATTACGCCACCTTGGGGCAGGCCATCACGGCCGCCTCCGCCTTCGAGGCCATGGCCGCAGCCCTGGCCGAGGGTGACTTCCTGGTCACCGACGACACTAACCTGGTGTGGCTCACCAACGAGCAGGGCGTCCTGGTCTGGTCGCTCCGGCTCGACGACGAGAACATCCAGACCGAGCCTGACGTCCCATGACCCACCTGCCCGTCCCCGCCGATCCCACCGTCCTCGGTCCTGCCCTCGATCTCGAAGCTCTCGCCGATCGGGCCCAAGCCTTCGCGGCAGGGGCGCGGGCCGCGGCAACGCGCAAGGCTTACGCCTCGGACTGGCGCCACTTCGAGGACTGGTGCCGGACTGCCGGTCTCACATCGCTTCCTGCCGTGCCGACGACGGTGGGGCTCTACCTCGCTGCCCAAGCCGAGGTGCTCGCGGTGACGACGCTGACCCGGCGGCTCTCGGCGATCGCCGTGGCGCACCGGATGGCCGGACACCCGATGGACACTCGGCATCCCGCGGTCCGCGACGTGATGCGTGGCCTGCGGCGGGCGAAGGGGGTGGCCCAGGACCACGCCGAGGCCCTGACCGTGCCGCTGCTGCGCCGGGTGCTCGCGGGCTGCGGGGATCGGCTGATCGATCGTCGCGACCAAGCCTTGCTGCTGGTCGGGTTCGGGGCGGCGCTGCGGCGCTCCGAGCTGGTTGCTCTCGACCTCGACGATGTCGCCGTCGTGCCGGAAGGCCTGCGGATCACGATCCGACGGTCGAAGGGCGACCAGGAGGGCGAGGGCCAGGTCGTTGCGGTGGGGCGGACCGGAACGGCGACCTGTCCGGCCGCCGCCTACGAGGCCTGGATCGCAGCGGCGGAGATCTCCGAGGGCGCGGTGTTCCGGGGTATCAACCGGCACGGGCGCATTGGCCGCCGGCTTTCGACCGACGCGGTGTCCGCGATCGTGCAGCGCCGGGCCGCGGCGGTTGGGCTCGACCCGACCCTGTTCTCGGGCCACTCGATGCGGGCTGGGTTCGCGACCTCGGCGGCTCTCGCTGGGGTCGAAGAGCGGCTGATCATGCGCCAGACCCGGCACCGGTCGTCCGCCACCGTGCGGCGCTACATCCGCGATGGCGAGCTGTTCGCCCGCAACCTCGCCGCCGAGGTGGGGCTGTAGGACTGGAACGGAGCTCCCGCATCAGCGGCGACAAGAACAGCGAGCCGCCTGAAAGAATGGCACCCAGGAAGATGGACGACGCCGAGGCGCTCGTGGAGGTTTATCTCCGCAGCCTCGGTTTCACGACATCTATCCAAAACTGCTCTTGTCTGCAGTCCTCATCCACGCTCTAGCTTCTGCGCCAAAGGAGTGAGGCGGGGCATGCGGAGGCTGCTGGCGGAGCAGGTGTTTCGAGAACGGCCGCGCTGGATCGCCTATCCGGCGACGCTCGCACTCGTGGCGCTCGCCTTTGCTGCCGGTCAGTGGTTCTGGCCGTCCATGCAGGCCTACCCGTTCTTCTTCT
>DASZBB010000064.1:0-23010 GCA_035944695.1 Microvirga sp. | reverse complement strand
GCCATGTGGAGGCGGCCCTTCGCCTCGTGGAGCGCCGCCGGTCGGACCTGCGCGCCACGGCCCGGGCCCTGCCGAGCCCCGAGGCCCTGGTGTCGCCCAAGCGGCAGCGGCTCGACCTCGCTGCCACCAAGCTCTATCCGGCGCTGGCCCGCAACGCACGGGGCCACGAGGAGCGGCTGCTCAAGGTGGCGCGCCAGCTCGCCCATGTCTCGCCGGTGGCCAACGTCGCCCGCATGCGCGCAAGGCTCGACGCGGTGGGGCCGCGCCCCTACAACGCGGTCTGCCGCTCCGTCCTGCTGCGCGAGGAGAGCCTCAAGCAGATCGGCCGCCGCCTCGTGGTGTCCCGCGATACGCTGCTGCGTGCCGAGCGGACGCGTATTGCCCAAGCCCATGAAACCGCCCGGCGGGTTGCCGAGCGCCTTGGGCCGGCGCTGCAGGGCCAGATCGCCCGCAAGGCCGACCGGCTGGAGGCCGTGTCCAAGCTCTTCGACAGCCTGAACTACAAGTCCGTGCTCAAGCGCGGCTTCGCTCTCGTGCGCGATGCGGACGGGCAGCCGCTCAATTCGGCGGATGCGGTTTTGGACGGCCAAGCTCTCGTGCTCGAATTCGCCGATGGCAAGGCGGATGCAACGGGAGGACGGATCGGCACGAGGCCGCGGGTGGCCAAGCCGAAGCTCGTCGTGGCGGAGGAGCAGGGTGCCTTGTTCTGATTGAGGAGTGGAAATCGTCGTCGAGCCTGCTTAAGTGGAAGAAGGCGCAACGCATTCCTTGATGTCATCGATGTTGAACAAGATCGAACGCAGCGGCGGCGAAGCCGTCGTGCAATATCTCGACAGCAACCTCCGGATCGTGAAGCCCGGGGCCTATGTGCGCTGCGCGGTGACGGGCGTCGAGATCCCCCTCGACGAGCTGAAATACTGGAGCGTCGAGCGGCAGGAGGCCTATGCGTCGCCCGAGGCCGTGATGACGCGCATCACCGGTGGGATCGCGCCCCGGAAGTAGCGCCGCCCCTCAGGCGACATGCAGTCGCCTTTCGTTGATGCGGCGCAGGAGCAGGTTGCGCAGGCCCGCCTCGTTCTCGATCCGAAGCCGCACCGGCAGGACCGTCAGGTCCGGCCAAGGCCCGGCATCCTTCACCGCAGCCACGCGGGCATAATCCTTTTCCGTCGTCACGGTCTGAAGCCCGCGTGCCGCCGCCTCACGGCGCAGAGCCGTCAGTTCGGCCGCCTTATAGCGATGGTGGTCGGGAAACGAATGGGCCGCTTCGACGACCGCGCCGTAGGCGCGCAGGGTCTCGAAGAATTTCTCGGGCCGCCCGATGCCTGCGAAAGCCAGCACCTTTTTGCCTTTGAGCGATTTGGCGGCCTCCATGGCCGGCTCGAGGCTGGCTTCGAACACGCGCTTGTCGCGCCGTTCCGCCTCCTCGGCAATCCGCCGCCCCGGCGTCCCCATGCCGATGACGACGACCGCATCGACCTTGGGCCATTGCCATTCCATGGGTGCACGCAGCGGCCCGGCAGGCAGAGGCAGTCCGTTGCCGATCCCGGTGGCCCCGTCCACGACCGCGATGGCGCAATCCTTGATCAGCGACGGATTCTGGAGCCCATCGTCCATGACGACGACGGTCGCTCCGATCTCGTAAGCCAACCGCGCTCCCGCGGGCCGATCGCCGGACACGATGGTCGGCGCAATGCCCGAGAGCAGGATGGGTTCATCGCCTACGTCCAGGGCCGTGTGGTCCGTCCGGACCTGCGCCGGGCCGCGCAGGGAGCCGCCATAGCCCCGTGAGAGAAAGGCCGGGCTCTCGCCCGCAGCGTCGAGAAGCCTTGCGACGGCCGCGGCCGTCGGCGTCTTGCCGGCGCCACCTGCAGTGAAATTCCCGATGCAGATGACGGGAAGATCCGCCCTCTCGCCCTGCCGCCGCATCCGACGCGCTGCGATGGAGGTATAGAGAGCGCCCGCCGGGCGCAGCAGCCTGGCCTGGAACGAGAGGGAGGGTTCCCACCAGAAGCGCGGTGCGCGCATCAGCGGCGCGCTCCCAGCTTCGCCTGCACGATGAAGGGCTCGACCGATTGCATGGTCCGGTCCACGGCTCCGCCGAGCGCCTGCACCGCCTCTCCCGCCTTGCGGGCCATGTCGCGCGTGAGGGCCGCGTTGTTCAGCATTTCGTTGACGGCCCGTGCCAAGGCGGCGCTGTCCTTCACCATCACGGCGCCCCGCGACCGGTCGAGGGCCTCATAGATCTCGGCCGCGGTATGGACATGGGGTCCATGCAGGATGGCCGCCCCCAATTTGGCCGGTTCGATCGGATTATGTCCGCCGATGGGCACCAGGGTGCCTCCCATGAGGACAATCGGAGAGAGGCGGTAGAACAAGCCCATCTCGCCGATCGTGTCGATCACATAGACGTCCGTCGCCCGGTCGGGGTGAATGCCCTCGGACCGCCTGCTCGCGCGCAGTCCGGCCTGTCCGGCAAGGCCCGCAACCTCCGGGCCGCGATGGGGATGCCGTGGGGCAATGATGGTGAGCAGGTGAGGGTAGCGCTTCGTCAGGGCACGATGCACGGCGATGATCGCACTCTCCTCGCCTGGATGCGTGCTGGCGGCAAGCCAGACCGGACGCCCCGCGATCAGACCCGACAGATGCGCGACCACCCGCGGATCGGCCGGCGGGGGAGCAGCGTCGAACTTGATGTTGCCCGTCACGATCACCCGAGGAGCGCCGAGCCGGGCCAGCCGCTCGGCATCTTCGGCCGTCTGGGCAAGGCAGAGGGCAAAGCGTTCGAGGAGGCCTCTGATGATCCTCGGCATCTTCTGCCAGCGCCGATACGATCGATCCGACATGCGGCCGTTGACCATGACGAGCGGGATCTCGCGTTCCGCCAGCGCCATGATCGTGTTCGGCCAAATTTCGGATTCGGCGATCAGGGCGAGATCGGGCTGCCAGTGCTCCAGAAAGCGCTTTATATAACGTGGCACATCGAGCGGAACAAACTGGTGGATCGCGCCGGGCGGAAGGCGCCGGGCGATCAGAGAGGCGGACGTCTTCGTGCCCGACGTTACGAGGACCGCAAGGCCGCGCTGGGTCATTCGCTCCACGATGGGCAGCAGGGACAGGGTCTCGCCGATGCTGGCACCGTGAACCCAGATCAGATGGCCTTTGGGCCGCTGCCGACTGGGATGCCCCTGGCGCTCCCCGAGCCGCGTTCTGTCCTCGCGCCCCTTGTGCCGGCGCCAATACAGGAGACCGAGCACGGCGGGCTCCATGACGGAAACCAGGGCAGAGTAGGTCTTGAAGATGATCGGGAAGCTCATGCCCGGGAGCCTCCCACGAGCAGGGGACCCGTCTTGGCGCCCGGATCCCGAGACCCGACCAAGGCATAGGCTCGCTCGTGCACACGGTCGAGTTCCCGCTCGACCCTTGTTCTCAAGGATTCCAATGTCCGTTCGTCCGCGTCCCGCGGCACGTGGATCTGATCTCCGAGCACCATCGCTCCCCGGCCGAAGGGCAGACCGATGCTGGCCTTGTCCCAGCTGTCGAAGTCGATGCGGCGGCTCGTGACCACGGCCACGGGCACGATGGGACGGCCGGACAGCTGGGCGAGGGTGACGATGCCTTGGCCGCAGATCCGTGAAATCTTGGGGATGTCGGCCGTCATTACCACCATCTCGCCGTCGCTCAAGGCCCTCAGCATCGCCCGCATGGCCTGAGCGCCGCCCTTCTTGCGGATGTCGCGGCCGCGCGCGCCGGAGCCGCGGATGGCCCGCACTCCCAGATGGCGCAACGCGATGGCATTGAACTCCCCGTCGCCCGAACGGGAGACGAGGCTGGCGGCGCGGTCCTGCGGCCTCTTGGCGAAATGGATCATGAAGTGCTGCCCATGCCACATGGCGGCGATCACGGGCATCTCGATCCGGTCATAGGCATCCGCCGGTTCCATCACGAACCGGTTCGTGCGCTGCACGAACTTGAGATAGCCCGCGACAAGAAAGCCCAGGGTTTCCTGGACCGCCCGCGACCGGATGATGCGCTTTGCGAGACCCATTGCGACTTAAGGAATCAGCCGTTCTGCGGATCCAGCAGGCGGTGAAGGTGAACGATGAAGTAGCGCATCTGCGCGTTGTCCACGGTCGCCTGCGCCTTGGCCTTCCAGGCCGCGTGGGCGCTGGCATAGTTGGGGAAGATGCCGACGATGTCGAGCTTGGAAAGATCCTTGAAATCGACGGATTCGAGGCTGGTGAGCTCGCCGCCGAAAACGAGATGCAGGAGTTGCTTGCCAGGCGTGTCGGTCATGGTGATAGGGCTCTTCTGAAGAGGGTTGGAAGGATCGGTCTGGATGCGAGCCAACGGTGTTTAGGCTCTCATGGCCCCAATAGCACGAGGATGCAACCGTGACGCAACGGCAATCATCTCATCATGGAGCGGGTGAGGCTTGTTGTAGGTCGGAGCCGAACCGTCGAGGCCGGTCAGGCGTCCGCCTGCCTCCTGCAGGATGAGGTCTGCGGCGGCAATGTCCCAATCCTGAGCATTGGCCGAGACGAGGCCGATATCGATGGAGCCTTCCGCCACCCGCGCGAGCCTCAGCGCCAAGGACGGCACCTTGGGCAGGCGCTCGACCGGCCCCATGCGGCGCTCGAGTCGATCAACGAGAGGCTTGGGGCCTGCGACCCGGGCGCCCTGGAGGTCCTCGGCCTCGGACATCTGCAGCCTCTCGCCGTTGCACCAGGCGCCTTCGCCGAGCCTCGCTTCGTAGAGGCGGTTATGGATCGGAGCGTGAAGGATGCCGAGAACGGGCCTGCCGCCCTTCACCAGGGCGATGGAAACAGCCCAGTCCGGGTGGCCCGAGGCGAAGGCCCTTGTGCCGTCGATGGGGTCGACGATCCAGACATAGTCCTGCTCGAGCCGTGCCGGGTCGTCGGCCGTTTCCTCGGACAGCCAGGCGGCTGCGGGAAAAAGCCCGGAGAGATGGCCCTTCAGGAACGTGTCGAGGGCGATATCCGCTTCCGTCACCGGGGAGCTGTGCCCCTTGTACCAGAGTTTGGCCGCCGTCTGCGCGCCGGCGCGGAAATAGGGCAGGGCCAATTCTCCCGCCCGGCGGGCGGCATCCCGCACGGCGGGTGCGAGGGACGAGACTGGACGGGACAAGGGAGACGGCATCGAGCCTGAGATGGAGACCATTGGCAGGAGATACCATATCCCGCCGTCCCGAACCTATCTTTTCGCTGATCTACGAGATGAGGCAGTCCAGCGTCATGGCGGCGAACAGGATCAGGCCCGCATCCCGGTTCGAGCGGAAGAGACGCAGGGCGCCGGCTCCATCGGACCGGTCGATGCGGGCCACCTGCCAGCCCAGGTGGAGAGCGAAGAGGCTCAAGCCCACGAAGGAGGGCAGCCCCGCTCCGGCCAAAACCAGGGACGCGGTGATGAACACGATGGTGAGGGCATAGCAGATGCCGACCCCGAGCTTCACGGCCTCGCCGAAGAAGCGGGCCGAAGATTTGATGCCCACGACCTCATCGTCCTCGATGTCCTGCAGGGCATAGATCGTGTCGTAGCCCACCACCCAGGCGATGCTGCCGGCATAGAGAAGGGCTGCGGCCCAGCTCAAGGATCCGAAGGCCGCCGCCCAGCCCATCAGGGCACCCCAGGCGAAGGCGAGGCCGAGCACGATCTGCGGCATCCAGAAGAAGCGCTTCATGAAGGGATAGAGCGCGACGATCCCCAGGGATGCGAAGCCGGTCGCGATGGCGAAGGCGTTGAACTGGAGCAGGACCAGCAGGCCGACGAGGCCCTGGAGCGCGAGAAAGGCCAGGGCCCCTTTCAGCGTGACCTGGCCTGAGGGCAGGGGGCGCTGGCGGGTGCGCTCGACCCGGGTGTCGAGATCCCGGTCGACGATGTCGTTGTAGGTGCAGCCCGCCCCGCGCATGGCGACGGCGCCGATCAGGAAGAGGAGGCAATGCACCGGGTTCGGCCAGGACTGTCCGGCCGCGATGGCGGCAAGCGCCGCCGACCACCAGCAGGGCAGGAGAAGCAGCCACCAGCCGATGGGCCGCTCGATGCGGGCGAGGCGCAGGTAGGGCTTGAGGCCCGCCGGCGCCCGTCGTTCGGCCCAATGGCCCTTGACGGCGTCGGGCAGGGACGGCGCGGCGGGTCGCTCCATCGTCAAAGGGCCTGGCTTAGAGAGCGCCCTTCGGGATGCTCAGGGTGCCGGTCAGGCCGCCGCCCATCTTGCCGGCGGGACCGCCCTGCTGGGCCTGCTGCTTGGCGCGCTTTTCCGCCTCGGCCATCTTCGCGGCGGCGCCGCAGGCCTGGCCCTTGAACTGCTGGGAGCGCTTGTGATCCTCGGCGAAGCTCTGGACCAGCTGGTCGGGAACCTGGCACCAGTCCTTGTTGTCGGTCATCCATTTCTGACCGGCCGTGCCGTTCGTCACCAGCTTGGTGAAGATGGAGCAGGCCGCGCGCGGATCGATCTGCTTGTTCTTGCCGCCATTGGTGAGTTTGTTGATCTGCTGGATGAGGCCCTGGCGCTCCTGCAGAATCTTCTGTCCGTCCTGGCAGGCGCTCGACTGCGCGAAGGCAGGAGCCGCCACGAAAACGCCAGCGACGGCAAACGCAGCCAGGATGTGCGAACGGATGTGCGTCATGCCAAAATTCCCTCAAAGAGCACGCGACGTCTCACGCGCCTGCGTTCTGTTAACAGGTTCAGGGCCTTGAGGCCAAGAGGCGAATGGTCGCCTTGGGCATAAGCTGTGCCATACGGCACCTGAATTTCAAGTGACCGGGACGGCCCACCCCTCTCCCTTGGGGCGGAGGAACTTGATAGGAGGGGCGTTCAGCGCATCGCCGGAAAGGGGTCTCATGGCCGAATACGACTTCAACGCTCCCCGCCTGTTCGTCGATGCGCCCCTCCAGGCCGGGGCCCGGATCGCGCTCGACCGGGGGCAGGCCAACTATCTCCTGAACGTCCTGCGCCTGAAGGCCGGGGAATCGGTCCTGATCTTCAACGGACGCGACGGGGAGTGGCGGGCCGAGGTGGCGGTCGAGGGGCGCAAGGCCGCCGACCTCGTCTGCGTGGCGCAGACCCGGGAGCAGGCGCCCGCGCCCAACATCATCTATGCCTTTGCGCCGCTCAAGCATGCCCGTCTCGACTATATGGTCCAGAAGGCCGTGGAGATGGGGGCGGGCATTCTCCAGCCTGTTCTGACCCGCCGGACCCAGGCTTCCCGGGTCAACCTCGAGCGCATGCGCAGCAACGCCATCGAGGCCGCCGAGCAATGCGGGATCCTGTCCATCCCCGAGGTGCGCGAAGAGGAGAATTTGGAGCGCTTTCTCAAGAGCTTGGAAGAGGATCGCCTGGTCGTCTTCTGCGACGAGAATGCGGCCGTTTCCAACCCTGTGGAGGCCTTGGCCAAGCTTGGGAACAATCAAGCTGGTCTGGCCGTTATCGTGGGCCCCGAAGGGGGGTTCACCGATCAGGAGAGAGCGCTTGTCGCCGCCCGCGAAAGATATGTTTGCGTATCGTTGGGTCCGCGAATCCTGCGAGCTGACACAGCCGCTGTGGCCGCGCTGGCGATCGTTCAATCCGTGCTTGGCGATTGGAACTGACCTCAACGTCCGACAACGTCTTAAGCCGATCCGCCTCTAGCTTCAGAAGCTTAGCAGTTTCGCGCCGATTCGCCCCATTCTGGCCCCATTGAGCCGGAGTTTGGGCGCGGTCGCCGCAGGCCGATCCGCACGCGTGAAAGGTCATTTCTGGATAAGAACAGAGGACACCAAGGAAATGAGCTGGGACTTCAAGTTCGGCATCGAGGAAGAGTATTTCGTCAACGATGCGCCGAGACGGGATATCGCCAAGGGGAAGATCAGGGAGTTCTTCGCCGCCTGCCGCGACCAGATCTCGGGCGACATCCAGCCCGAGATGCTCGAGCCGCAGATCGAGATCGCCAGCAAGCCCGCTCTCGAATTCTCCGACGCCCGCGCACAGCTTGCCGAGCTGCGGTCCTCGGTCGGGTCCGTCGCCCGCGATTTCGGCCTCTCCGTCATGGCCTCCGGCACCCATCCGCTCGCGGTCTGGTCCCGCGTGCGTCCCACGGCGCAGCCGCGCTACGGCAAGGTCATGCACGACCTGCAGATGCTCGGCAGCCGGAACGTGCTGTGCGGCATGCATGTCCATGTGGAGGTGCCGGATCTCGGCATGCGCGTGGACATCATGAACCGGATCCAGCCCTACCTGCCGCTGCTGCTCGCGCTTTCGACCTCGTCGCCCTTCTGGCAGGCGCAGCGCACGGGTCTCCTCGGATACCGGCTCGCGGCCTATCGCGAGCTGCCGCGCACGGGCTTCCCGGACCTGTTCGAGAGCGAGCAGGACTATCAGCGCTATATCGACACCCTCGTGGCCGCCCGCGCCATCGAGAATTCCAGCTATGTCTGGTGGGTGATCCGCCCGTCCCTGAAGCACCCGACCCTCGAGCTGCGCGTGGCCGACAGCTGCACCCGGCTCGACGACACCATCGCGATCGCCGCCCTTTACCGCTGCCTCGTCCGCCATCTGAGCCTGGACACCTCGCTGAATGCCGGACAGACGGGCGCTTCGCGCGCCATCAACGACGAGAACGGCTGGCGGGCGCAGCGCTACGGCATCCACGGCAGCTTCGTTGACGAGAAGAACCGGACCGCCAAGCCCGTGCGGGAGCTCCTCGACGAGACTCTCGATCTCGTGGCCGAGGACGCCAAGGCGCTGGGCTGCCAGCGGGAGCTCGATCTCGCCCGCTGGATCGTGGCCCGCGGCACCAGCGCCGACCAGCAGCTCACGCTCTACACGGAAGCGGTCGGCCGCGGCCTGTCGAACCGGGATGCGCTCGCCGGCGTGGTCGACTGGCTCACCGCGGAGACGACGGGAGAGACGACGATCCGGCATTGATGGGGGCGGGCATCGCCCCCATCGTTTTATGCCTTTCTCCCCGATTGCGCCTTGGCCTTAAGCCCCTTATTGAGTCCCGACGCTTAAGTCGGCGCGCCTTGAACGCGCTTTTTGATGAGGTGATGCATGGCGCGGGACGTATCCGATACGACCCCCATCGGTGCGCGGTCGGAACTCGTGGATTGGATCGCCTCCGGCGAGAAGCCGCGCGAGTCCTGGCGGCTCGGCACCGAGCACGAGAAGATTCCATTCTACACGGCTGACGCCACTCCCGTCCCCTATGACGGGGACAGGGGCATCCGCGCGCTCCTCGAAGGATTGCAGGCGCGCACCGGCTGGGCGCCGATCATGGAGCAGGACCATCCCATCGGCCTTGCCGACGAGACCGGCGGCGGGGCGATCTCGCTCGAGCCCGGCGGACAGTTCGAACTGTCGGGCGCCCCGCTTCGGACGCTGCACGAGACCGCCCGCGAGACGGCGCAACATATCGCCGACGCGAAGGCCGTCGGCGAGGGATTGGGCTTGAGCTTTCTGACCCTCGGAATGAGCCCGCTCTGGACGCGTGCCGAGACGCCGGTGATGCCGAAGGCGCGCTACCGCATCATGACGAACTACATGCCGAAGGTCGGCTCGCTCGGCCTCGACATGATGTACCGCACGTCCACCGTACAGGTGAACATGGACTACGCGTCCGAGGCCGACATGGTAAAGAAGCTGCGCGTGTCCCTGGCGCTGCAGCCCATCGCCACCGCGATTTTCGCCAACTCGCCCTTCACCGAGGGCCGGCCCAACGGCTACCTTTCCATGCGGTCGAACATCTGGCTCGACACCGATCGCGACCGCACGGGCATGATGGCCTTCGCGTTCGAGGACGGTTTCGGCTACGAGCGTTACGTCGACTGGGTGCTCGACGTGCCCATGTATTTCGTCAAGCGCGATGCGACCTATCACGACGTGGCGGGATCCTCCTTCCGCGATCTCTTCGCCGGCCGGCATCCTCAATTGCCGGGCGAGCACGCCACGCGCTCCGACTGGGCGAACCACGTGTCCACCGTGTTTCCGGAAGTGCGCCTGAAGCGCTATCTCGAAATGCGCGGCGCCGACGTGGGCAACCTCGAGCACATCGTCGCTCTCTCGGCGTTCTGGACCGGCCTTCTCTACGACGAGACCGCGCTCGACGGAGCCTGGGAGCTGGTGAAGACCTGGAGCGCGCAGGAGCGCGAGCAGCTGCGTGCCGACGTGCCCAAGCAGGCCCTCAGGGCCCGCATCGCGGGACGCTCGGCGCAGGACGTCGCCCGCGACGCCCTGGCGCTCGCCCGCGCCGGCCTCCAGCGCCGCGCCTGTCGCGACGAGGCGGGCCGCGACGAGACGGTGCATCTCGCTTACGCCGAAGAGATCGTCGCCTCCGGCCGCACGCAGGCCGAGCGCCTGCTGGAGCTGTATCACGGGCCCTGGGGCGGCTCGGTTCGGCCTGCCTTTAGGGAATGCGTGTTCTGATCAACGTTTCGTTTCCCACTCTTTGCCGACAGGGACTGCTTGGACGAGACTTTCCCGTCATGGCCGGTCTTGTGCCGGCCATCCCGATCGGAAGAGCGCCGCGCCTCATTTCGTCGAGATCACCGGCACAAGGCCGGTGATGACGCGGTGCAGCGTTGCCCATACTTGGCAACCGCAGGGCTTCGTCTGTGCCACATTCCACCCTTGCATCTCTTCCTGCTACAGCCTGTGAGCGCCCGTTGCTGCGTTCATGAGGCAGCCTCCTAAGACGCTCAAAACCTGCTCAGGCAGCCTTTGCGGTCGCGACGCGGTTGCGGCCGTCCTGCTTGGCCCTGTAGAGGGCGTCGTCGGCAAGGGCGATCAGGTCTGCCGGACCGATGCGGGATCGGTCCAGGCTCGGAACCCGGGTCGCGCTGCCGATGCTCACCGTCAGGATGCGCGACGGGAAGCTCGCCTCGTGGCGCAGGCGAAGCGCCTCGACCTTCGCCCGGATGTCCTCGGCCACCGCGGCCGCGCCGGCCTCGTCGAGATCCGGCAGAAGGACCACGAGCTCCTCGCCGCCGTAGCGGGCCACCAGGTCGCCCGGCCGGCGCGCTGCGCTGGCGATCGCCTTGGCGATGGTGCGCAGGCATTCGTCGCCGGCGGGGTGGCCGTAGATGTCGTTATAGGCCTTGAACTGATCGACATCGACGAGGAGCAGGGACACGGGCGACTTCTCCCGCGAGGCCCGGAGCCATTCCGTCTCGAGCTGCTTGTCGAAGAGACGCCGGTTGGCGAGGCCCGTCAGGCCGTCGGTGACGGCGAGCACCGAGAGTTCCGCCTCCACGTCCTCGCGTCGGCGCAGCTCCCTGGCGAGGGTCCAGCCGAGGGTGGCAAGCGTGGCGACGAGCACGCTGATGACGATGATGCGAAAGACGAATTCCCGGTTCCAACGCGCCAGCGCCTCGTCCCGGCCGACGGAGGCGAGGACGCCGATGGGAAAGATGTGGTTGCGGTGGTAGCCGCCCATGCGGGCCACGTTGTCGAAGGGCGAGACATAGTTGTAGGTGCCTGAACCTCTTCCTTCCCGGAAGAGCGGATCGGCCGAGATGCTGGATCCGATGGCTCCCTCGATATAGGGGTAGCGCGACAGAACCGTGCCGTCCTTGTGAAGGAGCGTGATGCTGCCCTGCGTTCCCACATCGAAGCGGCCGAAGAAATTGGCGAAATAGCGGGGCGGGATGCTGACCTGGACGACGCCGCCGAAGCTGCCGTCCGGCTTGTCGATGCGGCGGGAGAGGGTCAGAACCCAGTCGCCGCCGAGCGGATCGCGGATCAGGGGTCCCAGAAACCAGTCGCTGCTGGGGGAATCCCTGTGGTGCCGGAAGAAGGCTTGGTCGCCCACATTGACCTTGCCGCGGTGGCCCGGCAGGGAGCTGGTCAGAAGAAAGCCGTCGTCTTCATAGACCGAAAGCGCCTTGATGCGCTGCAGGGATTGCACCCGCTCCACCAGGAAGGTGTCGAGCCTCCTGACCGCATTGGGCAGAACGCCGCCCATCTCGACCCGGTCCACCACGTCCACCAGGAGGGCGTCCGCCACCTGGAAGGTGTCCTCGGCATGCTGGACGAGCGACTTGGCGAGATTCACCGTGTCAGAGCTGATCCGGGTGGTTTCCTGCTCCCGCTCGTTCCAGTCGCGCCACCCCTCAAGGCCGAGGATCACGAGGCAGACCACGACGACGAAGGCCTTGAGCCCTCGTGCCGCCGATTTCGGCCTGATGTGAGCGAATGCAGTCATGACCCCCCAACCATAACTGCCGGGGCTAGCCTGAAGCTAACTTCAGGCCGAGGATCCCGGAGACGATCAGCCCGATGCACACCAGGCGCATCACCGTGGCGGGCTCGCTGAACAGGTAGATGCCCAGGAGCGCCGTCCCGACCGTGCCGATCCCGGTCCAGACCGCGTAGCCGGTCCCCACCGGGAGGGTCTTCAGCGCGAGGCCGAGCAGCACCACGCTGATGACCATGCTCAGGGCCGTCAGAACGGAAGGAATGGGGCGGGTGAAGCCGTCGGTGTATTTCAGGCCGATTGCCCAGCCGATCTCGAACAAGCCGGCAAGACCGAGCCAAGTCCATGCCATGACAGGACCTCCGTCATTGGCAGGGCCGTCCCTACCGGGGTCATGAAGGTGCGAGGTCGTCCTCACCCCCTCCAGATATACAGGGTGAGGAAAACCTCCTCAATAGAAGCCCGGCGCGGCCAAAAGTCTGTTTGTCGGCTTAGTTACCGGCCTCTTCCGAGGGCTGGCCGGAGCGCCCGAGGGAAGCGAGGGGGTTGAAGGGAGCGTAGATCTGATGCTTCCAGGCGTCACCGCAATTGATGCAGATCGACCGGATCATATGGTTGCTCTGCTCGAGCCGCTTGAGCAGCCTCTGCTGCCGCTCCGTCGCTTCGTTGGCCTCCGCCTCGTAGCCGGAAGGGCGGACGGTCAGCCGGAGGGGTTTGCCCTCCGGCTCTCCTTGGGCAAATCCGGGCCCGGCCAGGAGCAGGAGGCTGACGGTCAGGACGAGGCGGGTCATTCAGGCTCCTGCGGCTGATTTGGGCTTTGACCGACTGGACCTTAAGGGACAGTGTTTCGTCAAGGCTCAACAATCTGCCTGAGACCTTTGGCAGCGGCAGGCGAAGGACCCGCTCGCGGCCATAGGTCGAGGAGCTTCAGAACCGCACGCTCAGGCTGGCGCGCAGGGTATGCTCCTGGTCGCGGCGCCCGATGGCGCCATCGTACATGAGGCCGACGGTCATCTTTTCGCTCACCTGCCAGTTCACGCCCGCTTCCACCACCAGGCTGACGCGGTCGATGGGAGCACCGACGACGAGGAACGGCGTCGGGAAGCCAGCGACGCTGAACTGCGCCTCGGGCGCCACATCGCCGAAAGCATGGCGCCAGCCGAGCATGCCCTTGAAGGTGAGGGCGCCGGCTGCGGTCGGCACGGTCGCGACGAGCCGCGCCCCGAGGGTGGAATAGGTGGTGTCGAACGAGGCGACCTCGCCCGTCGCTTGGAAGGGTGAGGCGTTTTCCACCACGTCATGGCTGCCTACATGCACGTGGGCGAGCCCCACGAACGGCTCCAGGGTCATCCTCTCCGACAGCAGGAATGTGTAGCCGACCTCTGCGAACATCTGGAGGGAGTCTGCGGACGTGCTCGCCTCCCCGCCCCGGAAGCGCCCTGCGACGGCGCCACGGGACAAATCGATTTCATGATGGGCATAAGCCACGCCGCCGCGCAGGTTCAGCCCTCCGAAGGCAGCCGATCCGTAAGCCCCGATGTGGAAGCTGTCGATGTTACCCAAAGCGGCGGCTGCGTCGATGTCGAAGGAGGTGGCTAGGTAGCCTGCGGCGATGCCGAGGCGGTAGGGCGTGCCCAGGCCGCCATCAACGCCGACGACAATGCCGCCTGTGGTCCACTCCATGGCGGCCGAAGTCGGCGTCGCGTCGGTGCCTCCGACGGAGCCGAGCACCTTGCCCCAGACACCCCAGCCGGTTCCCTGCGGGGCGGGAGCGGCAACAGGAGCCGCCGGTGCGTGACGGGCCGGCGCATCGGCTGCGTATTGGATTGGGACGGAATCAATCGCCATGAACGACGGCACGGCTCCCATGGCATCCGAGGACGAGCAGCGCAGGCGGCAGAGAATGGCCGCCCGGAACAGGTTCTCGTGGTGCAGGATCGTGACCGAGGGCGTGGTCTCGGGCTGGAGGGGAGGGGCAGTCCTCGGATCGGGATTGTCCGGATCGGACGGATCCTAGCCCGGATAGACGGGAAGCAGCTCGAGATAGACGTTGTTGGCGTCCTTGGTCAGAATCGGCTGGAAGAAGATCAGATCGTCCACGTGGCTGAACTGACCGGTCACCCCTCGCTGGGCCGTCAGGATCGTCCAGCGGCCGGGGGAATAGGTGGCTTGTTCCGCATGAACCTCGACCGTCCCGCCGCGGATCGTCGCTTGGCCGCCGGCGACGATGCGATCGCTCTCGAACTTGTCGTTGAGATCGACCCGGTACGTGGTGCCGGCGGCAATATTGACGTCGCCCGCGACGTTCAGGGTGCGGATGTCTCCCACGCCTGCGCGACCGCCTGCCCCGACGACGCCTGGTGAGAGGATGCTGCCGGTCAGTGCATCGATGCTGCCGACGGTGCCCGTGCCGCCGAGCGTGGCCCCGCCATGGACGGTCATGTCCGATCCGCCCATGCTCCCCGTCACGAGCAGCGTGCCCTCGCGCACGGCCCAGGGCATGCTGCTGTTGTTGGTATTCTCCGTCCTCCAGGTGGCGGGCCCGACCTTTTCGAAGCGCTCGAAGTCGCGATACTTGGCGTCCGCGCCGATCTCACGGACATCGAAGGTGGCATCGGTCGATCCGCCTAGCTTGAAGGTGTCCGTGCCGGCGCTAGCCCGTACGAAGCCTTCGATCTTGGAACTGGCGCCGATAAGGAAGGAGTCGTTGCCCGAGTCGAGGTCAACGGCGGCTCCGCCGGCCGCTTCCGTGCGGATCAGGCCGAAATTCTCGATGACTTCGGACCCGAAGCGGCCGCGCAGCGCGGCCTCGTCACGGCTGATGATCCTGCCATCCTCAAGGTTGATGATGGTGTTGGTCTGGCCGGAATTGCTGATGACATAGAGACCTTCGCCGCCATTTCCCAAGGCTTGGAGGAGTCCGCGATTGGTGATCCTGTTATGGTTGCCCTCGACCTTGATGCCACGCCCCTCGAGGCCCGAAGCGGTGACCGTGCCTTCGTTCGAGATCGTGCCGTTGTTGCCGATCAGGCGGATGCCATCTGCGGTGAAGCCGCTCGTCGTGATGGTGCCGCTATTGGCGATGGTTGCATTCTCGGCAGGCACCGTGGCGCCGCCGTCTGCGCGAATGCCTTCGCCCCCTGCGCCGGTGGTGCGGATCACGCCCGTATTGATGAAATTGTTGTTGCTGCCTTCCGCGATCATCCCTCGTGCGGAGGATCCCGACGTCTCAATCGTGCCGCTGTTGCGTAAGGTGTTGGCATGGCCGCGCGCGATCAGCGCCTCCGAGGATGTCCCTTGCGTCGAGACGTTGCCCGTATTGGCGAGCGTGTTCCTGTTGCCGGTCGCCTCCAGCCCGTCCACCGAGCTCTGCGTTGTCGCCACGCTGCCGTTGTTGGTCAGCGTGCTCCCGTCATCTTCGACATAGATGGCGTTCAAGGCCTGATCCGCGTTGCTGCCGGTCACGGTGATGGTCGCACCCTTGGCGATGGTGACGGTGCTGTTGCCTTCCACGCGGATTGCCGCTTGGCTGGTGTGCATGGTGGTGCTGGCTTGCACCTCGACCGAGGACGGCGTGTCTTCCACCGCCCAATAGTGATCCGTCGTGATGCCGGAACAGACGACCCGGGTCTGATCGCCCGAGACGCTCGACGTGCATGCGGCCTGTGCCGGATCCAATCGAGCAGCGGTGGCAAGGCTCAAGGCCAGTATGCTGGATGCGGGTAGCCACCTGAGAGATCGACTTGCGCGCGAAGGCGAAACCGCGCCCGGGCGCCCCTCGTGAATCGAAACAATCGACCCTGCACGGCCTCGGTTCCACATGTCGCTTCCGTCCTCCTGTTATAGCGTGACAGCTCAGCTAGGGAGGACGTCGGGTCCGAGTACTCCTTATTTGGAGGGGGAAACGATGGGGCTATTCCGGTGCCAATGGGGGGTTCGCATGGCGGCTGCGAAGCCGGCAGCCGGAAAACCCCTGAATCGGGGATTCAGGGGGATGTGACGGCAGGAGGAGCTCGACTGAAGCCGAATACTGTCGGCTAGATCTGCCGCACGGCGCCCTTGGCGGCGCTGGTGGCAAGCATGGCGTAGGCCTTGAGGGCCGCCGAGACCTTGCGCTTGCGCGGCGCGGCCGGCTGCCAGCCCTTGGCCTGCTGCTCGGCGCGGCGGCACTCCAGCTCGGCCTCGTCCACGGCAAGCTGGATGCGGCGGTTCGGGATGTCGATCTCGATCCGGTCGCCGTCGCGCACGAGGCCGATGGTGCCGCCCTCGGCCGCTTCCGGCGAGACGTGGCCGATGGACAGGCCCGACGTGCCGCCCGAGAAGCGTCCATCGGTGATGAGCGCGCAGGCCTTGCCGAGGCCCTTCGACTTCAGGTAGCTCGTGGGATAGAGCATTTCCTGCATGCCCGGGCCGCCGCGCGGACCCTCGTAGCGGATGACCACCACGTCACCGGCCTTGACCTTGCCGTTGAGGATGCCGCTCACCGCATCGTCCTGGCTCTCGAAGACGATGGCCGGGCCGGAGAACACCAGGATGCTCTCGTCCACGCCGGCGGTCTTCACGATGCAGCCGTCGAGCGCGAGATTGCCGGAAAGCACCGCAAGGCCGCCGTCCTTCGAAAAGGCGTGGTCCTTGTCGCGGATGACGCCGCCGGCCCGGTCCATGTCCACGCTGTCGTAGCGGCTTTCCTGGCTGAACGCGGTCTGCGTCGGCACGCCGCCGGGGGCGGCGCTGAAGAACTCATGCACTGCATGGCTGTTGGTGCGCCGCACGTCCCAGCGGTCGAGCGCGGCCTTCATGGTCTCGGAATGCACCGTCGGCACGGAGGTGTCGAGAAGGCCGGCGCGGTCGAGCTCGCCGAGGATGCCCATGATGCCGCCGGCGCGGTGGACGTCCTCCATGTGCACGTTCGCCACGGCGGGCGCGACCTTGCACAGCACCGGAACCCGGCGCGACAGGCGGTCGATGTCCGCCATGGTGAAGTTCACTTCCGCCTCGTGGGCGGCGGCGAGCAGGTGCAGCACCGTGTTGCTCGATCCGCCCATGGCGATGTCGAGGGTCATGGCGTTCTCGAAGGCCGCGAAGGACGCGATGGAGCGCGGCAGCACGCTCGCGTCGTCCTGCTCGTAATAGCGGCGGGCGAGGTCCACGATCAGGTGGCCGGCCTCCACGAAGAGGCGGCGGCGGTCCGCATGGGTGGCGAGCGTCGAGCCGTTCCCCGGCAGGGAGAGGCCGAGCGCCTCGGTGAGGCAGTTCATGGAATTGGCCGTGAACATGCCCGAGCACGAGCCGCAGGTGGGGCAGGCGGAACGCTCGATGACCTTGATGTCCTCGTCCGCCACCTTGTCGTCGGCGGCCGCCACCATGGCGTCCACGAGGTCGAGCTTCTTGGTCACGCCGTTGAGCACGACCTTGCCGGCCTCCATCGGTCCGCCGGAGACGAACACGGCCGGGATGTTGAGCCGCATGGCGGCCATCAGCATCCCGGGGGTGATCTTGTCGCAGTTGGAGATGCACACCATGGCGTCGGCGCAATGGGCGTTGACCATGTATTCCACGGAATCGGCGATCAGTTCCCGCGAGGGCAGGGAGTAGAGCATGCCGTCGTGCCCCATGGCGATGCCGTCATCTACCGCGATGGTGTTGAATTCCTTGGCGACGCCGCCGGCCTTCTCGATCTCCCGCGCCACGAGCTGGCCCAGGTCCTTCAGGTGGACGTGGCCCGGCACGAACTGGGTGAAGGAGTTCACCACGGCGATGATCGGCTTGCCGAAGTCGGAATCCTTCATGCCCGTGGCTCGCCAAAGGCCGCGGGCACCCGCCATGTTGCGGCCGTGGGTGGTGGTGCGAGAACGATAGGCTGGCATGGTTTCCCCTAAAACTTTGCCGCCTTGTTCGACTGAAATTGCGTAACTTGCAAGAAAAATTGCCATTCCTTGTGGTCGCGCCTGCTTTGCCGCAATGGAATTGCTGATGGTGAGGAAGAGTCGCCCAGGGGAAGCGAGACCGCCATGGAGCATCCGAATTCCAGCCGATACCTGCGCCGGGTGGTCGCCATCGTGGCGGCGCTGAACCTGGGCTATTTCGGGATCGAGTTTGCGGTCGCGCTCGCCATCGGGTCGGTGTCGCTCTTCGCCGACAGCGTCGATTTCCTGGAGGATGCCTCGATCAATCTCCTCATTCTCGCAGCCCTCGGCTGGAGCGCGAGGATGAGGGCGCGGGTCGGGATGGTGCTCGCCGGGATTATCTTGGTGCCAGGCCTCGCGACCCTCTGGACGGCCTGGGACAAATTCTGGGAGCCGATCGCGCCCGACCCGGTGCCGCTGACGCTCGCGGGTGCCGGGGCGCTCGCCGTCAACCTTGTCTGCGCGGCCCTTCTCGCGCGCTATCGCCACCACAGCGGCAGCCTGACCAAGGCGGCCTTCCTGTCCGCCCGCAACGATGCCGTCGCCAACGTGGCCATCGTGGGGGCCGGACTCGTGACGGCGGCAACCCTTTCGGCCTGGCCGGACCTAATCGTCGGCCTCGCCATCGCGGCGATGAATGCCGATGCCGCGCGGGAGGTCTGGGAAGAGGCGCGCCAGGAGCACGGGGCTGCAACGCCTTGAGCCCGAAGAACGTTGTCCTGCTCAAATCCACCCGAACGAGGCGGGACCGCGCCATGCTGAGCAAAGAGGAACTGGATGCCCCGGCCCATCTGCAATACGAGCCGATCGGCCCGGCCGGTCAGGGGCACCCGAGCGACATTCGGGAATTCGCCACCCTCCGGGAGGCCGTTCACTGGGCCATGAACAACGAGCCGCCGGCCGGCATGGAGGCGGTCATCCGGGCGGCATCCGGCGCCGTGCTCGGGCCGCGGCATCTGGAGGAGATCTGGTCGAGCCTGCAGGGACCTTAAACCCACCCCAGGCTCACGGCGCCGACGGCTAGGTACCGCCCCGTCTTGGCCAGCGCCACGAGCGGGATGAAGACCCGCAGGGGCTCGCGCATCACGCCCGCCACGATGGTGAGCGGATCGCCGACGATCGGCAGCCAGCTCAGAAGCAGCGTCCAGCGGCCGTAGCGGTGGTACCAGCCTTCCGCCTTCGCCATCTGCTTGCGCTTCACCGGAAACCAGGAACGGTCCTCGAAATGGGCGAAGAAGCGGCCCAGGAACCAGTTCACGATGGAGCCGAGAATGTTACCCACGCTCGCCACGAGAATGAGGAGCCATGCGGAATAGTGCTCGGCCACCAGCATGGCGAAGAGCACGGCTTCGGACTGGAACGGGAAGACGGTGGCCGAGAGGAACGCGGCGGCGAACAGAGCGCCGTATTCGGCAAGATGCTGCATGAGGTGGGACGGTCGGACCGGAGGGTAGGGGGCACCATTCAGGCTTCGCACTGAAGCCTGAATGACATGAGATCTATCACGGTTCCCGCATTCGGCCGAGCCGAACCGCGTGGAACGGTTCTGCGGTCATACGTCGAACGGCGTCGCCGACGTCACATCCGGTCGCTGAACGTGCCGTGCTGCGCCCGCGGGTTGAGGCGCGCGAAATCCTCTCCCTTGACGTGAACCAGCGTGGCGTGATCGCCGCCTTCGAAGTAGATGTCGGGCTGGCGCTCCATGCTGTTCTCGACGATCACGTCGAGGCCGTAGCAGGTGCCGACGGGCGGAATGGCGCCGCGGTCGCAATCGCGGAACACCTCGACGATCTCGTCCTCGGAGGCCAGGCGCAGCTCCTGGCCCAGCTCCATCTTGAGATCGGACAGGCGCAGGTGATGCGAGGCCGGCAGAACCGCGAGCATGTAGCTCTGTCCGTTGCTGAGCATGATGCCCTTGGCCATTCGGTCGCCCGGCACATGCCCCGCATGGGCCGTGCCCAGCGACGTCATGGCCGGCTCGTGCGGGATCAGGTCGTAGCTGATGCCTTGATCGGACATGTAGCGCTGAAGGGTGGGCGCGATCGTCATGACAACCTCCTGTGAGACGAGGACGCTCGCATGCCGGGAGGGCGGCTGAACTGACACACCGTCGCTTCGGGATGCGCAGTTGCTTGAAACGCCTCGATGGTACACCTCGGGCGGGGCGCCTTCAATCGACGGGCGGGCTTCGCCGCAAATATTGCCAGGAGAGATTGGTTCGACCGGGGGCACCTTAACGCATGTCATCGCCGGCCTTGTGCGGGTGATTTCGCTTCTGTAGAGCGCAG
The DNA here is from genome assembly GCA_035944695.1 of Microvirga sp. Classification (GTDB taxonomy): domain Bacteria; phylum Pseudomonadota; class Alphaproteobacteria; order Rhizobiales; family Beijerinckiaceae; genus Microvirga. The sequence goes on along the minus strand of DASZBB010000064.1, from coordinate 2,631 downwards.
CGTTCTTCACATCGGGACGGCCGGGACAAGCCCGGCCATGACGTGGGGAGGTCTTGCGCCGGTACTTGCGCCTTCGTCCGAGGTTCACTACGAACGGCCATAACTTGCTTTCACGCTCAGTATTCCCTGCATGGCACGCGCAGGCGCAAGAATTCTCTCAGGAAAACCCTCTTGGATCATTTCGACGTTGTGGTGATCGGCGCCGGGGCCGCCGGAATGATGTGCGCGGCGGAGGCCGGCAAGCGCGGCCGTTCCGTGCTCGTCCTCGACCATGCCGCCAAGCCCGGCGAGAAGATCCGCATCTCCGGCGGAGGGCGCTGCAACTTCACCAACCTTAACGCCGCGCCGGCCAACTTCATCTCGCGGAATCCGAGCTTCGCCATTTCGGCTCTGCGCCGCTACACGCAGCGCGACTTCGTCGCCCTCGTGGAGCGCTACGGCATCGCTTATCACGAGAAGACCCTGGGCCAACTCTTCTGCGACGGCTCGTCGAAGCAGATCGTCGATCTTCTGCTCAACGAGATGCGCCAAGCGAATGTGGAGCTTCGCCTGTCCACCTCGGTGGAGAGCGTGGAGAAAGTGCCGGAAGGATTCGCACTGAAGCTTTCGCACGGCGCGGCCGGATGCCGATCCCTCGTGGTGGCGACGGGCGGCAAGTCGATTCCGAAGATGGGCGCCACCGGGTTCGGCTACGATCTCGCGCAGCAGTTCGGCCTGAGGGTCGTCGAGACGCGGCCGGCGCTCGTTCCGCTCACCCTGGAGCCGACCATGCTGGAGCGTCTCACGCCTCTCGCGGGCGTGTCTGTCGACGCGGTGGCCGGCTGCGGGAAGACGACGTTTGCCGAGGCGATGCTCTTCACCCATCGCGGACTGAGCGGTCCCGCAATCCTGCAGATCTCCTCCTACTGGCGCGAAGGCGACGAGATCGTGCTCTCCATGCTGCCGGGCGTGAACCTGTTCGAGGAGCTGCGCGCCGCCCGCACGCAGAACGGGCGGCAGGCGCTGCAGACGGCTCTGTCGGCCTTTCTGCCCAAGCGTCTGGCACAGCTCGTCGCCGAGACGGAGAACGGGCCCGCCAACCTGGCCGATTATTCCGACAAGAGGCTTCGCGCCATCGACGAGGCGGTCAACCGGTGGCGCTTCAAGCCGGCCGGCTCGGAAGGCTACCGCACGGCCGAGGTGACCCTCGGCGGCGTCGATACCCGCGAACTCGATTCCCGCACCATGGAGGCCAAGGCGGTGCCCGGCCTCTACTTCATCGGCGAGGTGGTGGACGTCACCGGTTGGCTCGGCGGATACAATTTCCAGTGGGCGTGGTCGTCCGGCTGGTGCGCCGGCCAGGCGATTTGATCCTCGCAAGACGACACTCCCGCACTTCCTAAGCCGATCGACCGGTGCCTGTGTTCTCCGGCAACCCTGTGCTATGCTTTCGGGGGCTGACCTCATTGGGAGGGTTTCATGCAATCGGGCATGGTCCTCATCTGGATCGGTGCGCTGCTCATCGTCGGCGGGATCGTGCTCGCGGCAGGCCAGGTGCTCTGGAAGGGGCGCCTGAGCGACCCCCACCGCATGGGCTCGACGGGGGCCGGTGCGACCCTGGAACCGCGGGAGAGACCTCGCGCCCTGCACCCCAAACATCATTGGCCCAGCATCGTCCTGGTCGCGCTCGGCATCGTCCTCATGCTGGCCGAAGCGGCCGTCTGATCGACGGCAGGACTGCTTCCGAGCGAGCGCGTGTATCTCGAAAGGAGTAGAGCGGGGCGGTTTTTGCCGTCGGGCGCTTGCGTAAGGCTGCGGTTCGGGCAACGATCCGGGCCATGAAGCCGCTCTCGATCCTCCTGGCTGCCGGCCTTCTCCTGACGCCGTTCTCCGTCGGCGCCTCTCCCATGCTGCTGGTGGATGCCGCCACCGGCGACGTTCTCGCCGCCCAGGAGGCGACCCGCTCGTGGCATCCGGCATCGCTCACCAAGATGATGACGGCGCACCTGGCGCTGACGGCCGTCCGGTCCGGCCAGGTCAGCATGGATACGTCCGTGGTCCTGAGCCCGAAGGCGGCCGCCCAGCCCCCCTCGAAGCTCGGCGTTCCGCCGGGCACGTCGCTCCGGCTGGAGGACGCCCTCACGGTCATCATGGTCCGGAGCGCCAACGACGTGTCGGTCGCCATTGCAGAGGCGATCGGCGGCAGCGAGGAAGCCTTCGTGGCGGCGATGAACGCGGAAGCCAGGCGCCTCGGCATGACCGGGACCCGGTTCGTCAATCCGACCGGCCTGCATGACGACCGGCAGGTGACCAATGCCCGGGACATGGCCGTGCTCATGCTGGTGCTCTTGAGCTATCACGCTGATTACATGGACCTCCTCCGGACGCCGTCCGTGACGGTCAACGGACGATTGCTCAAGAACACCAACAAGCTGGTCGACGATTACGCGGGGCTCGAGGCGTCCAAGACCGGCTTCGTCTGCGCCTCCGGGTTCAATGTGGCCGTCTCGGCTCTGCGCGGGAACCGGCGCGTCGTCGGCGTGGTGCTCGGCTCGCCCAGTGCGGCGACGCGCACGCTGGTCATGCGGGAGCTTCTCAACACCGGCCTCGTAGAAACGGCGAGCGCCGTCGGCAATCTCCGCACCATGAAGG
>DASZBB010000063.1:0-2730 GCA_035944695.1 Microvirga sp. | reverse complement strand
GAGGGCGAGGACAAGAGCTGGGCCAACGTGCTGGAGCAGATCGTACGGTCATGACGAGCCCCCTGATCGGCGTCACCACATCCCGCCGCGGCGGATGGCGGAGCTACCTCATGCACCGGCTTGCCCTCTACCGCGCCGGTGCGCGCTCCGTCCGCCTCGTGCCCGGTCATCCGCTGCCGACGGAGCCGCTGCAGGGTCTCGTCATCGGCGGCGGCGACGATATCGGCGCAGAGATCTATGGCGGAAAGGTTCTGCCTGACGTGCGCATCGATCCCGAACGCGACAGGCTGGAGCTGGGGCTCCTGAAGGCAGCTCTCCCGGCGGAGCTGCCGATCCTCGGCATCTGCCGCGGATCGCAGATGATCAACGTGGCGCTCGGCGGCACCCTGCACACGGACATCTACGAGGTCTATGTCCAGGCGCCGAAGATGCGCACGGTCCTGCCGCGCAAGACGGTGGCCATCGAGCACGGCTCCCGGCTCGACCGAATCCTGAGCTGCAATCCCTGTCAGGTGAACGCCCTGCACCATCAATCCGTCGACCGGCTCGGGCAAGGCCTGAGGATTGCCGCACGTGATGAGAGCGGCATCGTGCAGGCCGTCGAAAGCGAGAGCGCCCCGTTCCTGCTCGGCGTGCAATGGCATCCGGAGCTTCTGGTCTGGAAGAAGCCGCAGCAGCGGTTGTTCGCGGCTCTGACCGAAGCGGCGCGCGAGGCCTCCGCTCCGCTCTCCGCGGCAGCGCTCGCCGAGTAGGTCAGCGAGCCCGTCTCGTTGCGCGGGGGAACAACGGAATGACCTTCCCGGCACTCTGCGTACTCAGATGCCGCTGGATCGCAACGTGCAGGTCGCGGCTGACGATCGGCTTCTGGAGCAGCGGAAATTCGCTGTCCTCGCCGGCCACGACGGGGCTGCCGGTGATGAGGAGCACGGGCAAGGTCGGGAAGGCTTGACGCACTTCGCGTGCCAGCATGACCCCGTTCATCGTCCCGGGCATGGCGACATCGGCGAGCACGAGGGCGGGCCTGCGCGTGTTCAAGGCTTTCACGGCCTGCGCCGCGTCGGTCGCAATGCTGGTGACATAGCCGAATTCCTCAAGAGTCGATTGCAGCGCGAGTGCGACTTCGAGCTCGTCGTCGACCACAAGAACTTCCGTGTGGCTCTGCACGCTGTCATCCGGCGCATCATCCTCGCGCACCGGACCGGAGGGCAGCAGGGTCGCTGCATCGGATCGCGGGATGTAGAGAATGATGGAGGTCTCGGTGCCCTCCCGGCGCACTTCCGAGGCGCCACCGAGACCCTGCAGGAAATGCAGGCTCTGACGCAGGGATAGCCACGACGACAGATCGAGATCCCGCAAAACAAAGGCCTGCTCCGGCTCCGCCTCAGGAGCATGGCGCACCTCTTCGGGGCCGGCGCTGCGGATGGTGAGCTGCACGAAGTCGCCCTCGCGGGTCAGGTCCGGCAGGGAGCCTTTGACGACATGCACGTTCCGGGCCTCGAGCGTGACGGTGCCTCCCTGAGGCAGAGCATCTCGAACATGGGCGCTCAGAGCCACGATGGCTGTCTGGATGTCCTCCGGGTTGGCCTCGATGGCCCAGAGATCCTCTGCGAGTGAGACCCGCAATTCGACCGTATCGCGCAGCAGGGAGCGGCTCATCAGATCGGCCACCGAGCTCACCTGTTCGGCAATGTTCACATATTGCACTTTGCCTTCGCCCTGCCGGGCAAAGGCCGTTGATTGGGCGATGAGCTTTGCGGCTTGATCAGAAGCCACGAGGGCCGAGAGCAGCTTGCGCTGCAGGATCGGCTGATCCTTCAGCTGACGCGCCGCCGCGTCGATATTGGCGGTGATCACCATGAGGCGGTTGTTGAGATCATGGGCGATTCCATCCCGCAGCCGGTCGACGGCCTGGACCTTCTGCATGCGGCGCAGCGCATCATCGTCGTCCGGGACAGGCGTTTCATCAAACGCGGAGAGTTCGGCAAAGGAAAGGGATGCTGCAGGCGGTTCGAAGGGAGCTGCCGTCACATCCTCGAACACGGAGAGCTCGTCGGACGCGCCATCCTCCCTGTCCCGAAGCGCCTGCCTGATCTGTCGTCCGATCACCAGGGGGGCTCCGGCGGCGAGCAGGAGAAAAAGCCCGGCCGAGGCAGCCACGAGAGCCGAATTCCTGAGATAGGCAGCCGCCGTCAGCGCGAAACCCGACATGATCAGGGCGCCGGACAGGCTCAGCAGGGACAGCTTCAACGAGACAGGCAGCAGATGCATGAGGCTATTCTAAAATATGATTTGACCTGATGGCCCCCGGACGCCACTTGCAGAGCTTATCTTGTGTAGCACGAACCGGCGGCAAGCGAGGGTGACCTCGCGATAAAGTGTTATTGTTCCATAAAGGAGATAATTGTGCGGCTTTCTGATGTCCCAGGCTTGACGCAATTGACGCTTGCATTGGCCGTAATGGCCGCATGCCTGCCGACGGCAGGCGCGCAAGAATCTCGAGAGCAAGCCGTCGAGCGCCGCGTGAACGAGCTTCTCGGGCAGATGACTTTGGAGGAGAAGGTTGGTCAGCTGAATCTTGTCTCCCATGGCCCTCCACTGCGCTGGGAGGACATTTCCGAGGGGAGGGCCGGCGCGCTCCTGAACTTCAACAGCGCCCAGGATGTAGCCCGCGCCCAGACGCTGGCGCGCCAGAGCCGCCTTAAGATCCCGCCGCTCTTCGGACTCGACGTC
>DASZBB010000062.1:0-8417 GCA_035944695.1 Microvirga sp. | reverse complement strand
ATCGCCCGGTACCTGAAGGGCAAGAACGCCTCGCTCGACAAGGCGATCGCGATCAAGAAGGGCTGGTTCGCCCTCGGAGAAGCGAAACAGAAGGACGACTTCTTCATCGCCAAGAAGGTCAATGCCAAGACCTACAAGCTGTTCTTCGACGCCGACGGCTCGGGCGCGAAGCACAAGGCCCTGGAAATCGCCACCGTGAAGCTTCAGTCCGGCGAAGGCACGGCCCTGACCTACAAGGACGTCTTCTTCGTCTGACGTGGAGGCAGTTCGAGGAGGCGGCCGGAGAACCCGATCCGCAAAGAAAAACCCGCCGGAGCGTCCGCTCCGGCGGGTCAAAACTGCGACTGTCTACAGCCTCAGACCCGGTAGCGCCCGTTGCGCTTCACGTAGACCGTCGTGCCGACCGGGACACGCTCGTAGAGATCGGCGACGTCCTCGTTGAGCATGCGGACGCAGCCGGAGGAGACCTGCTCGCCGATGCTCCAGGGCTCGTTGGTGCCGTGGATGCGGAAGAGCGTGTCGGCGCCGTTCTGGTGCAGATAGAGCGCCCGGGCACCGAGCGGGTTGTCGAGACCGGCTTCCATGTAGCGCGGCAGATCGGGCTTGATGCCGACCATGGTCTTGGTGGGCGACCAATTCGGCCAGACGCCCTTGCGACCGACGGTCGCGATGCCGCGCCAGGAGAAGCCCTGCTTGCCGACGCCGACGCCGTAGCGGATCGCCTTGCCCTCGGGCTGGACGAGATAGAGCATGCGCTCGTCGATATCGACCACGATGGAGCCCGGCTTCTCCGGACCCTTGTACTCCACCGTCTGGCGGGCGTATTTCGCGTCCATCTTGCGCCGGTCGACCAGCGGGATGTTGTGCGGCTTGTCCGGCATCATGCCGACATACCAGGCAGAATCGTCCGCCGTGGCGACCGGCTGCTGGGCGGTCTGGCAGGCAGCGAGGGGCGCGCCCAGAAGAGCGGCAATCAGGAGGCGTCGAATCATGTTCGGTCTTCTGAATGGAATCGGTTGCCGCCTACCTAGAGCCTGGGCCGCCGATTGGCTGTGCCCCTCAGGCCACACCTTAACATGAATTAACCCGCGAGGGCCGCCGCATGCGCGCGGCGCAACCCTCGTCGTTTCCCACGCCGCTTCACCACAGGGCAATTCCCTTGCGGCGGACGGGACTACCCCTCGATGCGGGAGAAATCCGCCACCGTGCGGGTCGCCTCGCGGATGCTGTTGAGGAGCCGCAGGCGGTTGGCCCGAAGGCCTGCATCCTCGGCGTTCACGGTCACCTTGTCGAAAAAGGCGTCTACCGGCTGGCGAAGGCGCGACAGGGCCCGCATCGCCCCCTCAAAGTCCTCAGCCGCGACGGCAGCGGCCGCCTCGCGCTTTGCCCCGTCGAGGACCACGGCGAGCGCCTTCTCCTCGATCTGGCCCTGGTCGTTGACGATCTGGAGGTCCGGCGCCTCGTCGTAGGCGCGCCCGTCCTTCTTCTCCTCGATGCGCAGGATGTTGGCCGCGCGGCGATAGCCCGCGAGCAGGTTTTTCCCGTCCTCCGTATCGAGGAAGCGGCCGAGAGCTTCCACGCGTCGGACGATCAAGAGCAGGTCGTCCTGCCCTTCGAGCGCGAACACCGCGTCGATGAGATCGTGCCGCGCGCCTTGATCGCGGAGATAGACCTTCAGGCGGTCGGCGAAGAAGGAGAGGAGATCCAATGCGCGAGCATGCATGAGACGCGCAAGCGTCTCACCTTCGACAATCTGTCGTTGCCGGAAGATTGCGGCCAGTTCGGCGACGGATGGATGTTCAACGACTGGAGCAAACGGGCTCTGCTCAATAGCGTCGACAAGCTCCTTTGCTTTGAGAAACTCCGCGAAGAGAGCCGCATTCGCCGTTCTGGCGAAAGGCTTTGCAAGCAGGCTGGTGAGAGAAAGCTTGAGATTGTTCTCCAACACCAGCCTGATCACACCCAATGCCGCGCGGCGCAGCGCGTAGGGATCCTTCGATCCGGTCGGCTTCTCGTCGATGGCCCAGAAGCCTACCAGCGTGTCGATCTTGTCGGCGAGCGCGACCGCGACGGACACCGGATCGGTCGGCACGCGGTCGGAAGGGCCGAGCGGCTTGTAGTGTTCCTCGATGGCGGCCGCGACGGACGGGTTCTCGCCCTGGAGCGTCGCGTAATAGCGTCCCATGAGGCCCTGCAGCTCGGGAAACTCGCCCACCATCTCAGTGACGAGATCGGCCTTGGCGAGGCGTGCGGCGCGCTCCGCCAGCTCGGGATCGGCGCCGACGACAGGCGCCAGTTCCTTGCTGAGCGCCGCGATGCGCTCCACGCGCTCGTACTGCGTGCCGAGTTGCTCGTGGAATACGATGGTCTTCAGCTTCTCAAGCCGGTCTTCCAGCTTCACCTGCTGGTCGGTCTTCCAGAAGAACTTGGCGTCGGAGAGGCGGGCACGCACCACGCGCTCGTTGCCGCCGACGATGGTCTGGCCACCATCGGCCGCGACGAGGTTCGAGGTCAGCAGGAACTTGTTGGCGAGCTTGCCCGTGGCGGGATCGCGCAGCACGAAGCATTTCTGGTTCGCCCGGATGGTGGTGCGGATCACCTCCGGCGGGATGTCGAGAAAGGCTTCATCGAAGGACCCCATGAGCACCACGGGCCATTCCACGAGGCCCGCGACCTCTTCGAGCAGGCCTTGGTCCTCGACCAGCTCAAGTCCCTGCGCGAAGGCGAGATCCTTGGCGTCGTGCAGGATCATGTCCTTGCGGCGGTCGGCATCGAGCACGACCTTGGCGCGCTCCAGCCCCCGCGCATAATCGTCGAAATGTTTCACGTGGAACAAATCGGGAACAAGAAAGCGGTGACCACGGGTCGCATTCCCCGAGGCGATGCCGTCGACCTCGAAGCGCACCACCTCCGGATCCTCGGTCTCGGGCCCGAAGGTGCAGATGATGGAATGGAGCGGCCGCACCCAGCGGAGCGAGCCGGGCTCGCGGGAGGCCGCGCCCCAGCGCATGGATTTCGGCCACGGGAAGGTCTTGATGATGCCGGGCAGGATCTCGGCGAGCACGTCCGGCGTGGAGCGGCCGGGCCTCTCGATGACGGCGACGTAGAACTCGCCCTTCTTGGGATCGCTCTCGATCCTCGCCTCCTCGATGGAGGCGAGCCCTGCCCCCTTCAGAAAGCCCTGGATCGCCGCATCAGGCGAGCCGACGCGCGGGCCTTTGCGCTCCTCGCGCACGTCCTGGCCCTTCACGGGCAGGCCGGCTACATGGAGCGCCAGCCGCCGCGGCGTGGCGAAGGCCTTGGCGCCCTCGTAGAGGAAGCCGCGTTCCACGAGCGCATCGGTCACAAGCTTCTTCAGATCCTCCGCGGCACGGCGCTGCATGCGGGCGGGGATTTCTTCGGAGAAGAGTTCGAGGAGAAGATCGGGCATTGGAGAACTTTATGTCTGAGGGAGGAAACGGACGGCGGCGGTCACGCCGCCACGCCTCCGCCCTCGGTCTTCAGCCATGCGGCGCCGCAGGCCTTCGCCAGTTCGCGGACGCGCAGGATGTAGCTCTGGCGCTCGGTGACGGAGATCACGCCGCGCGCGTCGAGCAGGTTGAACACGTGGCTGGCCTTGATGCACTGGTCGTAGGCCGGCAGCGCCATCAGGTGGCGATTGTCGTTGGAACCGGACTTCGGCTCACCGTCCGCGAGATACTTGCGGCAGGCGGCTTCCGCGTCGCGGAAATGCCGGAACAGCATCTCCGTGTCGGCATATTCGAAGTTGTGGCGCGAATATTCCTGCTCGGCCTGCAGGAACACGTCGCCGTAGGTGACCTTCTGGTCGCCTTCGAGACCGTTGAAGTTCAGATCGTAGATCGATTCCACGCCCTGCAGATACATGGCGAGGCGCTCGAGGCCGTAGGTCAATTCGCCAGCCACCGGCGAGCACTCGAAGCCGGCCACCTGCTGGAAATAGGTGAACTGCGACACTTCCATGCCGTCGCACCAGCATTCCCAGCCCAGGCCCCAGGCGCCGAGCGTCGGGCTCTCCCAGTCGTCCTCGACGAAGCGGATATCGTGGACCGAGGTGTCGATGCCGATGGCCTTCAGCGAGCCGAGATAGAGCTCCTGCAGGTTGGGCGGGTTCGGCTTCAGGATCACCTGGAACTGGTAATAGTGCTGGAGCCGGTTCGGGTTCTCGCCGTAGCGCCCGTCCTTGGGGCGGCGTGAGGGCTGCACATAGGCCGCGCGCCAGGGCTTGGGTCCCAGGGCCCGCAAGGTGGTGGCCGGATGGAAGGTGCCCGCCCCGACCTCCATGTCGTAGGGCTGGAGGATGACGCAGCCCTGCTCGGCCCAGTAGCGCTGGAGCGTGAGGATCAGGCCCTGGAAGGAGCGCGCAGGGTTCATGTGCGCGGGTTCGCTCGTCATATCGCGTCCGGTTTGTCTCAAGAAATGTCAGGCGAACCCTTGGGATGACGGGCCGCTCAAGTCAAGCGTCGGGGTACGCCCAGTGTCATTCCCGAACTGTGGCCGCCGAGGATGACACCCTCTCCGTCATGGCCGAGCTTGTCCCGGCCATCCCGATGTGAAGAGCGTCGCGCCTTTCGGGTCGGGATCACCGGCACAAGGCCGGTGATGACGTTGCAGCCTTAAAGCCCCAGCCGCGCCCAGGCGGCCCGCTCCTCGAGGGCACCGACGATCTCGCCGGGGTCGATGAGGCCGCTCTGCCCGAGCGAGCGCCGGCCCAGGAGGCGGCCGAGCAGCGGCGGGCGGGCCGGCTCGATCATGCGGAACTGGACCTTGTCGCCGAAGCGCTGGCGCAGGATGGTGCGAATGTCGCCGAGCCCGTCGACGAGGCCGAGATCGAGCGCCTCCGCCCCGACCCAGAAGGCGCCGGAGAAGAGATCGTCGTAGGAATCGTTGAGCTTTTCGCCCCTGCGGTCCTTCACCAGGCCGACGAACACGTCGTGGATCTGGCGCTGGAGCCCCTTCAGACGCACCACGTCGTCCGGGTTCTCGGGCCGGAACGGATCGAGCATCGCCTTGCTCTTGCCGGCCGTGTGCACCCGCCGCTCGATGCCGATTCGCTCGATCAGCTCATGAAAGCCGAAGCTCGCGGACACGACCCCGATGGACCCGACGATGGAGGCCGGATCGGCATAGATCTCGTCTGCCGCGCAGGCGATCATGTAGCCCCCGGAGGCCGCCGCATCCTCCACGAAGGCGATGACGGGGAGCTTCTTCTCCTCGGCAAAGGCACGGATGCGCTTGAAGATCAGGTGCGACTGCGCGGCCGAGCCGCCCGGCGAGTTGATGACCAGCGCCACCGCCTTCGCACCGGGCACCGAGAAGGCGCGCTCCAGCAGGGGCGCGACACTCTGCATCGCAAGCCCTTGGCGCAGGGGCATCACGGCCCCGATGGGCCCCGAGAGGCGCACCACGGGAACGACGGGATGGGCATAGGTACGAAACTTGGCAGGGAGGAGGAATTGCAGACGAGCCGGGACCATGGACGAGAACGATGTTTGAGCCATGGCTGTTATGTAGGGTGCACGGCCCGGCTTCCCAAGATGAACATACCGTTAGGGAAGTTGTCGGGCTGCGTTCAGTTAGGACCGTTTAAATCTTCATCATGGACAACAGCCCGGTCGTGACACCGTTGCAACCCGGTGTCGGGCGGAGTTGAGGAGAGAATGAATGCGTAAGCTGATGTTCGGCCTTCTTGGTTTTGCAGCCCTGGGCTTCGGCGCTTTGTCGGTGCAGCCGGCCGAGGCGCAGCCCTATTATCCGGGCTACGGATACGGCTACCGTCCGGTGGTCGAGCGGTATTACGGCCGCCCCCGTCCGGTCGTGCGCGTCCAGTACGGACGTCCCTATTACGGGCGCCCCTATTACGGACGTCCCTACCGGGCCTACCGCCCCGTCCGCACGGTGCGCCGCTGCTGGGTCGAGCCCCGGCGCGTCTGGAACGGCTACCGCTGGGTGCGCCGCCCGATCGAGGTCTGCCGCACGGTTCGCCGACCCGGCTACCGCTGGTAAGTCTGCAAGGGGCGCCGAAAGGCGCCCTTTTTCATAGGAGAGTAGCCTCGCCCCGATGCAGCGCCTCGGCCTGCGGGGTGAAGCGCCCGTCGGGGCCGTTCAGGATCACCGGCGGCAGGATGCTCAGGGGCGCCCGGCTGCCCTTGATCCCGGAGACGAGAAAGCGGATCGCCGGCCGGTCGGCGCTCGGGTGGACGAAGCGCAGCTCCAGGCCGGCGAGCCGATTTTCGAGGATCCGAAGGCATTCGGCCACCCGATCTGCTCGGTGGATCATCACGAGCCGCCCCTTCGACTTGAGGAGCCCCGCACAGGCCTTGAGCCAGGCTTCCAGCCCGCCGACCGGCAAGGCATGGGCCGCCGCCCGTCCGCTGTCCGGTGAGATTCGGGCCTGCCCCTCCTCCAGGAACGGGGGATTGGTCAGGACGAGGTCGGCGCACTCAGGGATCAGCCCCGCGGCCTGCCGGGAGCCCTTGTCGAGCACGTCCGCGACGGCCACGACGCCCTGGACGCCGTTGCTCCGGCAGTTCTCGCGGCACAATTCGGCGAGATGGGGGTCCCGCTCTACGAAGACAAAGCGGGCATCCCGCTCCCGGACCGCCACCATGAGACCGACCGCGCCCGTCGCCGCGCCCACATCCGCCGCCACATCGCCGGGCCTCACCGGCGCCGAGGCGGCGAGCAGCACCGCATCGGAGCCCGCCCGATGCCCCGTTTTAGGTTGGGCGAGGCGGACGCGCCCGCCCAGGAGGAGATCGTCCGTAACCTCATTCATGCCGCAACTCGGCCTCGAGGCCGGCCTCGGCGATCAGACGGCGCGCCTGGGCCAGGTGATCCTCAGGGACGAGGATCCGGCGCGGAAAGGCGCCGATCATGCCCTCCAGGGCGCTCATGTGCATGTCGGCCACGAGCACGGGGATGTTGGCGTTTTCCAGGAGGGATTGTAGGAAGCCGATCAGAACGAGATCGTTGGTGCGGACGATTTCGACCATCGGTCCGAGATCCTTCCCTTGCGGTAAGCGTTTGCATTGCAGCATGGAAAATGCCATGCCACGGTGATTGATATTCCTACCGGCCAAGCCGGCCGGCAACCCGGGTAGTGAGACGTGGGCGTCGTCGTTCCGTTCGAAGACAAGCATCCCGAGAAGAATGCGAGCATCGAGAAGCTCGTGTCCCTTGTGGCCTCCGACATGGAACGGGTCAATGCGATGATCCTGTCGCGCACGGGTTCCGAGGTCACGATGATCCCGGAGGTGGCGAACCACCTCATCTCCTCCGGGGGCAAGCGCCTGCGGCCCATGCTGACCCTGGCAACGGCCGATCTTTCCGGCTACCAGGGCGACGGGCACGTGAAGCTCGCAGCCTCCGTCGAGTTCATGCACACCGCCACCCTCCTCCACGACGACGTGGTGGACGAAAGCGACATGCGCCGGGGCAAGATCGCCGCCCGAATCAAGTGGGGCAACGAGGCGAGCGTGCTCGTCGGCGATTTCCTGCTCGGCCAGGCCTTCCGCATGATGGTGGAGGTGGGCTCGCTCCGCGCCCTCGACATCCTGTCCGCCGCCGCGACCGTGATCGCCGAGGGCGAGGTGATGCAGCTCGCCGCGGCCAAGAACACGGAGACCACCGAGGACGAATACCTCGCCGTGATCCGCGGCAAGACGGCGGAACTCTTTGCCGCCGCCTGCGAGGTCGGGCCCGTCATCGCAGGCCGTCCCAAGGCCGAACAGGCCGCCTGCCGTTCCTACGGGATGAATCTCGGCATCGCCTTCCAGCTCGTGGACGACGCCCTCGATTACGGCGGCAAGGCCGCGACGCTGGGCAAGAACGTGGGCGACGATTTCCGCGAGGGAAAGATCACCCTGCCCGTAGTCCTGTCCTTCCGCCGCGGCACGGACCAGGAGCGCGCCTTCTGGAAGCGCGTGCTCGAACAGGGCGAGATCGAGGACGCGGATCTCGAGCAGGCCATCGCCATCATGCGCCGCCACCGGGCGCTGGAGGACACCGTCGAGCGGGCCCGCCATTACGGCGCCATGGCCCGCGACGCACTCGCTCTCTTCCCGTCGGGCCCGATGAAGCAGGCGCTGCTCGACGCGGTCGATTTCTGCATCGCCCGTGCCTATTGAGCAGGTACGATTTCCTCAGACGAGGAGGAAATCCTTGTAGCCGATCTCGCCGCCGACCTTCTTGTTGTAAGTGATGGTGGCGATATCGAGGGCTTTGTGCTTCGCGCCCGAGCCGTCGGCATCGAAAAGCAGCTTGTAGGTCTTGGCATTGACCTTCTTGGCGATGAAGAAGTCGTCCTTCTGTTTCGCTTCTCCGAGGGCGAACCAGCCCTTCTTGATCGCGATCGCCTTGTCGAGCGAGGCGTTCTTGCCCTTCAGGTACCGGGCGAT
>DASZBB010000061.1:0-6758 GCA_035944695.1 Microvirga sp. | reverse complement strand
GCCCGAGAACTTGATGCCGCCGTCGGCGATCACCGGAACATCCGCTTGGGAGGCTGCCTCGACGGCCTCCATGATGGCGGTGAGCTGGGGCACGCCGACGCCCGCCACGATGCGGGTGGTGCAAATGGATCCTGGGCCGATTCCGACCTTGATTGCATCCGCGCCGGCATCGATGAGCGCCTGGGCCCCTTCCCTGGTCGCCACGTTGCCGGCGATCACCTGGACCGCGTTGGAGAGCTTCTTCACACGGGTGACGCTCTCCAGGACCTTTACGGAGTGCCCGTGGGCGGTGTCGACCACCACCACGTCGCAGCCAGCATCGATGAGGCGCTCGGCGCGCTCGAAGCCCTGCTCGCCCGTGGTCGTCGCAGCGGCGACCAGGAGGCGGCCCTGCGCATCCTTGGCGGCATTCGGGTAGGCCACCTGCTTCTCGATGTCCTTCACCGTGATCAGGCCGATGCAGCGGAAATGGTCGTCGACGACCAGGAGCTTCTCGATGCGGAACTGGTGCAGGAGGCGCCGGGCCTCATCCTGGCTCACGCCCTCGCGGACGGTGATCAGACGGTCCTTGGTCATCAGCTCGGAAACCGCCTGGCCGGGATTGTTGGCGAAGCGCACGTCGCGGTTGGTCAGGATGCCGACGAGCTTCCCCTTGGTTCCGTTCGGTCCGCGCTCGACCACCGGAATGCCGGAAATGCCGTGATGCTTCATCATGGCGAGCGCGTCGGCCAAGGTTTCGTCCGGGTGGATGGTGATCGGGTTCATCACCATGCCGGATTCGTAGCGCTTCACGAGGCGGACTTGCTCGGCCTGCGCCTCCGGCTCGAGATTGCGGTGGATGACGCCGAGGCCGCCGTTCTGGGCCATGGCGATCGCCATGCGGGCTTCCGTCACCGTATCCATGGCGGAGGCGATGATCGGCATGTTGAGGCGGATCGTCCGGGTCAGCCGGGTCGCGACGTCCACGTCGCCGGGCAGGACTTCGGAGCGGCCGGGCCGGAGGAGCACGTCATCGAAGGTCAGTCCTTCGATGAACTTATCGGCAAATACAGAGGCCATGACCAACTCCTTCAAGGGGTGCGGATTTGAGAGAATAACGCTTTGGCGAGTTGGCACGGGTCCGTAGCACGGGCTTGTCAATTCGCAAAGGGTCGAGAGGCGCTTCTCCAGAAGACCTGCCTTGCGCCATTTTACCCTTTGCAACGGGGTTGCCGGGCGCTAAGTCCCACGAGTCATGCGTCAATCCCGCCTTCTCCCGCTGATCATCGCCACAGCCCTCTTCATGGAGAACACGGATTCGACCGTCATCTCCACGTCGCTGCCGATGATCGCGGAGAGTCTGGGGACGGACCCGATCGCCCTCAAGCTGGCGCTGACCTCCTATCTGGTCAGCCTCGCCATCTTCATCCCGATCTCCGGCTGGATGGCCGACAAATACGGTGCCCGCACGATCTTCACCGCAGCCATCGGCGTGTTCATGGCAGGCTCGCTCGCCTGCGCGGGCGCGAATTCCCTTGAATGGTTCGTGATCTCCCGCTTCGTCCAGGGTGCCGGCGGAGCCATGATGGTTCCCGTGGGTCGCCTTGTGCTGCTACGGAGCGTTCCCCGCAGCGAGGTGGTGCAGGCGCTCGCGACTCTGACCATCCCGGCCCTCGTCGGTCCCATCGTGGGTCCTCCGCTCGGCGGGTTCATCACCGAGTACTTTCACTGGCGCTGGATCTTCTTCATCAACATTCCTATCGGCATCCTCGGCATCGTGATGGCGACGCTGTACGTGCCGAACATCAAGGAAGACGATACGCCGCCGCTCGACTTCATCGGGTTCCTGCTCTCCGGCTTCGGCTTCGCCCTGCTGATGCTGGGCTTCGCCTCGGGCGGGCGCCATCTCATTCCGGCCGAGATCTCGACCGGCTGCGTGGTGATCGGCGCGATCTGCCTCGTTCTCTATGTCTTCCACGCGCGGCGCACCCCCTACCCGGTCCTTCATCTTGGACTCTTAAAGATCCCGACCTTCCGCATCAGCGTGGTCGGCGGCTTCCTCTTCCGCGTGGGCATCGGGGCGATTCCGTTCCTCCTGCCCCTGATGCTGCAGGTGGGATTCGGCTTGAGCCCATTGGCCTCCGGCTCGCTCACCTTCATCGCGGCGGTCGGGGCTCTGTTCATGAAGACGATGGCCAAGCGCATCCTCGAGCGAACGGGCTTCCGAAGGCTCCTCATCGTCAATGCCTTCATCGGCGCCGCCTTCGTGGCCGCCAACGGGTTCTTCACGCCCGAGACGCCCCACTGGATCATCATGATCATCCTGCTGGTCGGCGGCTGCTTCCGCTCGCTCCAGTTCACCAGCCTGAACGCCATCGGCTATGCGGAGATCTCCAACCGCGAGATGAGCTATGCCACGAGCCTGTCGAGCGCCCTGCAGCAGGTTTCGCTCAGCATCGGCGTCGCTTTCGGGGCATTCGTGCTGGAGGCGGCGGCTGGGCTCGACGGCGATGCCACGATCACGGCCGCCGATTTCGGCCCAGCCTTCTGGGCCGTCGCCGCCGTGTCCGCCCTGTCCGGCTTCGTCTTCATGGGGCTTTCGCCGACCGCCGGCGCCGAGATGTCGGGACACAAGATTGTGAAGGACAGGCGGCCTTCGACGGGCCTGGGGGACGGTATGTCCGGCCGCTAAGCTGCGCTAGCATCCGTGTCGGGAACCAGGAGGCCACCATGGATCAGCGCATCATCGACCTCTACGACGACTTCACCCACGGGGGCATGAGCCGCCGCTCCTTCCTCGACAAGCTTGCTGCCCTGGCCGGCAGCACGGCCGCCGCGACAGCCCTTCTGCCGATCCTTCAGAACAACTACGCCCACGCCCAGACCGTGCCGGAGAACGATGAGCGGATCACCACTGAGACCGTGGACATTCCGGGCGCCCAGGGGCTCAAGGGCTATCTCGTGAAGCCGAAGGACGCCGCCGGCAAGCTGCCGACCGTCATCGTCATCCATGAGAACCGGGGCCTCAACCCGCATATCAAGGACGTGACCCGCCGCATGGCGACGGAAGGCTTCATCGCCCTCGGGCTCGATTATCTCTCCCCCATGGGCGGGACGCCGGCGGACGAGGACAAGGGCCGCGAGATGATCGGCCAGCTCAAGCAGCCGGACGTGATCGCCAACGGAAAGGCCGCAGTGGCCTATCTGAAAGGCCATCCGGACAGCACCGGCAAGGTGGGCGCCGTCGGCTTCTGCTGGGGCGGCGGCGCGGTGAACAACCTTGCGGTCAACGAGCCGAACCTCAATGCGGGCGTTGCCTATTACGGCGGCCAGCCGAAAGCCGAGGACGTGCCGAAGATCAACGCGGCCATGATGATGCATTACGGCGGTCTGGACGAGCGCATCAATGCCGGCATTCCGGCCTATGAGGCCGCCTTGAAGCAGGCCGGCAAGACCTACGAGATCCACGTCTACGAGGGCGCCAACCACGCCTTCAACAACGACACCAACGCGGCGCGCTACGACAAGGAAGCGGCGGATCTCGCCTGGAGGCGGACGATCGGTTTCCTGAAGAAGAACTTGGCCTGAGGACCCTACTTAGACCGTCATCCCTGAGCTGTGCAGGTGCTCCACCTCGTCATCACCGGCCATTTGCCGGTGGTGACGATTGGACAAGCGCCGTCCTTCGCAGGAACCGAATAACCCGGGCAAGCCCGGCCGTAATGTTGACAGGTCAATCCTCGAAAGCCTCGACCTGCACCCGCTTGCCGATCATGAAGGCGTCGCCCACAAGGCGGAACGGGGCATCGTCCACTTCCGACTGGCGGGCGTTCAGCAACTCGTCGAACCGACGGTAGATACCCTGGTATTCCGCAGGCTCTTCCTGGACGACTTGGCGGCCGCCGATTTCCAGGCAGCTTCCGCCATGGGTGAGCTTCAGGCTCAGTCCGGCTTCCGTCTCCACCTCGATGTCCCAGGTCTGCGGGCCGGTCTGGCGCCAGTCGAACACCGCCTGCAGGTCGCCTTGCCCGTGGCTCATGGAGAACGTGAGATGGGCGGCGATCGGCGCATCGCGGTTGGCGGGGAACTGCAGCTCGGATGCCTTGATGAAGACCGGCTCCGGCATGATCCGGGTGACGATGGAGAGCGCGTTGATTCCCGGATCGAACACGCCGAATCCGCCGGCCTGCCAGATCCATTGCTGGCCGGGATGCCAGTGCCGCACGTCCTCCTTCCAGGTCACCAGCAGGCGCTTGATCGTCCATCCGGCGAGCGCCTTCTTGGCCTCCTCGACCGCCTTGTTGTACTGGGCATGCCAGGTGGTGAAGACGACCTTGCCCACCTTCGCGGCGAGTTCCTTGAGATCTTCGAGTTCGCTCAAGGTTGCGGCAGGCGGCTTTTCGAGCAGCACGCTTTTGCCCGCCAGAAGCGCCTCGCGGGCGATCTGATGGCGCACCTGGGGCGGGGTGCAGATCGACACCGCCTCCACCTCCGGGATCTTCAGGAGGTCCCGGTAGTCCTGGAAGCTGTACTTGGCCCCGTCCGGCTGCAGCCCGCGCTGGCTTGCGACGGCCAGGAGATCGAAATCCGGGTTGGCCTTGATGACGGGCAGATGCTGATCCTGGGCGATCTTGCCGAGGCCGATGATGCCGATCTGGTGCGCTGCCATCGTCCTGTCCCTTGCAATAGAGGCCTCTGGTCGAAACCCGTCAGGCCGGAAGCGTCTCGTCCGCCCGTCCCCGGAAACCGGTTGCCATCACGTAGAGTTCCGCCGAGTCGGCCCGGCTCGCCGCGGGCTTCACGTGGCGCACCACGGCGAAGTCGCGCTTCAGGTCGGCCAGAAGCTGGTTCTCGGTGCCGCCCTGGAACACCTTGGCCACGAAGGCGCCGCCGGGAGCCAGGATTTCGCGCGCGAAATAGATCGCGGCTTCGGCCAAGCCGATGATGCGCAGGTGGTCGGTCTTCTTGTGGCCGGTGGTATTGGCGGCCATGTCGGACATGACGACGTCGGCCGGGCCACCGAGCATCTCGATCAGCTTGCCGGGCGCGCTTTCGTCCAGGAAGTCGAGCTGGATGAACTCGACTCCGGGCATGGGATCGATGGGCAGAAGGTCGATGCCGACGACCTTGCCCTTGGGCCCAACCTTCTTGGCGGCGATCTGCGACCAGCCGCCGGGCGCCGCACCGAGGTCGACGACCCGCTGTCCAGGCTTGAGAATGTGATATTTCTCATCGATCTCCAGCAGCTTGAAGGCTGCGCGGGACCGATAGCCCTCGCGCTTGGCGCGGGCGACGTAGGGATCGTTGAGCTGGCGCTCGAGCCATTTCTGGGATGAAAGCGACCGCTTGTGGGCCGTCTTCACGCGCTGCTTGAGATTGCGGGCTCCGGAACCGGTTTTGGCAGTCACCGCTGCCCCCCTCGCCACACGGAATCCTCTCGCATCATCTTCATCAAAATTCCTTCGCGCAGTCCGCGGTCCGCGATGCGCAGGCGCTCCGAAGGGAAAGCCCGCCGGATCGCTTCCAAGATGGCGCAGCCGGCGAGAACCAGATCGGCACGATCCTTGCCGATGCAAGGGTTCGCGGCCCGCTGCGTGAAATCCGAACGCAGCAGACGCTGCATCACGGTCGATATCTCGCCGTTGCGCATCCACATCCCGTCCACGCGGCGCCGGTCGTAGCGCGCGAGACCAAGGTGAATGCCGCCGACCGTGGTGACGGTTCCCGACGTTCCGAGGAGATGAAAGTTGTGGGCGCGCCCCGCCGGAGCCGCCACCAGGGCGAAATCGAGCAGAAGCTCGGAGACCTCCTCGACCATCCCTTCGAAGGTCTCTGGCGTGACATCGATGCCACCATGGCGTTCGGCCAGGGTCACCACGCCGACGGGCAGCGAATCCCAGGCACGGATGCGTTTGCACGGATCGGCAAAGGCATGCGGCGCCTGACCGTCGAGCCAGGCGATCTCGGTCGAGCCACCGCCGATATCGAACACGATGACGGATTGCGCCTTGGGATCGACGAGGGACGCGCAGCCGGTGACCGCCAGATAGGCTTCCGTCTTGCGGTCGACGATCTCGAGCTCAAGATCGAGCTCATCGCGCACGCGTTCGATGAAGGACGGGCCGTTCTCGGCCAACCGACAGGCCTCCGTGGCCACGAGGCGCGCCCGGGTCACGTCCTTGGCGGCCATCTTTTCGCGGCACACCCGCAGCGCATCGAGCGTGCGCGAGATGGCATCGTCGCTCAGGCGATTGCCGAGACCGAGTCCTTCGCCCAGCCGCACGATCCGCGAAAACGCATCGACGACGCGAAAGCCGAAATGTGCAGGCTCCGCAATGAGAAGCCGGCAGTTGTTCGTGCCGAGATCAAGCGCCGCGTAGCTCCTGGAGGATCGCCGACGAGGATCGGCGCGTGCCGGCGAGGGACGCTCCGCAACCAAGGACGCGCCGTTTGCGGATCCGTTCAACGGATCCGCATGTCGGTCTCCCGGTTCTGGTGCAACGTCCACTTTGACGGTCAAAACGAATCCCCGAGCATCCCAAGCGGGCGTCTTGTTTGACAAAGAGAGTAACCATCGCGCCGCCGTCCTGCCAAGGGCAGGCTCTGCAGATTGTAGCCTACCTCCTCGGGGAGGGTCAGAGCCGCAGGGCCGCGAAGCGCTCCGTCAGCCCCTTCAGAACGTCGGCCCCTACATTGGCGATGGCCACGCGCAGATGCCCTTCCTGGCCAGGACCGAAATAGCTTCCCGGCAGGCACAGCACGCCTCGCTCGGTCGCGAG
>DASZBB010000060.1:0-14636 GCA_035944695.1 Microvirga sp. | reverse complement strand
CGCCGTGTGCGGACAGCCGCCCGTTTCCACACCCATGATGCGTTCCACCGGCAGTGCGCCGGCAACCGTCAGGAGGCGCGCGTCTTCCTTGGTGTAGATGTCGTTGGTGATCGCGCAGATGTCGTAGCGCTCGCGGAAGGTCTTGCAGAGGGCTTCCATCAGGGCCGTCTTGCCTGAGCCGACCGGCCCGCCAATGCCGACGCGAAGGGGTCCCGTTTGAGATGTCATGAGCGGAAAAGCCTCGTATACTGGTTTTCGTGGTGAAAGGAGCCGAGATCGGCCCGGAAAGTCGCCCCACCGATGTCGTCGAGCTTGAGAACCACGCTCTGTCCCGCAACGCCCTGCACAGTCGAGGTGAGCGCGGCGGACACCCGGATGCCGGCCGTTTGTCCGATCGGCGCCAGACGGATGGCGGCGGAGACAAGCGTCTGCACGAGCCCAAACAGATAGGCCTGCAATGTGATCGTCAGAGGAATGCCATGCGCGGCTGCCGCCATGCCGATCGCAACAGGAAAGGCCACGTCGCCGTCGAGCGGCAATAACCGCGGCGACGGCCACGCGGCAAGCGTCGCATCAAGGAAGCTGCGACCCTGCTGGCTCGCCTCCAGATAGAGTTCGGCGGACGGCGACAGGGCGAGGGCGAGTTCGTTGACCGACTGAAGAGCCTCGTCATCACCTTGATCGACGGCCCGATAGGCGTGGCTCAGGAGAATGGCATCGTTGCGACCCAGGCCAAGAGTGAGCAGATCGGTCAGCCATGCCACGAGGCTTGCCTCGTCGGTGACGTCGCCCGTCTCCACGGCCCATTCCAGGGTGTGCGAGTAAGCATAGCAGCCGACGGGATAGGACGGCGAGAGCCATGCGAAGAGAGGCAGGATCGCCGCTTCCGCTTCCGAGCTCCGTGCTTTCATTGGTGCATCATCCATGGTCATGTCCCTGGTGGTGGGAATGCCCGCCATGCTCGTGGTGATGGTAAGCGCCGCGCACAGGTCTGAACGGGCGTTCGACGATTTCGACCTTGGCGCCCAAGCCGAGCAGCATGTCGACCAGCACGTGGTCATAGCCGATATAGATCCCTTGGCGCGTGATCTCCGCCGGCACGTGCCGGTTGCCGATATGCCAGGCGAGGGTCAGAAGTTCGATCGGATCCTCCGTGGTGATCTCCACGAGCTTCTCGGGCGCGGCCCTCACCTCGACGAGCCAGCCGCTCTCCAGCCGAATGGCATCGCCGTCCTCCAGCACATCGGCCTTGTCTAGATCGAGCAGGAAGGCCGTGCCGCCATCGGCATTGAGCAGGATGCGGCGGCGGTGCCGATCGCCGTGGTCAAGGGTGATGACATCGACGATGCGATCCTGTTCGACGGCTTCACGGCGGACGATGGAAGTAGCGCGGATCATGTCAGAACAGAAAATAGCGTTGAGCCATGGGGAGGATTTGTGCCGGTTCGCAGACGAGCAACTCGCCGTCGGCACGAACATCGTACGTTTCGGGATCGACGTCGATCATGGGCGTAGCATCGTTGAGTACCATGTCCTTCTTGCCGATCCCGCCACGGACGTTCTCGACCGCAACAAGCTGCTTCTGGACGCCGAGCTTGGCTGCCAAGCCATTCGCAACCGCAGCCTTCGACACGAAGGTGAGCGATGTCGTGGCGAGCGCCCGGCCATAGGCGCCGAACATCGGCCGGTAATGCACAGGCTGCGGCGTTGGGATCGAGGCGTTGGGATCGCCCATCAGAGCGGCCGCGATGGCACCCCCCTTGACCACCAGATCAGGCTTCACGCCGAAGAAGGCAGGCGTCCAGACCACCAAATCGGCGAGCTTGCCGACCTCAACCGAGCCGATATGCCGGGACACCCCGTGCGCGATGGCCGGATTGATGGTGTACTTCGCCACATAGCGACGGGCGCGGAAGTTGTCGTTGTCACCGGTCTCTCCGGGAAGCGCGCCGCGCTGGACCTTCATCTTGTGCGCCGTCTGCCACGTGCGGATGATGACCTCGCCGACGCGGCCCATGGCCTGGCTGTCGGACGACATCATCGAGAGTGCCCCTATGTCGTGCAGGATGTCCTCCGCCGCGATGGTCTCCTTGCGGATCCGGCTCTCGGCGAAGGCGAGATCCTCCGGGATCGATGGCGACAGGTGGTGGCAGACCATGAGCATGTCGAGATGCTCGTCGATGGTGTTCACCGTATAGGGCCGCGTCGGATTGGTGGAGGACGGCAGCACGTTGGGAAGGCCGGCCACCTTGATGATGTCCGGCGCGTGGCCTCCGCCTGCTCCTTCCGTATGGAAGGCGTGGATCGTACGGCCCTTGAAGGCGGCAATAGTATCCTCGACGAAGCCGGATTCGTTGAGCGTGTCGGTGTGGATCATCACCTGGACGTCGTAAGCATCGGCTACGGACAGGCAGCAATCGATCGCCGCAGGCGTCGTGCCCCAATCCTCGTGCAGCTTGAGGGCGCAGGCGCCCGCCTCGATCATCTCCTCCAAGGCGCCTGGCTTGGAAGCATTGCCCTTGCCGGTAAAGGCGAGGTTCATCGGAAAGGCGTCCGCCGCCTCGATCATGCGGGCAATGTGCCAGGGACCAGGCGTACAGGTCGTGGCGAAGGTCCCGGTTGCAGGCCCTGTGCCGCCGCCCAGCATCGTGGTGATGCCCGACATGAGCGCCTCTTCGATCTGCTGCGGGCAGATGAAGTGGATGTGCGAGTCGAAGCCGCCGGCCGTGATGATCTTGCCCTCGCCGGCGATGATCTCCGTGCCCGGACCGATGACGATGTCCACGTTGGGCTGCACGTCCGGATTGCCGGCCTTGCCGATGGCGGAGATCCGCCCACCCATGATGCCGATATCGGCCTTCACGATGCCCCAGTGATCGAGGATCACCGCATTCGTGATGACGGTATCTACAGCCCCATCGGCGCGAGTCGCCTGCGACTGCCCCATGCCATCGCGGATCACCTTGCCGCCGCCGAACTTGACCTCTTCACCGTAGGTCGTGAAGTCCTTCTCCACCTCGATCACGAGCGCGGTGTCGGCAAGGCGGATCCGGTCGCCCTTGGTGGGACCGAACATGTCGGCGTAGCCGGATCGCGGGAGGGACGCGGGCTTTCGTTCATTCGACATCAGAGCGCTCCCATCACGGCTTGGCGGAACCCATGGACCTCGCGCTTGCCGGAGAGCGGAACCAAAACCACCTCGCGCGTGGAACCGGGCTCGAAACGCACTGCCGTGCCGGGAGCGATGTCGAGCCGCTTTCCGCGCGCCTTCTCACGGTCGAAGGACAAGGCCGGGTTCGTCTCATAAAAATGATAGTGGCTGCCGACCTGGATCGGTCGGTCGCCCGTATTGGCGACGGTGAGCACGGTGCGTTCGGCACCTTCATTGAAGACGATCTCGCCGTCCTGCGCAATCACCTCCCCAGGAATATCCTTGGATGCCGCGCCGCGGATCGGGTGATGCACGGTGACGAGCTTGGTGCCATCGGGGAAAGTTGCTTCCACCTGCACGTCGTGGATCATCTCGGCGATGCCTGCCATGACCTGATCGGCCGTGATTACATGGGCGCCCGCCTCCATCAACTCGGCGACGGTGCGCCCGTCGCGCGCGCCCTCCACGACCGTATCGGTGATGAGGGCAATCGCCTCCGGATGATTGAGCTTCACGCCGCGTTCGAGCCGGCGACGGGCCACCATGGCGGCCATGGCGATCAGGAGCTTGTCTTTTTCACGGGGAGTGAGTTGCATGGTTCGACCTTAGCTGAGCCAGACGCGAGGCAGAGGCTCGCCGCGGAAGGCGAGGAGAAAAGGAATAGCCGCTGCACGAAGCGCTTCGACCTTCATGGCGCAGAAGCGCACGGCTAGAAGACCGTTCCAAGCGCTCGCGGCAGCATCGCAACCGTTAACGGAGGCGAGACATTCGCGCACTGAGTCGAGGCGCGTTTCGGCATCGGGCGCCACGTGGATCAATGTGGCGAAGGCTCGAGCGCCCATGCCGACACTCGGTTTCCGGAGAAGGTCAGCAATCGGCCCATCGAGCCGCAGCGTATCGGCGTAAACGAGGCGCCCTCCACGCCGGATGCGCCAGCGATCCTCGAACAGGCCGTCGGCAATGCGCTCGGCCCGGGCTTCGCGTCCGAACACGACGCCCTCGAACACGGTCAGGCATGCATCTGCGGGCATCTCGGCCATGAGAGTCCGACGAAGGCGTGCCCTGTCGAACAGAATGGTTTCCTGCGGCATCCAGTCGAGCCGTGCACCGGCTTCAAGTTTGAGATCGACCGACAGTTGGGCGACCGGCCCGTCGGAGCGATAAACCTTCTCGGCAGCCGGTGTGGCAACGGTTACCGTCGCACCGGAGCGCGCCACGATCTCCACGGCAAAACGGTCCCCGCACGCGATGCCTCCCGCGGTGTTGACGAGCACGGCACCGAGCCCGCTCCCCTCGCCTTTCGGAAGCCTGATCCGCATCGATCCGCTCTCTTCGATCTGCATAGGCCGCGTACGACCGCCTAATCCCGCTGCGCTGAACGCAACGCGACCGACGGCACGCTGACGCTGTGGAGATACGGACTGGGAGACACCATCAAATGGCCAAGCGCTGACGTACATCGTCTCCCTCAAGCGCCGAACGGTCGCCATGCTGCACGATCTCGCCACGCTCCATCACCACGAACCGGTCGGCCAAGCCGCGGGCGAAGTCGAAATATTGCTCGACCAGGAGGATGGCCATATCCTTCCGTTCGCGCAAGTAGGCAATGGCTCGACCGATATCCTTGATGATGGACGGCTGGATACCTTCTGTCGGCTCATCGAGCACGAGGAGACGCGGACGCGTCACCAGCGCTCGCCCTATGGCCAATTGCTGCTGCTGCCCGCCGGACAGATCTCCCCCGCGCCGCCCCAGCATGGATTTGAGCACGGGAAAGAGTTCGAAAACTTCGTCCGGTATCGACTTCTCGCCTCGCTTGAGCGGCGCAAAGCCGGTCTCCAGATTCTCCCTGACGGTGAGGAGCGGGAAGATCTCACGGCCCTGCGGCACATAGGCGATCCCAAGGGCTGCCCGCTCGAAGGGCTTCAGGCGCGCGATGTCCCGGCCCTCGAAGCGGATGCTTCCGCCCGCGATCGGCCGGTGTCCGGCAATGGCGCGCAGGAGCGATGTCTTGCCGACGCCGTTGCGGCCGAGCACGCAGGTGACCTCCCCGACCGAAGCGGCAACGGATACCCCCCGCAGCGCCTGAGCGGCGCCGTAGTACAGGGAGAGCTTTTCGACCGATAGCATCGTCATCGTCCCAGATAGACCTCCACCACGCGCTCATTGGCGCTCACCGCATCGAGCGTGCCCTCGGCGAGCACCGAGCCCTCGTGCAGGCACGTGACCTTCACGCCGAGATCGCGCACGAAGGTCATGTCATGCTCCACCACGATGACGGCTTGGGTCTTGGCAATGTCGCGCAAGAGATCGGCCGTGTCGGCGGTTTCCTGATCGGTCATACCGGCGGCGGGCTCGTCGATCAGCAGGAGCTTGGGCTGCTGCGCCAGCAGCATGCCGATCTCGAGCCACTGCTTCTGGCCGTGCGACAATTCCCCCGCCTTGCGGTGGCGCTGAGACGTCAGGCGTACCCGCTCCAGAAGCACGTCGATCCGCTCGCGTTCCTGGGCCGTGCGTCGTGACAGCAGAGTCGCGAAGGGAGAGCGGTTTTCCTTGAGGGCCAGCAGAATGTTGTCTTCGACGCTGTGCATCTCGAACACGGTCGGGGTCTGGAACTTGCGTCCGACCCCGAGTTCGGCGATCGCAGCTTCGTCAAGTGCCGTCAGGTCGTGGGAGCCCTCGAAGAGCGCCGTGCCTTCGTTCGGGCGTGTCTTTCCGGTGATCACATCCATCATCGTGGTCTTGCCCGCCCCATTGGGGCCGATGATGGCGCGCATCTCCGCATGATCGACGGCGAGCGACAGCGCATTCAGGGCCCGGAAGCCGTCGAAGGACACCGAGACGTTGTCGAGATAAAGAAGCGTGGGGGTGACGGGTGCGCTCATGACTTACTCCGCCGCCTGCGAGACCGGCTCGGATATGGGCTCGCGCTTCAGCCGCCGTCCGGTGTGGACCCACAGGTCCTTGGCCGCCCCGAGAATGCCGCGTGGCATCAGGAGGGTGACGAAGACGAAGAGGCCGCCGAGCGCGAAGAGCCAGAATTCCGGCAGCACGCCCGTGAACCAGGTCTTGCCGGCGTTGACCAGGAGAGCGCCGAGGATGGGACCTGCCAGGGTTCCACGCCCGCCAACGGCCACCCAGATCACGACTTCGATGGAGTTGGCCGGGGCGAACTCGCTCGGGTTGATGATGCCGACCTGGGGCACGTAGAGCGCGCCGGCGATGCCGGCCAGCATGGCCGAGAGCGTGAAGACGGCAAGCTTGTAGTGCTCGACCCGGTAGCCCAGGAAGCGCGTGCGGCTCTCCGCATCGCGCACCGCCACGAGCACCTTGCCGAACTTGGAATTCACCACCCAGCGGCAGAGCAGATAGCCGCCGGCAAGCGCGGCGACAGACAGGACGAACAGGACGATCCGCGTCGAGGAGGCCTGAATCGGGAAGCCCAGGATGTCCTTGAAGTCCGTCAGCCCATTGTTGCCGCCGAAGCCCATGTCATTGCGGAAGAAGGCTAGCATCAGGGCGAAGGTCATGGCTTGCGTGATGATGGAGAGATAGACGCCCGTCACCCGCGAGCGGAAGGCGAACCAGCCGAACACGAAGGCGAGGATGCCCGGCACGAGCATCACCATGAGGGCCGCGAACAGGAACCAGTCGAAGCCGTGCCAGAACCAGGGCAGGTCCTTCCAGTTCAGGAACACCATGAAATCGGGCAAGACCGGGTCGGCATAGACGCCGCGCGGTCCGATCTGGCGCATGAGATACATGCCCATGGCATAGCCGCCGAGGGCGAAGAAGGCGCCGTGGCCGAGGGAGAGAATGCCGCAGAAGCCCCAGATCAGATCGACCGAGAGCGCGAGCAGGGCAAAGCAGATGTATTTGCCGAGCAGCGGCACGAGGTGATCCGACAGATGGAACGGGGAACCCGGATCCACCGCCGCGTTCAGGACCGGCACCAGAACGGCTGCGGCTCCGAGCAGAAGGAGGACGATGGTGCTCTGGCGGTTGAGCGTGGATTGTCTTGTCATGTTTCGACCGCCCTTCCCTTCAGCGCGAAGAGCCCGCGCGGACGCCTTTGGATGAACAGAATGATCGCGACGAGCAGAACGATCTTGCCGAGCACGGCGCCCGCATAAGGTTCGAGCAGCTTGTTGGCGACGCCGAGCGTCATGGCGCCCACCAGCGTGCCCCAGAGGTTTCCGACGCCGCCGAACACCACCACCATGAAGCTGTCGATGATGTAGCCCTGCCCGAGATTGGGGCTGACGTTGTCGATCTGCGAGAGCGCCACTCCGGCAATGCCGGCGACGCCCGATCCCAGGCCGAAGGCCAGCGCGTCGATGCGGTTCGTCCGGATGCCCATCGAGCCGGCCATGCGCCGGTTCTGCGTGACGGCGCGGACATAGAGGCCCAGCGACGTATAGCGCAGTACGAGAAGCAGGGTGGCGAAGACCGCAAAGGCGAAGACCACGATGGCGACGCGGTTGTAGGTGAGGCTCAAGCCGCCGATCTCCAGCGCTCCGCTCATCCAGGCCGGTGTGCCGACCTCGCGGTTGGTTGGTCCGAAGATCGTGCGCACGCCCTGCTGCAGGATGAGGGAGATGCCCCAGGTGGCGAGCAGCGTCTCGAGCGGCCGCCCGTAGAGAAAGCGGATCACGGTACGTTCGATGAGAATGCCGATGAGGCCCGCCACGAGGAAGGCGAGCGGCAGCGCGATGAACAGGGAGGCGCCGAAGAGACCTGGCGCGTGCGTGCGGATCATCTCCTGCACCAGGAAGGTCGTATAGGCGCCGATCATGACCATCTCGCCATGGGCCATGTTGATGACGCCCATGGTGCCGAAGGTGATGGACAGGCCGATGGCGGCGAGCAGCAGGACGGA
This sequence comes from Microvirga sp., assembly GCA_035944695.1. Lineage (GTDB taxonomy): Bacteria > Pseudomonadota > Alphaproteobacteria > Rhizobiales > Beijerinckiaceae > Microvirga. The sequence continues at coordinate 6,606 of DASZBB010000060.1, read as the reverse complement.
TCCGAGGGAGATACCGTACCAGACGTTCCGAACGGCATTCCAGAGCGCCAGCCGGGACCGAATGCCCTCGGCGGCTTTGGCTGCAGCCTCCGACACCTCCCCGGGCGTCCCGGGCGGCAATGAAGAAAGAAGCGCCAGCGCATCCTGATCGCCGCGGCCGCGCAGGATTTCGACGGCGGACAATTTCTCGGATGAAGACGCATCGGATTTGTTCAGGAGAACGGCAGCACGGGCGCTTTCGAGTGCGCCCTTCACCTCGCTGTTGCTCTCCTGCGCGACAGCCATGTCGAGAGCCGGCAGCGCGGCCGCATCGCGGGCGCGGAAAACCGCGCGCGCCGCGTCGAGGCGCGTTCCGGCATCAGGGCTGAGCAGCGTCATGCCGCCGAGCGCGGCTTCGATGGCGCGGCGCACGCGGTTGTTGACCCGCACGGGCTTGGCACCGGCCGGAGCCTCGACAACCTGCCCGGTGGCCGCATCCGCGAATTGGCCCGCAGCGCCACGGACGTAGACCTGACCATTGGCGACCATCAATCGCCCGTCGCGCAGGGCTTCGACGAGGCTCAACGCGTGCGGATGCCCGCTCACCGCCACCGCGCCGATCGCAGCCTCGGTATCGGAATAGCTGTCGGCTGTAAACTTCGGCAGCGCATCTTCATACGGCCCGGCCATGGCGGCGGACGCCATGCCGATCAGGAGAAGGAAGGCTTGCAGGATGCTGCGCAAGCGGATCATGCCATCAACTTTGAACAGAGGAACGAGCGAGGACGGCCGGAACGGCCGCCCTCCGGTGTCAGACGATCAGGCGCCGCACTTCTTCGTGACGGTGTTGTAGTTGCCGCACTTGAGATCCTTCCAGTCGGCAATCAGATCCTTCGAGCCCTCAAGGTACTTGGACCACGCATCGCCCGGGACGAGAGCGTCGGTCTGCGACACGGTCTCGAACTGGCCGTCCTCCTTGATCTCGCCGATGAGAACCGGCTTCGTGATGTGGTGGTTCGGGAGCATCTTGGAGATGCCACCGGTCAGGTTCGGAACTTCCACGCCGACGATAGCGTCGATCACCTTGTCCGGATCCGTGCTGCCGGCCTTCTCCACCGCCTTCACCCACATGTTGAAGCCGATCACGTGAGCTTCCATGGGGTCGTTGGTGACGCGCTTGTCGTTCTTGGTGAAGGCCTTCCACTTGTCGATGAAGGCCTTGTTCTCGGGCGTCTCGACGGACTGGAAGTAATTCCAGGCGGCCAGATGGCCGACGAGCGGCTTCGTGTCGATGCCGGCCAGTTCCTCCTCGCCGACGGAGAAGGCGACGACCGGAATGTCCGTCGCCTTCACGCCCTGGTTGGCGAGCTCCTTGTAGAACGGCACGTTGGCATCGCCGTTGATGGTGGAGACCACGGCCGTCTTCTTGCCGGCCGAGCCGAACTTCTTGATGTCCGCCACGATGGTCTGCCAGTCGGAATGTCCGAACGGCGTGTAGTTGATCATGATGTCCTCGGCCTTCACGCCCTTGGACTTCAGGTAAGCTTCGAGAATCTTGTTGGTGGTGCGCGGATAGACGTAGTCGGTGCCGGCGAGAACCCAGCGCTCGACCTTCTCTTCCTTGGCGAGATAATCGACGGCCGGAATGGCCTGCTGGTTTGGTGCAGCGCCCGTGTAGAACACGTTGCGCTCGCTTTCCTCGCCCTCGTATTGCACTGGGTAGAAGAGAATGCTGTTGAGCTCCTTGAACACCGGCAGCACGGATTTGCGGGACACCGACGTCCAGCATCCGAACACCGCCGAAACCTTGTTCTGGCTGATCAGTTCGCGCGCCTTCTCGGCGAAGAGCGGCCAGTTGGACGCCGGATCGACCACGACTGGCTCCAGCTTCTTGCCGAGCAGACCACCCTTCTTGTTCTGCTCCTCGATGAGCATCAGCATGACGTCCTTCAGCGTCGTCTCGCTGATCGCCATCGTGCCGGACAGAGAGTGCAGAACGCCGACCTTGATGGTCTCCTGCGCATGCGCCGTTCCCATCACAGCGCCGGAAACCAGCGCGGCGGAGGCCAGCGCCATCAGGTGTCTACGGGTCACATTCAACATCGACATAGGTCCTCTCCCTTGGCTGCCCTGTTTCAGGTGCAGCGCCGGAGCACTACGCAAGAACCGTGCCAGCCGCGCTCGTGCCTCTGCTGTCTGAGCGCCGACGATTTGAGGTGGATCATGACAGGAACGCAATCATGCGCAATTTGCCTGAAAATGCGGCACAGGCTTAAGAATAAGGCTGCAACGAAATTGCAGATGGGACAACGGAACAGCCCCATTGAACGAAAAATGGGCTGACGCAGGTTCAGCCCATTCTCCCAGTGATCAAATTGCAGGCGGGGTTATGCGAGCGCCGTTTGGCGTGCCCGCTCGTAGACCTCCTGATAGCGAGAGGCCGATCGATCCCATCCGTGCGGCCGCTGCATCGCCGCCCTGCGCATCGCCGTGAGGCGCGGACGTGAGCGGAAAGCTTCAAGGCCGCGCTTGATGGCATCCTTGAAGCGGTTGAGCGAAGGCTCGCCGAACAGGAAGCCGTTGACGCCGTCCTCGATGGTATCGGCAAGTCCGCCGGTCTTGTGCGCGATCGGCAGAGAGCCGAAGCGCTGCGCATACATCTGGCTCAGACCGCAGGGCTCGAAGCGCGAAGGCATGAGCAGGAAGTCGCTGCCCGCATACATGCGTCGCGCATCTCCTTCGTCGTAGCCGATCTTCACCCCGACGGAGCCGGGATGCCGCTTTGCGAGCGCCTGAAGCTCAGCCTCGAAGCGCGGCTCGCCCTGACCGATGACGGCAATCTGCCCGCCCTGCGACACGATGGTCTCGGCCGCCGAGATGGCAAGGTCGACACCCTTCTGGTGGACGAGGCGCGAGACGACTGCAAAGAGCGGTCCGCTCGAGAGGGCAAGTCCGAAATTCTCGCGCACGTTGTTGGCGTTAGCGCGTTTGCCCCGGCAATTCTCGGCCGAGAAGGGACTCACCAGATACGGATCCTTGCTCGGATCCCAGCTTTCGTCGATGCCGTTGATGATGCCGTCCAGCCGCCCCTGCTCAGCGCAGGTCCGCAGCAACCCGTCGAGACCGCAGCCGAATTCCGGCCGCGTGATCTCCTGGGCATAGGTCGCGCTGACTGTCGTGATGTGGGACGAGTAGTAGATGCCCGCCTTCAGGAAGGACAGTTTGCCGTAGAACTCGACGCCGTTGATCTGAAAGGCCGCATCGGGAATGCCGAGATGCGACAGGCGGCTACGGTCGAAATTGCCCTGGTAGGCTAGGTTATGAATGGTCAAGATCGTCGGGATGTGCTGCCCGCGCCAAGCGAGATAAGCCGAGGCAAGGCCCGATGGCCAATCGTTGAGATGGAGGAGATCGGCGCGCCACAGATGATCGCCATTGCCGCAGGCGATGTCGGCGGCCGCAAGGCCCAGACGCGCGAAGCGGATGTCGTTGTCGCTCCAGTCCACGCCGAAGCTGTCGACATAGGGCGATCCGTCGCGATCGTAGAGTTCCGGGCAGAGCAGGACGTAGACCGTCAGGCCATCCTGCGTCGTGCCACGTCCCAGGCCGCAGGCCGGAATCCCGTAGGATGCCGGAAGGCGCGCGATTTCCTCCACCGGTCCGATCTGCGACAGAACCTGGCGGTATCCTGGAATCAGAATGCGCACGTCATAATGGTGGCGCAGCGCACGCGGCAGAGCGGCGGACACTTCACCAAGGCCACCGGCCTTGATGTAATCGGCGATCTCGGACGTCACAAATAGGATAGACTGTCGGCGCTTGACCGAGATGGACGGCTGGACACCGCCCTGCAATTCGGCATGCGCCACCGTCGGGAAAGCCCCATGGGCTTCCAGTTGAAATGATTCCAGCATGTTCGCTCAGCGGCGCGATCCCCAGCGACCCCCCGCGCCAGAGGCAGTCGCGCATTAAACTCTCTTCCCCCCGATGCGGTTCCGAATGAATTTGAAAATATTTTCGACTAACCCGATCGGACGGGAAGAGCGTTTGCGAACCTACAGCCCTTATGTTGCAGGAATATGAGCTTGGCTGTTTTTTTATCGTCGGCTGGAACATTGGTCTAACAACCTCGTTCGCAAGTGCTTTCCTCGCTATTTCCGGAGATCCGATGCGGCGCGCTCACTCCATGCCCTTTGGGGCTGAGATTACATCCGCGGGCGTTCGCTTTGCCCTGTGGGCGCCCACAGCGCGCGAGGTGCGCCTTGTGCTTGACGATAGGGAGCTGCCCCTGAATGCGGACACCGATGGGTGGTATCGTATCGTGTCAGCGGATGCTCGCCCGGGGAGTCGCTACGGCTACAGGATCGACCGCAACCTCACCGTCCCGGATCCGGCATCCCGTTTTCAACCCGATGATGTCCATGGGCTCAGCCTTGTCGTCGATCCGCGCTCCTTTGATTGGTCGGACACCTCCTGGACAGGCCGGCCCTGGGAGGAGACCGTCCTCTATGAAGTCCATGTGGGCACGGCGACACCCGAGGGCACCTATGCGGGTCTGATGAGCAGGCTCGACAGTTTGCGCGACCTTGGCGTGACGGCGATCGAACTCATGCCGATCGGGGAGTTCCCCGGTCGGCGCAACTGGGGCTATGACGGCGTTCTGCCCTATGCGCCGGACGCCGCCTATGGAAGCCCGGAGGACCTCAAGCGCCTCGTCGAGCGCGCGCACGAGCTTGGCCTGATGGTTTTCCTCGACGTGGTGTACAATCACTTTGGCCCATCTGGAAACTATCTCCACGCCTATGCCAAGACCTTCTTCACCGAGCGCCACCCGACACCGTGGGGCGCCGGAATTAACGTGGACGGCGAAGGCAGCCGCGTGGTGCGCGACTTCTTCTTCCACAACGCACTCTACTGGCTGGAGGAATTCCACATCGACGGCCTGCGCTTCGATGCGGTCCATGCCATCATGGATGATGGAAAGCCGCACTTCATCGAGGAACTGGCGAACCGCATCCGGCAGGCGATCCCCGACCGGCATGTTCACCTTGTGCTCGAGAACGAAGCCAATCAGGCGCGCTGGCTCAATCGCGACGACAATCGAAAGCCGAAGCTCCACACGGCGCAATGGGCGGACGACATCCACAATTCCTGGCACGCTCTCCTGACGGGCGAGAACGAGGGCTATTATGAAGATTACGCGAACAAGCCGCTCGAGCATCTCGGGCGTGCGCTGGCGGAAGGCTTCGCCTATCAGGGCGATCCGTCGCCGCACAAGGACGGCGTCGTCCGCGGCGAACCCTCGGGCCATCTGCCGCCGAGTGCATTCGTGGCCTTTCTCCAGAACCACGACCAAGTCGGAAACCGCGCCTTCGGCGAGCGCCTCGCACATCTGATCCCGCCGGAGCGACTCGCGCTCGCGCAGGCGATCTTTCTGCTCTCGCCCCAGATCCCGCTCCTGTTCATGGGCGAGGAATGGGCGGCATCGAGTCCCTTCCAGTTCTTCGTCGACTTCGAGAGCGAGCCGGATCTTGCCAGGGCCGTCCGGGATGGACGGCGGGGCGAGTTCAAGCGCTTCAGGGCCTTCACGGATCCGGAGATGTCGCAGACGATTCCCGATCCCACGGATCGAACGACTTTCGAGCGATCCAGGGTCGACTGGTCGGAAACCGATCGGTCACCGCACCGGGAGGTTCTGTCGCAGACCCGTCAGCTGCTCGATCTGAGGCGAACGGAAATCGTTCCACTGCTCAAGAGCGAGTACCGCGGCTCGCATTACAAGGTGTCGCCGGACAACGCCCTCGACCTGATCTGGACCTTCGCTGACGGCTCACTGCGCCTCCTCGCCAATTTCGGCGACGCTTCCATGAATGAAATCATCGGAGACGATACCCGCGTGCTCTGGTCCAGTCCTGGGCTCGACGTGGGCCAGGAGAATCTGCAACTTCCGCCCTGGTTTGGGATCATCTTGAAAGGACGATCGGCATGAGCAAGCTGGACGCTCTCTTGGAGCGCATGGCCGCCCTTGTCGGTATATCCCCTGACTACACCGATGCTTTCGGCCAGAGCGTCGAGACGAGCCCGGCCACCCGGCAGGCGCTGCTGGCCGGACTCGGGCTCGATATCTCGTCCGAGGCGGGCGCGCAGGAGAGCCTGGCCCGGCTGGAGCGCCTCAAGAACGGACCGCTCCCGGCGGTCATCACGGTCGACGCGGAAACACCCTCGACGATCGATTTCCGCGCCTCTCCCGGGCAGCAGACATGGATCCTGATCGAGGAGGATGGTGCGGTCCACGAAGGGCGGCTCGGCAAAGGCGACCTTAGCCTGGCCCTTCCCGCCCTGCCGGCGGGCTACCATCGTTTCCGCGTAGGAGACAGGGAGACGACGGTCATTGCCGCGCCCGCCAGGTGTTGGGAGCCGGAGGCCTTGCAAGGCGAGACAAGGCTCTGGGGTGCGACGGCTCAGATCTATTCGCTGCGCTCGGAACGGGATCTCGGCATCGGCGACTATTCCGACGTGGGTCTCTTTGCCGAGGACGTCGGTCGCCTTGGAGGTGCCTTCCTCGGCCTCAGCCCGGTCCATGCACTCTTCGCATCCGATCGCTCCAAGATATCGCCCTATTCCCCG
>DASZBB010000059.1:0-26512 GCA_035944695.1 Microvirga sp. | reverse complement strand
ACGATCCCGACATCGTCGCCATGGTGGCGGCTTCTGCCGCCCTCACCCTCTCGGGCGTTCCCTTCATGGGCCCGGTGGGTGCGGCCCGCGTCGGCTATATCGGCGGCCAGTACAAGCTGAACCCGCCGGTCCAGGAGATGGAGGATTCCGCTCTCGACCTCGTGGTCGCCGGCACGTCGGAAGCCGTGCTCATGGTCGAGTCCGAGGCCAAGGAACTGCCCGAGGACGTGATGCTCGGAGCCGTGATGTTCGGCCACAAGCATTTCCAGCCGGTGATCGAGGCCATCATCCGCCTCGCCGAGAAGGCCGCCAAGGAACCCCGCGACTTCCAGCCGGCGGACGTCTCCGACGTCGAGAAGGCCGTTCTTGAGATCGCCGAGGCCGACCTGCGCGAGGCCTACAAGATCACCAAGAAGCAGGACCGCTACGCCGCCGTCGACGCCGTCAAGGCGAAGGTGATGGAGGCGCTGGTTCCGGCCGAGGGCGAAGCCAAGTTCGACCCTGAGAAGGTCAAGGCCGTCTTCAAGGAAGCCCAGGCCAAGGTCGTGCGCTGGAACATCCTCGATACCGGCACCCGCATCGACGGCCGCGACCTGAAAACCGTCCGTCCGATCCTGTCGGAAGTGGGCGTCCTGCCGCGCACCCACGGTTCGGCCGTGTTCACCCGCGGCGAGACCCAGGCGCTCGTCGTGACCACGCTCGGCACCGGCGAGGACGAGCAGTTCATCGACGAGCTGGAGGGCACCCGCAAGGAAACCTTCCTGCTGCACTACAACTTCCCGCCCTATTCCGTCGGTGAGACGGGCCGCATGGGCTCGCCCGGCCGCCGCGAGATCGGCCACGGCAAGCTCGCCTGGCGCGCCATCCACCCGATGCTGCCGCCGTCGCACGAGTTCCCCTACACGATCCGCGTCGTGTCGGAGATCACCGAATCGAACGGCTCCTCCTCCATGGCCTCCGTCTGCGGCGCCTCGCTGGCCCTGATGGATGCGGGCGTTCCGCTTCGCCGTCCGGTGGCGGGCATCGCCATGGGCCTCATCCTCGAGGGTGAGCGCTTCGCGGTCCTGTCCGACATCCTCGGCGACGAGGATCACCTCGGCGACATGGACTTCAAGGTGGCCGGAACGGAGCAGGGCATCACCTCGCTCCAGATGGACATCAAGATCGCCGGCATCACGGAAGAGATCATGCGCGTGGCGCTCGACCAGGCTCAGGCCGGCCGCACGCACATCCTGGCCGAGATGAACAAGGCGCTGACCGCGCCGCGCGCCGAGCTCGGCGAGCATGCCCCGCGCATCGAGACCATGCAGATCCCGGTCGACAAGATCCGCGAGGTCATCGGTTCGGGCGGCAAGGTCATCCGCGAGATCGTGGAGAAGACCGGCGCCAAGATCGACATCAACGACGACGGCCTCATCAAGATCGCGTCCGCCGACGGCAAGTCGATCAAGGCCGCCTACAACTGGATCCGTTCCATCGTGGCGGAGCCGGAAGTGGGCGTGATCTACGACGGCACGGTCGTGAAGGTGATGGAGTTCGGCGCCTTCGTGAACTTCTTCGGTTCCCGCGACGGCCTCGTGCACATCTCGGAGCTCGCCAAGAACCGCGTCGGCAAGGTCACCGATGTGGTCAAGGAAGGCGACAAGGTGAAGGTGAAGTTCCTCGGCATGGACGAGCGCGGCAAGGTCCGTCTGTCCATGAAGGTGGTCAACCAGGAGACCGGCGAGGACATCACCGAGCAGCTCAAGGCCGAGCGCGATGCCGAACGCGCCCAGCGCGACCAGCAGAAGGCTGCTGGCGAGTAAAATCGCCCCACGCTTCAGACGAAAAGAAAGCGCGGTGAAAGCCGCGCTTTTTTATTGCCATTCACCAACGTCCCTCGCCCGGGGCCTAACCAGCCATGCGATCAATCGCTCTCCCCAAGGGGCCTCGCGGGCTGACGTTCCATCAGGAAATGGATGTCCGTTTCGCCGACCTGCTGAAAGCCATGGCGTCTGTACAGCGAGCCGACAGGGTTCCACTTGAGGTATCGCAGGCGCACCGGGAGCCTCATCTCATCAGCAACAGACAGGCAATGTCTGAGGATTGCCGCTCCGAGCCCTTGGCGCTGATACGAGGGAAGCAGGTAGAAGTCGTCGAAGAGGACGTGATCCGGCTGCCTGGTGAGAGCAATGGTGCCCACAGGCACGTTGTCGTGAAGGATGCGGAAGAACGGCTTCTCCTGAAACCGCTGCTGATGAAACGTCCTTTGAAAATCCTCATCCCACCCCCAGCGGGCTGTGATGTGGGGTCCCATGGCTGTGCGTTTCACATCGAACGCGTAGTTGAACGCCTCCCCCGTGTGAGGGAGACGCTCGAACCGAAGGTGAGGCGGCAGATCCGGAAGGTTCAGAGCGGTTGCACCTTCAGACATGAGAGGCTTCGCATTCAAACTCATGCTTGCGATTCGGGATCGTAACGATTGCCCTCTGTTATCTGCTGGAGAAGCCTCACGCCAGCGGCAGATAGATGTCCGTCCGCAGCTCGGTCGGCAGCGTATCACGCGGGCTGTTGAGATCTTCCTCGAAGACCGGCGCGTCGGCGGCATCGCGTCCCGACAAGGGGAGCCACTGGCCATAGAGCCAGTCATAGGCCGCACGCATGTCTCCATAGGGTCCCTTGTATCTGAGAACCGCATAATCGCCGCCCCGCACCTGAGAGATCACGAGGGGCGCAGCGACCGTCGGTGGTTCATGCACCGCCACAGCAGCCTGCGATCTCGATTCGGCTTCCGGAACGCTCGTTGGATCATCGAGGTAGACGCCGACCATGCGCAGGTCCGGCCGGATCAGATTGCGCTGGGCGAGGGTCGCGAAAAGCAGATCGAAGCTCTTGCCGATGGTCATGTAGGAGCCGCAATGCTCCGCGGCGATCAGAGTCGTGGGTGCAACTGATAAATCCTGCTCTTTTGCATCAGCGTGCGAGGCTCTGCGCCTCCGGGATGATCCAGCTCCCCAACGGTGCCGCCCGGCCCCTGATCTGCACGATCTGGCGGTCGCGATCGGAGAGGTCGAGGCCGGCGCGCATCGCAAGGTCTTCGGAGATCACCAGCTCCACGTCGAGTTCCTTGGCGAGCCCTTCCAGGCGGCTCGCGGCGTTGATGGTGTCGCCCACGGCCGTCAGGCTGGTGGCCTGGCCGTAGCCCATCTGCCCGACGATGGCAGGACCGGCATGGAGGCCCATGGCGATCTTCAGGGGGTGCTCGAATTCGCTTTTATATTCCTCGTTGAGATGCACGAGCGCCGTCTTGATCCGGAGCGCGGCATCGAGGGCCTGTCTGGCCGCCTGCTGCGGAGACGTGCGCAGGCCGAAGAGGGCGAGCACCCCGTCCCCGATGAACTTGTCGATGTAGCCGCCCGCATCCTCGACGGATTCGCCCACCGCCTCGAAATAGCGGTTGAGGATGAAGACCGTGTCGAAGGGCAGGCGCCGCTCGGCAAGGCTCGTGAAGCCGCGCAGGTCGCAGAACAGGACCGCGATCTCCTGCTCCTGGCCCTGGGCCCGGCCGGCGCGCACCAGGGAGGTCACGCCGTTGCGCCCCGTGGACAGGATCGGCACGACCGAGACGTCGTGGGTCGGCCGGAACTGGCAGGCGAGCCGCACGTGGGGACCGGCCTTGATGCGCGCGAGGGTGCCCCGCTCCTGGGCGGTGGGCGGTGGCTGCCGCTGATGGCCGTCGAGCACCCGCACCCGGCAGGTGGAGCAGCGCCCTCGCCCGCCGCAGACGGAGAGGTGCGGAATGCCCGCGATGCGGCTTGCCTCCAGCACGCTGAAGCCGAGCGGCACGGTCGCGACCTGATCGTTGGGATAGAAGACCCGCACCCGCCGCGACCACAGAAGCCCGCTGCGGATGAAGCGGCCTGCCACCGTGGCGGCGACCAATCCCCCGAAGAAGACATAAAGCGCAGGCGCGATCATCGGCAGGATGTCGGACGTGGATGGAGGCGGCGTTCGGAGAAGCCGCTCCGGCGCTTCCGCGATCTCCCTCCCCGCTCCCGCGAAGCCGAGGAGCGCGAGGACCGGGACGAGGACGGCGCCCGTGTAGAGGACCAGCGCATAGCCGGGGAACCAGGTTTTCGGGCGCAGCCAGAAATAGACTCCCAGGCAGCCATGGAGCCAGGCGATGACGAGGGCGGCGGCCTGCCGGGCACCGATCTCGGGACTGAGGATCCAGAGATTCCGGACCACTTCGGGATAGCCGGAATCGTGACCGGTCAGGGCCCATTCCACCCGGGTTCCGACCACATGGGCGATCAGCAGGAACGGCAGGCTCAGGCCCAGGACGAGCTGCGCCGCCTCCCGCCACGGCATGCGCAGGGTCCGCCGCCGGTAGAGCGCCTGCAGGGCCAGCAGAAAATGGACGAGGACCGAACCGTACAGGAGGAGAGTGCCGACGGGATTGCGCCACAGGCGATTGAACCAGGCGCGGCCGGCCTCCATGGCCTCGATCGAGATCAGGCCGAGTGCGTGATTGCTGAAATGGGTGAGGAGAAAGACGCCAAGCACCAGTCCCGTGACCAGACGGATCTCGCGCGTGCGGATCGGGATCTCCGAAGCGGGGGCTTCAGGGGCCACTTTGGCTTGCGGGCTTTTCATACGCGTCTTTCACATGGGCCGGGCCGGAAGAGCAATCGGGCTTGCCTGCCGCTATGCAGTTGCACCAAGGTGCCGGTTGTCAAATCACGATCCCGCACCGGCTCCTCACCTCATGTCCCATACGATCACCACCCTGTCCGAACTCGAAGCCCTCTATGGAGAGGTCAACAAGGCGTCCCTTCTGAAGGAAACGGATCGGATCGTGCCCGAATACCGGGCCTTCATCGAGGCCGCGCCCTTCGTGGCGCTGGCGACGCGCGGGCCGGAGGGGCTCGACTGCTCACCCCGCGGCGACGGTCCCGGCTTCGTGCGGGTGCAGGACGAAAAGACCCTGCTCCTGCCCGACCGGCGCGGCAACAACCGCATCGATTCCCTGCGCAACATCGTGCGCGACCCGAGCGTCGCCCTGCTGTTCCTGATCCCGGGCATCGGCGAGACCCTGCGCGTCAACGGCCGGGCGACGATCTCGGTCGAGCCCGCCCTGCTCGCCGGCTTCGCCATCGACGGCAAGGCGCCGAACGCGGTGATCGCGATCACCGTCGAGGCGGTCTATTTCCAGTGCGCCCGCGCCATCCTGCGCTCGGACCTGTGGAATCCGAACAAGCATGTAGCCCGCGCCTCATTGCCGAGCGCTGGCCAGATCCTCGCGGCGCTGTCGAACGACCAGATGGGCGGCGAGGCCTATGACAGGGCACTGCCGGAGCGGCAGCGGTCGACTCTCTACTGAGGCCGACGCTCTTGACCTGAAGTCCCCTGCCCCCGAAAAGGCAGATCCCACCTGTTCTGGAAAAGACACAAGGACATTCCATGACGATCCAACGCATCAAGCCCGGCCCGCGCATGAGCGGCGCCGTCGTTCACGGCAACACGGTCTACCTCGCCGGCCAGGTCGCCAACCAGACCGCCGGGCAAAGCGTCACCGAGCAGACGAAGGAAATCCTCGCGATCATCGACAGCCTGCTGGCCGAGGCCGGCACCGACAAGTCGAAGATCCTGATGGCCAATATCTGGCTCACCGACATGGGCACGTTCCAGGAGATGAATGCGGTGTGGGATGCCTGGGTGTCGGCCGGCAACACCCCTGCCCGCGCGACCGTCGAGGCGAAGCTCGCGGCTCCGGCCTTCAAGGTCGAAATCGCCGTCATCGCGGCGAAGTAACGTCTCGAAAAAGAAGCGGGCCGTTCGGCCCGCTTCGTACATTCACGCTTTCAGGCGTTATGGGCAGGGATGGCGCAGGCCATCGTAGCCGAGATAGGTGCCCGAAGCCGGATCGTAGGACCGGTAGCGCTGGGCGCAATAGGCGGCGGTGTTGCTGCCATAGACCGGCGCCGCTTGAGCCTGCGACTGGGCGATGGCGCCGCCGATGATCGCACCGGTCGCCAGACCCAGGGCGCCTGCGGCCAAGGCATTGCCGCGGTCACGACGATAATAGTAGCGATCACCGTAATAGCGGCGCGGGCCGTAATAACGGCGTTCCACATAGCGCGGACCGCCACCGCGATAACCGCGCCGAATGGCGCGTCCACGATAGTAATCCTGCACGTAGGTGACGTTCACGTCGCCGTTCCGCACCGCGGCGGCCAGCTGGTCGATGGGCATGGTCCGCGTCTCGGCAGCGGAAGCCGGAGCGGCAAAGCCGAGGGTACTGAGAACTGCCGTGGCGGCGGCAGCCAAGACGAACTTACGCATGAGTTCACTCCTCCAATCGTTGGAGGCGAACGCGGGAAACCCGAAGGTCGTTCCGCTTTCGCGGTCCTTCGGGCTATCTGTCGCGGGAACGTGAGGATCTTAGATCGTCCGGCCTGTTTTCAGGCCTTCTGACAGGGGTCCGCTTGTCTTCCAGTCGCCCCTGCCCGGTCGGGCAGAGATCGAGAATGGCGCAGCGTCTGCAGGCTGGATTGTTGAAAAAGCAGCAGCGCTGGCCGTGCAGCATCATGACCTCGTGGTGGTCGTAGACCGCCTGAGCATCCCAATCCTCGGGCAGCAGGGCGGCGAGCGCCGCATGGGACGGTCCGACGGCCGTCGATTGCGGGATCAGCCCGGTGCGCTGCGCGACCCGATGATGGTGGCTGTCGACAGGCAGGGCCGCCTTCCGCAGCATCGAAAACGACAGCACCGCCGCGCTGGTCTTCGGCCCGATTCCCGGAATGCTCTCGAGCCACGCCCGCGCCTCCTCCACCGGCATGGCGCCGAGGAAGTCGAGCGCGAGGCTGCCGTGCCGTTCCTCGATGGCGCGCAGCACCGTCTGCAGGCGCGGCGCCTTCTGCTCCGGCCAGGTCACGCCCTGGATCGTCTCCTCCACCTCCTCCGTCGGCGCGCTCATCATGGCGCGCCAATCGGGATAGCGGGCCTTCAGCGCCTTGAAGGCGCGGCCGGAATCCGCATTGCGGGTGCGATGGGAGAGAAGCGAGGAGATCAGCTCGCTCAAAGGATCGAGGGAATGGAAATAGGGGATCGGACAGCCATACACCTCGCAGAGACGCTGGTGGATGGCGAGCGCCTTCGCCTTGAGGTCCTGCAGGTCCGGATTCATCCCGGGGCAAGTCGCGAATCAGGAGAGTGGTTCCATATCCCACACTGTCGTTCCGGGCTCTCGCTGCGCTCGCCCCGGAATGACAACGGGGGTGTCTTCAAAGAATGAACCGGCTCAGATCCGTGTTCTTCGCCAGCGACTCCACCTCGCCGCGCACGTAAGACGCATCGATGGTGACCGTCTCGCCCGAACGGTCGGGCGCCGTGAAGGAGACGTCGTCGAGCACGCGCTCGAGCACCGTCTGCAGCCGGCGGGCGCCGATGTTCTCGACCGAGCTGTTCACGTCGACGGCGACTTGCGCGAGCGCATCGATGGCGTCGTCCGTGAACACAAGGTTCACACCCTCGGTGTGCATGAGCGCCACCGACTGCTTGATGAGGCTGGCTTCGGTCTCGGTGAGAATGCGCTTGAAATCCTCCACCGTCAGTGGGGCGAGCTCCACGCGGATCGGCAGGCGGCCCTGCAGCTCGGGCAGCAGATCCGACGGCTTCGACACGTGGAAGGCCCCCGAAGCGATGAAGAGGATGTGGTCGGTCTTCACCGGACCATACTTCGTCGACACGGTGGTGCCCTCGATCAGCGGCAGCAGATCGCGCTGCACGCCCTCGCGCGACACGTCGGCACCGGTGCGGCCTTCGCGGCCGGCGATCTTGTCGATCTCGTCGAGGAACACGATGCCGTTGTTCTCCACCTGGCGCAGCGCCTCCTGAACGATGGCGTCCTGGTCGATCAGCTTGTCGGCCTCCTCGGTGACGAGCGGCTCGTAGGCCTCGCGCACGGTGGTGCGGCGGGTTTTCGCGCGCCCGCCGCCCAAAGCCTTGCCGAACATGTCGGAGAGGTTGATGGCACCCACGGACGCGCCCGGCATGCCGGGGATCTCGAACATCGGCATCCCCTGCCCTCCACCTGACTGCAGCTCGACCTCGATCTCCTTGTCGTCGAGCTCGTTGGCGCGCAGCTTGCGGCGGAAGGAATCCCGGGTGACGGCGCTCGCCGTGGAGCCGACCAGCGCATCGAGCACGCGCTCTTCCGCCGCCACATGCGCCTTGGCCTGCACCTGCCGGCGGCGTTCCTCCTTCACGAGGCCGATTCCGATCTCGACCAGATCGCGCACGATCTGCTCCACGTCCCGGCCCACATAGCCGACCTCCGTGAACTTGGTCGCCTCGACCTTGATGAAGGGCGCGCCGGCGAGCTTGGCGAGGCGCCGCGAGATCTCGGTCTTGCCGCACCCGGTCGGGCCGATCATGAGAATGTTCTTCGGCGCCACCTCCTCGCGTAAGGAGCCTTCGAGCTGCTGCCGGCGCCAGCGGTTGCGCAGGGCAATGGCGACGGCGCGCTTGGCGTCGTGCTGACCCACGATGTAGCGGTCGAGTTCGGAAACGATTTCGCGGGGAGAAAACGTGGTCATGAGATGTCTTGGCTCAAAGTGTGATCGTCATCCCCGAACCTGGTCCGGGGATCCACGCCTTCCGGCATGGAGAGGTTAAAGACGTGGATGGCCGGGACAAGCCCGGCCATGACGGGCATTCAGGTTTCATCGAGCGTTTCGATGACGATGTTCGCGTTGGTATAGACGCAGATCTCGGCCGCGATGGCGAGAGAGCGGCGCACGACGGCTTCCGCGTCCATCTGGGAATCGGCGAGCGCCCGCGCGGCAGCCAAGGCATAATTGCCGCCGGACCCGATGGCCATGATGCCGTTTTCCGGCTCCAGCACGTCACCGGCGCCGGAGAGCAGCAGGCCGACATCCTTGTCGGCCACCAGCATCATCGCCTCCAGGCGGCGCAGGTAGCGGTCGGTGCGCCAGTCCTTGGTGAGCTCGACGCAGGCGCGGGTGAGCTGGCCGGGATATTGCTCGAGCTTGGCCTCGAGGCGCTCGAACAGGGTGAAGGCATCGGCCGTGGAACCGGCAAAGCCGCCGATCACACCACCCTTGGCCAGCCGGCGGACTTTGCGCGCATTGCCCTTCACGACCGTCTGGCCGAGGCTCACCTGCCCGTCACCGCCGATGACGACGCGGCCGCCCTTGCGGACCATGAGGATCGTGGTGGCATGCATGCGGGGGGTGGCGTCTTCGGACACGGGAACAGGACTCCGGCAGGCGGGAAATGATCGATGGCAGAAAGGGCCGTTTCAAGGCCTGACTTAATCATTCGTCGGCCAAAAGCAACGCGGGTGGCATTTCTCGCCGCGGCTTGCTAGAAGGCCCGGTCTCTTGTTCCGCAAAGGATTTTGATGATGCGCTCCGCGAGCGTCAGCCGTCGCACCGCCGAGACCGATGTCGCTGTGTCGATTGCCCTCGATGGCACCGGCAAGGCCGAGATCTCCACGGGGGTCGGCTTCCTCGACCATATGCTCGAACTGTTCGCCCGACACGGTCTCTTCGACCTGACCGTAAAGGTGGCCGGCGACCTGCATGTGGACCAGCATCATACCACGGAAGACACCGGCATTGCCCTGGGTCAGGCCATCCTGCAGGCGCTTGGCGATAAAAAGGGCATCTCGCGCTATGCCGACCTCCATCTGCCGATGGACGAGACCTTGACCCGCGTCGCTCTCGACATCTCCGGCCGCCCTTTCCTGGTGTTCCGGACCACCTTCCCGACGGAGAAGATCGGCGTGTTCGACACCGAGCTGGTGCGCGAGTTCCATCAGGCCTTTGCCATCAATGCGGGGCTGACGCTCCACGTGGAGACCCTCTACGGCGAGAACAGCCACCATATCGCCGAGAGCTGCTTCAAGGGCTTGGCACGGGCCTTGCGTCAGGCCGTGGCACTGGACCCAAGGGAAGAGGGCCGCGTTCCCTCCACCAAGGGGACGCTCTAAAACCCTGCAAGAGACGTCTTGTCCGGCGGGCACGCCAGCGTCACCTCACCGGACAGGCCTGAGGAAACGTCATGACCACCTATACCCTGCACCTCCCGCGCGATGCGCGGCCGGGTGATCCGAGTGCTTTGGACGAATCCGAGCTCGTGAAGGACGCCTTTTCCTGGGGGGCCTTCTTCTTCACCTTCCTGTGGTTCTTCTTTCATCGGCTCTGGCTCGCCGGGTTCGGCGTGCTGATCCTCGTCCTCACCTTCGGCGGCCTCATGGCCGTGCTCGACGTGCATCCGCTCGCCGGCTCCATCGCGCAGCTCCTGCTCCAGGGCCTGATCGGACTCGAGGCCAACAGCCTGCGGCGCTGGACCCTGGCCCGCCGCGGGCTGCCCACGGTCGACGTGGTGACGGCCGAAGACCAGGACGAGGCGGAGGCCAAGGCCTTCGCCCGCTGGCTCGGGGCCAAGCCGTCCTCCCTGCCCCGCCCTCCGGCGCCTTCGCCGGTCCTGTCCACCCCGAGGCGGTCCGAACCGGTGATCGGCCTCTTCCCCGATGCGGAGCGTCCCCGGTGAGCGTCGTCATCATCGATTACGGGTCCGGCAACCTGCACTCCGCCGCCAAGGCCTTCGAGCGGGCGGCCCGGGAGGCGGAGCTCGATCTGTCCATCGCCGTTTCGTCCGACCCAAGCCTCGTGGCCAAGGCCGACCGGATCGTGCTGCCGGGCGTCGGCGCCTTTGCCGATTGCCGCCGCGGCCTCGATTCCGTCCCCGGCATGGTGGAGGTGCTGCAAAGGCGCGTCCACGAGGACAAGCGCCCCTTCTTCGGCATCTGCGTCGGCATGCAGCTCATGGCGACGCGCGGCCTCGAGCACACCGTGAGCTACGGCCTCGACTGGATCCCGGGCGACGTGAAGCCCATCCAACCCGGCGATCCGTCGCTCAAGATCCCGCATATGGGCTGGAACACGCTGACCCTGGCGAAGCCCCACCCGGTGCTGGAGGGCATTCCGACCGGGCCCGACGGGCTGCACGCCTATTTCGTGCATTCCTATGCACTCGCGCCCACGAACCCGGACGACGTGGTCGCCACCGCCGATTACGGCGGGCCGGTCACGGCCATCGTCGCGCGCGACAACCTCGTCGGCACCCAGTTTCATCCCGAGAAGAGCCAGGCGCTCGGCCTCAAGCTCATCGCCAATTTTTTGAGGTGGCGCCCGTGATCCTCTATCCTGCCATCGATCTCAAAGAGGGCCGCTGCGTCCGCCTCATCCAGGGCGACATGGACCAGGCCACCGTGTTCAACGACGATCCGGCCGACCAGGCCGCCACCTTCGAGGCCCAGGGCTTCGAATGGCTGCACGTGGTCGACCTCGACGGTGCCTTCGCGGGCAAGCCGATGAACGCCGCGGCGGTCGAGACCATCCTGAAGCGGGTCACGATCCCCGTGCAGCTCGGCGGCGGCATCCGCGACATGAAGACCGTGGAGGGCTGGCTGTCGAAAGGCGTGTCCCGCGTGATCATCGGCACGGCCGCCGTGCGCGATCCCGCCTTCGTGCGCGAGGCCGCGAGGCTCCATCCGGGCAAAATCGCGGTCGGCATCGACGCCAAGGACGGGCTCGTGGCCGTGGAGGGCTGGGCCCAGACCTCGACCCTGTCGGCGGAAGAGCTCGGCCGCCGGTTCGAGGATGCGGGCGTCGCCGCCATCATCTACACGGACATCGCCCGCGATGGCATCCTCAAGGGCCTGAACTTCCCGATGACGCTGGGGCTGGCGCGCGCCGTCTCGATCCCGGTGATCGCCTCCGGCGGCCTTGCCTCCATGGCCGATATCGAGCGCCTGACCCAACCCGACTGCGCCGTCCTCGACGGCGCCATCTCCGGCCGCGCCCTCTATGACGGGCGCATCGACCCGGAGGAAGCGCTGGCGCTGCTGCGCTCCGTGCGCAAGGAGCCCGCCTGATGCTGAAAGTGCGTCTCATTCCCTGCCTGGACGTCAAGGACGGACGCGTCGTGAAGGGCGTGCAGTTCGTCGACCTCGTCGATGCGGGCGATCCGGTGGAGGCCGCCAAGGCCTATGACGCCGCCGGCGCCGACGAGCTCTGCTTCCTCGACATCACCGCGAGCCACGAGGCGAGGGGGATCCTGCTCGACGTGGTGCGGCGCACGGCGGAGGCCTGCTTCATGCCGCTCACCGTGGGCGGCGGCGTGCGCAGTGTCGAGGACATCCGCAAGCTCCTGCTCGCCGGCGCCGACAAGGTGTCGATCAACACCGCCGCCGTGAAGAACCCGGATTTCGTGCGCGAGGCGTCGGAAAAATTCGGCAACCAGTGCATCGTCGTGGCCATCGACGCCAAAAAGGTGTCGGGGGAGGGCGAGGAGCCGCGCTGGGAGATCTTCACCCATGGCGGCCGCAATGCCACGGGCATCGACGCCATCGCCTTCGCCCGGCAGGTGGCGGAGCTCGGAGCAGGGGAGTTGCTCGTCACCTCCATGGACCGGGACGGCACCAAGGGCGGGTATGATCTCGCGCTCGTGCGCGCCATCGCGGACGCGGTCTCCGTGCCGGTCATCGCGTCCGGCGGCGTCGGCAATCTCGACCATCTCGTCGACGGGGTCGAGCAGGGTCACGCCAGCGCGGTACTCGCCGCCTCGATCTTCCACTTCGGCACGCATACGATCGGCGAGGCCAAGGGCTACATGGCCCAGAAGGGCCTGAAAATGCGCCTCGACGAGCCGGCGCACGGGCCAGCCGTCCGAACGGCCGGCATGGCATTGTCGTAAGTGCCGTGACTTCCGACCTGGACGAATGCATCACGCGAGGCCGATGGAGATTGAGCGATGACGGTTTCCAACGAGGATGATCTCACCAAGCTCCAGGAGATCGGCAGGATCGTCGCCAATGCGCTCGAAGCCATGGCGGCGGCCCTGGAACCGGGGATAACCACGGCGGAGCTCGATGCGGTCGGGCGCCGCTATCTTGAGAATGCCGGTGCGCGATCCGGCCCGGAGCTCGTCTACGATTTTCCCGGCGCCACCTGCATCAGCGTGAACGAGGAGATCGCCCACGGGATTCCCGGCTCCCGTCGGATCGACGCGGGGGATCTGGTCAACATCGACATTTCGGCGGAAAAGAACGGCGTCTTCGCCGATACCGGCGCTTCCTTCGCCGTTCCGCCGATCACGAACGCCACCAAGCGGCTGTGCCGGGACGGGCGCCGCGCCCTATGGATCGGGTTGCGCCAGGTCGGGGCCAACAGGCCGATGGGCGGAATCGGCGAAGCCATCGGAAAATTTGCGCAGAAGAACGGCTATACCCTCGTCCGCAACCTGGCGAGCCACGGCATCGGCCATTCCCTGCACGAGGAGCCGAAGGAGATCGCCACCTGGCCCGACCGTTCCGAGCGCCGGATCATGAATGAGGGCCTGGTCTTCACCGTGGAGCCCTTCCTGTCCCTGGGGGCGGAATGGGCCCAGGACGGCGACGATCCCTGGACCCTGTTCAGCGAGCCCCGTGCGCTGACCGTCCAGTACGAACACACCGTCGTTGCCACCCGCAACGGCCCCCTTGTCGTGACCCTGCCCGGATGATGCGGCTATGACCACCTTCACGCTTCAAGATCTCGCCCGCATCGTGGCCGAGCGCGCCGCCGCGCCTGCGACCGAGTCCTATACGGCGAAGCTCATCGGCGGCGGGCCGGCCAAGGCCGCCAAGAAGCTCGGCGAGGAGGCCGTGGAGGCCGCCATCGCGGCTGTCCAGGGCGACCGGGAGAATCTCACGGCGGAAGCCGCGGACGTGCTGTATCATCTTTTGGTCGTGTTGCAGGGCGCAAACATTCCGCTAAGTGACGTGATGGCCGAACTGGAGCGCCGCACGGCGCAATCGGGTCTTGCGGAGAAGGCCGCGCGCGGGACCTAAACCGAGAAGGTGGTTCGCATGGACCAGCCCAACGTGATCTCCACGCCCGAGACCGATGACGGCCTCTCGCCCTACCGGATCTTCCCGCGCGACGAATGGGCCCGCCTGCGCGCCGACGCGCCCATGACGCTTACGGCCGACGAGGTGCTGCAGCTGCAATCCCTCAACGATCCGATCTCGTTGGACGAGGTCGCGGCGATCTACCTGCCGCTCTCGCGCCTGCTCTCGCTTTACGTCGCGGCGACGCAGGGGCTGTTCAAGGCAACCCAGCGCTTCCTCCTCGCGGAGCATCAGGAGAAGGTGCCCTACATCATCGGCGTGGCGGGCTCGGTGGCGGTGGGCAAATCCACCACGGCCCGCGTGCTGAAGGCGCTCCTCGCCCGCTGGCCCAACACCCCGAAGGTCGACCTCGTCACCACGGACGGCTTCCTTTTGCCCAATGCCGAGCTGACCCGGCTGGGGCTGATGGAGCGCAAGGGTTTTCCGGAGAGCTACGACACCGGCAAGCTCCTGCATTTCCTGGCCGACATCAAGGCCGGCAAGCGCAACGTGAAGGCGCCGCTCTATTCCCACCTCGTCTACGACGTGGTGCCCGGCGAGGAGACCGTGGTCGACCGGCCGGACATCCTCATCGTCGAAGGGCTCAACGTGCTCCAGCCGGCGCGCATGCCCAAGGACGGCACGGCCATTCCCTTCGTGTCCGATTTCTTCGACTTCTCGGTCTATATCGACGCCGACGAGGAAGACCTGCACCGCTGGTACGTGAACCGCTTCCTGAGGCTTCGCCACACGGCCTTCCGCGATCCCCTGTCCTATTTCCGACGGTATGCGGAACTGGCGGAGGCGGAGGCCATCGCCGTCGCGGACGGGTTGTGGAACCGCATCAATCTGGTGAACCTGCAGGAAAACATCGTGCCGACCCGCCAGCGCGCGAGCCTGATCCTGAAGAAGGGTCCGAGCCACCGCATCGAGACGGTGGCGTTGCGAAGGCTGTGAGCGGCATGAAGCGTTGCGCCAAAGGGCTAGCCGTTCTCAACATCTTGGCGCTGGTTGTCACGGGGGTGGCTGTGTGGCTCCTCGACCGACGCTCTGCCGTCGAGATGTTCGATATCGCAACTTATGTAGGATTGGGCATGGGCGCGTTCGGAGCACTCATGTTCTTCGGCTCGACCAGGGGAGTAGGTGCATCCACAGCAATGGCTGCAAGTGCGGCTGATCAGCCGAGTCGGATCATGGATGCGCTTTGGGGAGACAAGGCGTCCAGCATATCGATGGGAGCCCTGTTCGTTCTCGGCGGTCTCATCTGGCTCGTGATCGCATGGCTGCTGGCCGCGACGTATGGTGAGCTGACCTAATGTCGGCTTTTTCGGAGCCCTGTGCCTCCACAGTGGTCGAGGTTCATACGACGCGCTAATCCTGGAACGTCGTTCCCACCCGGCGCACCGTCGAGAAACGGCTCCTGGCGTAGACGGACGTGTAGGGCACCTGGACGTATTCGAGCGTCTTGCGGGCGGCCCAGCCCGGGAGGGTGTCCCTGTACCGGGCGAAGTTCGGATGGGGTCCCGTCCCGAAGAGCACCTCGTTGAGGTTCAGGCCAAGCCCGACATAGAAAGAGCGCTCGATCGGATAGCCGAGCTCGCGCTCCTTCTCCTCGAAACCCCGTGCGTCGAAGCCGACATGCAGCTCGGCATAGCGCAGGGGTGTATCTTTCAGCGTTTCGAACCCGCTGCCCTTCAGGGCCATGATGTAGCGCTGGCGCTCGTAGGGAGGGAGAATGCCGTTCTCCCCTGTGATGCCGGGTCGCTCAAAGCTCGCGGGCGTATACATGATCCGCCAGTCCAGCTTCTCCCGCAGTCCGGGAACGGAATTCCGGAAGACGGAGAAGAGGGCGCCTGCCCCGTTCGCCACGATGTCCTCGCGCGAGAAGCGGTGCCGGCCCGTGAACCCGTCCACGGTCTCGACCAGCCCCATGATGCCGAAGGCGACGAGCGCGGCCGTGATCGGAGCGCCTGCGGGGTTCGACGCATTGGCCCGGATCCTGTCGGTGAGAAGGTCGGCGATGACATAGGTCGAGAAGGAATGGCCGATCTTGTCCATTCCGCCGTGCCGGGTGTTCTTGGAGAACCATCCTTCCTCGATGGTCTGGAACCCGGAGACATTGCCCCAATCCCAATCCTTGATGCCGACGGTCACGATGGCGGCCCCGACGATGGCCAATTCCCAACGGATCGCATGCAGGTGATCGCCAAGCTGGCCGACCGAATAGAATGTCGGAGGGATGGGCGTCGGCGCGAGTTCGACCGCTGCCGGCGACGCGGACCGGTACGATGGCCCGCTCGTCTGCGCCAGGGATGGCGCGGGGCCCGAAGCGGCCATCAGGGTGGCAAGGCAAGCGACGAAGGCGACCACCCGCATTGGCCGATCCTCTTCCAGCGCCCCCGCCGGCATCCTTCTATGGCACGCAGCGGAACTCAACCCCTGCGGCAGACGCCATCTGCCGCAGGGGCGGAAAGACGGCCGGAAAGGTAAACAGAGCCTCAAGGCCCGAACGCTGGCACGGTGAGGCCGAACGTATGGCCCCGAAAGTGAAGTGCGGTTCAGCCGCGAGGCTTTAGGAAGCGCCAACCTTTTCATAACCTTGAGCGTTGTGCCTCCAGATCTACGGAGCAAACATGACATCCCAGCCGGTCGACGAGAAGCTCAAGCGCAGCGCCGAGCACGCCAAGGAGGCGGCCGAGCAAAGCCAGGAAGCCGCCGAGCAGACGCAGGAGGCGGCCGAACACACGCAGGCCGCCGCCACGACGACCGCGAGCGCCAGCGTGCAGATGAAGGACAGCGCCGACCGGCGCACGGAGCTCGCGGCCAACCGCACGGTCTTCGCCGCCGAGCGCACCTATGCCGCCTGGGTGCGCACCGGTCTCGCGTCGCTCGCCTCCGGCATCGGCGCGAAGAAGCTCCTGGAGGGCGTCGTGCCGGAGTGGATGATCCTCTCCACCGGCTCGGTCCTGATCCTGTTCAGCGCCTTCTGCTTCGCCTCCGCGGTCTGGCGCCAGATCTTTACGGGCTCGCAGCCGCCGCACCCGGACGTGCAGCGCATTCCGCCGTACCTGCTCGTGGCGTTCAACGGCTTCCTGGCGCTCGTATCGCTCGCGGCCCTGTTCGGCCTGTGGTTCGGGCAGACGGGTGGGGATTGAGCATCAGGTCGTCATCACCGGCTCTGTGCCGGTGGTCCCGATATATTGAAGCGCCGTGCTTTTCCGATCGGGATGGCCGGCACAAGGCCGGCCATGACGGGGTGGGCGATCCTTACGAGAGCAGACCCTGCTGCTGCGCCAGCTCCTTGAGGCTCGCCTGCGGGCGGGCGCCGAGATGGCTGATGATCTCGGCGGCCGCGAGGCCGCCGAGGCGGGCGCAGTCGGTCAGATCCAGGTTCTTCACGAGGCCGGCGAGGAAGCCCGAGGCGAAGAGGTCGCCCGCGCCGGTGGTGTCGACCACGCGCTCGACGGGGAAGGCCGGCACGGCGCGGGTCTCGCCGCGGCTCACGATCAGCGCGCCCTCCGCCGAGCGGGTGATCGCGCCGAGCACGTTCTCCTCACGCAGGGCGGCAAGGGCGGTGTCGGGATCGGATGTGCCGTAGAGGCTCTGCAGCTCGTGGATGTTGGCGAAGAGGATGTCGAGGCTGCCGTCGCGCATGAGGCCGAGGAACTCGTCCCGGTAGCGATCGACGCAGAACGCGTCGGACAGGGTGAGCGCCACCTTGTTGCCGGCCTCGTGGGCGATCTTGACGGCCTTGCGGAAGGCTTCCTTGGCGGCCGGCGGGTCCCAGAGATAGCCTTCGAGATAGACGATGGAGGAGGCGCGCACCGTGTCCGGGTTCACGTCGTCGGGGGTGAGGTTCTGGCAGGCCCCCAGATAGGTGTTCATCGTGCGCTCGCCGTCCGGCGTCACCAGGATGAAGCTGCGCGCCGTCGCCGGGCCGTCCTCGGCCAGGGCCACGTCGTAATGCACGTCGATGGCCCGGAGGTCGTGGGCAAAGAGTTTTCCCGTCTCGTCGTTCTTCACCTTGCCGATGAAGCCCGCCTTCACGCCGAAGGAGGCCACGCCCGCCGCCGTATTCGCCCCCGAGCCTCCCGACACGATGATCGCCGGACCCATGTCGCCGTAGAGCTCCTCGGCGCGGGCCTCGTCGATGAGCTGCATGGCGCCCTTGTGGACCTTCTTCCGGATGAGGAAGGCCTCGTCCGTATGGGCGAGCACGTCAACGATGGCATTGCCGAGGGTGAGGACGTCGATGCGGGTCTGGGACATGAGCCACCGGGATTGGGACAGGACGGGGCGCTTTCGCATCCGGGGCAGGGGAGGTCAAGCTCTTAAGACACCCTGAAGGGCGGATGTTTCAGCGGGGCGAGACAGGGGCCTGGGCGTCGCCCGGAATGCCGCAGGCAGCCTTTCGCTCCCGCTCCTGCGCCTGGTCGAGGACGGCGATCATCTGATCGAGTTCGTCCGGCGCCAAGCTGCGGATCTCCCGGGCCAAGCGGTTGGCGAGCAGCGTCGCCTTGGGATCGGTGTTCGCCGTATCGATCTTCACCTTCGGATCGGACAGATCCGCAAGGCGGGCGAGTTCGTCCGCCTCGTCCCAGATGATGTGAAAATACTGCAGGACCCCCTGGATCAGAGCCCAGGTGGGCTTGCCGCGCTCCCCGCGCTCCAGGGCCGAGAGATAGGCGCTCGACACGCCCAGATGCGCGGCCATGTCCTTCAACATCCGCCCGCGCTGCTGGCGCAGCTGCCGCACCCGTTCGCCGAAAGGGGTCATGTCCCTATCCCGCACCCCGCCGGCGGCGGAGCCTGACATAGAGTGCACCGGATCCTCCGTGCTGGGGAGAGGCTTCCTCGAAACCGATCACCAGGGGCCGCAGATCGGGCAGGCGGAGCCAATGCGGCACCATGCGCCGCAGCACGCCGCGCTCCTCGAACAGGCCGTGGCCGGCGGCCGCGCCGCCCTTGCCGGTGATCACGAGGACGAGTCCGTAACCGGAGCTCTGCGCCTGATGGAGGAAGCGCAGGAGGGCGAAATGAGCCTCTTCCTGGCGCATCCCGTGCAGGTCGATGACGCTGTCCACGTCCTTGCGGCCGCGCCGGAGGGCCTGGAGCGTCTTGCGCTCCACGGGGGCGAGCGGCGGCAGGGCCGGTTTCGGCTGCGGCGGGAGCGGGGGCAGGGCGGGGGTGAGCGCCGCCATCTGCGGGGCAGGGGCCGTGGCGGGCTTGCTCTCGGGCTCCGGCTCGGGCGGCAGGCGCTTGCCCGCCATGGGTTTCACGTGCCTGGCCACGTGGGACCAGAGCCGCTTCTCCTCGGGGCTGAGCTGGCGGGCGCGGCTTCTCTTGGTCATGAGCGGGGTTTGGGCTGCAGAACCACGAAGCGCACCGCATGGCGCAGGAGGCCGGCGCGGCGCCCCGCCTCCTCGCCGCTGCCGAAGAAGAAATCGCCCCGCGCCGGGCCGACGATGGCAGAGCCCGTGTCCTGGGCGATCATGAGCCGCCGCAGGGGCTCCGTCCTGTCGAGCGTCAGCGGCAATTGCCCGTCGAGCCAGACGGGCAGGCCGTAGGCCCAGAGGGACCGGTCGACCGCAAGGCTGCGGCCGGGCACGAGCGGCGTGCCGGCGCCGCCGATCGGCCCGTCCTCGGGGGCAAGCTCGCTCGCTTCGCGGAAGAAGATGTAGGATTGGTTCTGCCGCATCAGGGCTTTGGCCGGTTCCGGGTGGTCCTTCAGCCAGTCCATCAGCTTGTCGAGCGTCATGGTCTCCAGGTCCATCTCGCCCTGCTGCACCAGCAGGCGGCCGATGGACGTGTAGGGCCGTCCGTTGCGCCCGGCATAGGCCACACGCATGACCGAGCCGTCGGTCAGGCGGATGCGGGCCGAGCCCTGCACATGGATGATGAAGGCCTCGCCCGGCTCGCGCAGGTACACGATGGGCTTGGCGAGGGTTCCTAAGCTGCCCTCCTCGATGGCGGCCCGGTCCGGATAGGGCTCGTAGCCCTTCTTCGTGCGCCGGGCGGCCTGCAGGCCCTTCTCGAGGCCGGGCAGGGTTTCGCCCTGGGGGATGGTGACGAGATCCTCGGGCCGGTCGAGCAGGGGCACCCGGTAGGTGGCGTCAGGCGTGCGCGAGCCCTGAAATTCCGGCTCGTAATAGCCGGTGAGAAAGCCGTTGCCGGACAAGGGCGTGACGGCAACGGGCTCGAAATGGGTTTCGAAGAAACGCCGCGCCTCGGACCGCGAGGCATCGGGATTCCTGAGGGCCTCGCGGCAGACCGACAGGAGGTCCGGTTGCGGCGCCTGCGCCGGGCGCAGCGTCGCGTCACCCGCATCAAAGGCCCGGCAGGAGCGGAGGAAGGCCTGGAACGCGGCCGCGTGATCGTCCGTCTCCCAGCCCGCAAGCTGCGTAAAGGGCAGGGGCTCGAGCCGCGCCTGATCCCGCAGCGCCGAGGCTGCGCCAGCGGGCATGCTTAAGCCCCATGCGAGAGAGCAAGCGAGGAGGGCCCGCCCGGCATGCCTCATTGCCCCGCTTCGGTCGCCACGAGCTGCCAGTTGGGATCGCGGCTGCCGAGCGTGCGGGCGAAGGTCCAGACATCGGTGACGTCGGCCACGGTCTCGGGGCTGCCGTCGACCACGGTGCCGGAGGCATCGCGGGTCGCGGTGATGAGCTTGGAGAGGAAGCGGACCACGATCTGGGCCGTCTTGCCCTGGATCTCGGCTCCGGCCATCTCGGCCTTGTCAATGGACACGAAGGTGGTCTCCACCGTCTCGCCCCGGCGCTCGCGCTCGGTGATCGCCCGCTCGAAGCCCTCATAGACTTCCCGCGCAAGAAGGTCCTTGAGGGTCCTGCGGTCGCCCTGCGCGAAGGCGGTGACGATCATCTCATAGGCGGACTTGGCGCCTTCCAGGAACTCGGCCGGGTTGAAGGTCGGCTCGGCCCGGGCAATGCCGTCGAGGGCCTGGGCCATGGGCGAACCGGGTTCGGCAATGCCCTTCCAGCGCTCGGCCGAGGGAACCTCGGCGGCGGGGCGGGCGCCGTTGGCGCCGGGCAGGCGCACCACATTGTGATCCGGCTCGGCCGGCGGATTGCCGGGACGAAGGGGCGCATCCCGGCGCGACATCGGATCGAAAGGGGGCTGCTCGTTGCCGGTCTTCTGCCCCAGAACGGAGCGCAGACGCCAGATCACGAAAACGGCGAGTACGATAAAAATGAGGGTCGTGATGTCGAAGGAATCCTGCATCGTCGATCCGTTGTGAGCCTTCCCGCGCCTGGTTGTCGCCGGGCGTTGTATCGGGGAGGCGAAGGTGTCATTCTTCGCATATGGGGTCTTGAGGTCGTAACATCCACCTCTGCCCCCGACAAGCGAATGAGTCGGCTGAAATCTTGCTTCGTGTAGGAGAAGCTGATAGCGCGAAGATCCATGGCCCGAAGCGAGCCGGCGCTTTGCCTGACGACGCGTTCCGTCCGGGCCCGACAAGACACCCCTTAAGGGAGCATGAACCCATGGCCGAGAACCCGGCAAACAACGGAGCGCCCGCGCTCAACGCCCTTGCGCAGTACTGCAAGGACTTTTCCTTCGAGAACCCCAACGCGCCCCGCTCCCTGCAGCAGCAATCGGAAGGCCCGCAGATCAACCTGCAGGTCAACGTGAACGCCAAGCAGCTCGCCGAGGCCGATTTCGAGGTCGATCTCACCCTCGAAGGCGATGCCAAAATCGGCGGCAAGGACGTGCTGTTCGCCTTCGAGCTGACCTATTCGGGCGTGTTCCGGATCCAGAACATCCCGCAGGAGCAGCTGCACCCGGTGGTGATGATCGAGTGCCCGCGCCTGCTGTTCCCCTTCGCCCGCCAGATGGTGGCCGATGCGGTGCGCAACGGCGGCTTCCCGCCCCTCTACATCGACCCGATCGATTTCGTGGCCCTCTACCGCCAGCGCGCGGCCGAGGTACAGTCCCAGCAGAACGGCGCCGGTCAGACGCTGTCCTAATCGGTCGGCGGAATCTCAGTTTTCCGAACAGGCGAGGCGGCTTCCGTCTCGCCTGTTTTGCATTGGGAAAGCGTTCCGGTCAGGACGACGCCTCGGTCTCGCCGAGATACTCGCGCCAGAGGGCGCTGGGGCCCAGGGACTGGATGAAGGCCTCGTGCGCCGCGCGCTCGGCCTCGGTCAGCCGCGAGATCAGGGTGCGTGGGCGAGCATCCTGGGCCGCGGTTGTGGCATGGCGGGCCGCGCCGGTCCGAGCGGCGGGCCTCACCGCGAGGTCGAAGCCCACCTGCTTGCCGCCGATCAGCTCGATATAGACCTCGGCCAGGATCTCGGCGTCGAGCAGCGCCCCGTGCTTGGTGCGCTTGGAATTGTCGATCCCGTAGCGTGCGCAGAGGGCATCGAGGTTGTTGGCCGCACCCGGATGCTTGCGGCGGGCCATCGACAGCGTGTCCACCACGTCGGACAGGTTGAACTGCTTGTGGCCGGTGCGGGCGAATTCCGCGTTGAGGAAGCCGATGTCGAAGGCGGCGTTGTGGATCACGAGGCGGGCGTCGCCCACGAACGCGGCGAACTCGTCCGCGATGGCGGCGAAGACCGGCTTGTCCTTGAGAAACTCGTCGGAGAGCCCATGGACCGCGAAGGCGCCGGGCGAGACCGGACATTCCGGGTTGATGTAGACGTGATAGCTCTTGCCCGTGGGAATGTGGTTGAAGAGCTCGACGCAGCCGATCTCGATCACCCGGTCGCCCTTGGCATGATCGGTGCCGGTGGTTTCGGTATCCAGGACGATTTCACGCAACATCACGAACACTCTTCATCAAAGATGGCTTCGCCGGCCGGGCCGGCCGGCGAGACAGGCGAGGATCGACCGGACCTGGGCCTCGGCGGAAGAAAAGCCGCGGCCGGTCTCGACCAGGAAATGGGCGCGGGCACGCTTGTCCTCGTCCCTCATCTGCTTGGCCAGGATGGCACGAAATTTTTCTTCCGTCATGCCGGGCCGGGCCATGACGCGGGCGCGCTGTACGGCCGCAGGCGCGGTGACCACGAGAACCGCATCGCAGCGCGCCTCGCCGCCGGTCTCGAACAGCAGGGGAATGTCGAGCACGGCGATCGGCGCGAGCGCCGAGACCCGCCTGAGGAAGGTTTCCTCCTCCTCCCGCACCAGCGGATGCACGATGGCCTCAAGCTGCTTCATGCCCGCCGGGTTGCCGAGAACGGCGGCGCCTAGGCGCGCCCGGTCGACGGCTCCTTCCGTCACGGTGCCGGGAAAGGCCTTTTCGATCAGGGGCGCGGCGCGGCCGCGATAGAGCCCGTGCACGGTGGCGTCGGCATCGTGAACCGGCACGCCGAGCCGGCGGAAGAGATCGGCGGTGGCCGATTTTCCCATGCCGATCGAACCGGTGAGGCCGAGCACGAAGGTCATCGTGCGCCCTCGATGTCGGCGAGGATCAGCGCCCGCAGCTCCGGCGTCACCTCGGGCGTTACGCCGAACCAGCGTCGGAAGCCCGGCACCGCCTGGTGGAGCAGCATGCCGAGCCCGTCGACGGTCCTCAGGCCCTCCGCCGACGCGGCCGCCAGGAGGGGCGTCTCGATCGGAACATAGACGATGTCCGCGACGGCTGCCTGGCGCGGCGCCCGGGACAGGTCGAGGGCGAGCGGTGGCTGGCCCGCCATGCCGAGGGACGTGGTGTTGACGATGAGCCGGGCATGGGGGATCACCCGCGGAAGCGCCTCCCAGGCCGAGGTCTCCAGCCCCACCGGACTGCCGGATCTCAGATCGCGGACCAGGTCCTCGGCCTTCGACGGGGTGCGGTTCGCCACGAAGATGCGCTTGATCGGCCTGTCCTGAAGACCCGCCACCACGGCCCGGGCGGCGCCGCCGGCCCCAAGCACCAGAACCGTGTCCACATCCTGTTCCCAGCCGGTCCCCAGGCTCGCATCGAGATGCGCCATGAAGCCGGCGACGTCCGTGTTGTCGCCCCAGAGCACCCCGTCCTCGATCCAGACGGTGTTCACCGCGCCCACGCGTTCAGCCTGGGCCGTGCGGCGTTCGACGTTGAAGAAGGCCATCTCCTTGTGCGGGATGGTGACGTTGCCGCCGGCATAGCCCTGCGACCGGAAGCCCTTCAGGAAATCCCCGAAGTTCACAGGTGCGATGTCGATGCGCTCGTAGGAACCGTCGAGGCCGTACCGCTTCAGCCAATGGCCGTGGATCAGGGGCGAGCGGGAATGCTTGATCGGATGGCCGACGACGAAGGCCTTCGTCATGACGTCAAGATCCTTAGAGGCTGAGGCAGCCGAGACGGCGCAGGGCGGCAAGGAGCGGAAGGAGCGGGAGGCCCAGGATCGTCGAATGGTCCCCCTCGACCGACTCGAAGAGATGCACCCCGATCCCTTCGACCTGGTAAACGCCGACGCTCCTGAGCACATCGGGCCCGGCGAGATCGAGATAGAGATCGACCGCCTCGTCCGTCAAAGTCCGCATGGCGAGATCGGCACTGCCCAGGAAGCGCTCCACCACCTGTCCGCCGATCGCGAGGGCGCCGGCCGAATGCAGGGCGTGGCGCCGCCCGGACAGGCTCATCAGATGCGCCTTCGCGGCATCGCGGTCCGCAGGCTTGTGAAGCACCGCCCCCTCCAGCGCGAGCACCTGATCGGCCCCGAGCACGACCCGGTCCGGATGGCGGCGGCTGACGGCGAGCGCCTTTTCGGCCGCGAGACGTCCGGCGAGCGCCGGCGGATCGAGCCTCTCCTGGGCGGCAGCCGCCTCGACGGCCCGCTCGTCGATCCCGGAATCCTGGGTCTCGACGGGAAGGCCCGCACCCACGAGCAAGGCGAGCCGGGTCGCGCTCTTCGAGGCGAGGAGAAGCTTGTCGGAATGGGTCCAGAGCGCCGGCATGGGTTTACTCCGCAATGAAGCGCAGGCGGTGGTCGCGGTAGAGATCGATGATCGCCGCCGCCGTCTCCTCGATGGAGCGGCGGGTCACGTCGATCACCGGCCAACCGTTGCGGGCGAAGAGCCGCCGGGAGGCGGCGAGCTCCTCGGCCACCGCGTCGCGGTCCACGTAAGAGGTGTCGTCATCGGCATTGAGGCTGAGCAGACGGTTCTGCCGGATCTGCACGATGCGCTCCGGCGTGGCCACAAGGCCGACGATCAGGGCTTTCCGCGCCGTCTCCAGAACCGCCGGCGGCGGCACCCCGGGCACGAGGGGAATGTTCGCCGTTTTCAGACCGCGGTTGGCGAGGTAGACGGCGGTCGGCGTCTTCGAGGTGCGGCTCACGCCCACCAGGATCACGTCGGCGTCGTCGAGATCGTGCGGCAGATGCCCGTCGTCGTGGAGCAGCGTGAAGTTCATCGCGTCGATGCGCTTGAAATATTCGGCGTTCAGCATGTGCTGCGCGCCCGGACGCGCCGTCGAGTGCGTGCCGAGATAGGAGGAGAGCAGGGCGTGCACCGGCTCCAGGACGGAGAGGTGCGGCGAACCCGTGGCTCGGCAGACCTCCTCGAGCCGGTGCGCCAGATCCTGCTCCACCAGGGTGTAGAGGACGATGCCCGGCGCGGTCTCGATCTCGCTGATCACGCGCTCGAGCTGCGTGTTGGAGCGCACGAGCGGATAGACATGCTCGATGGCGGCCACGCCCTCATACTGGGCGACCACCGCGCGGGCGACCGTGATGAGCGTTTCGCCGGTCGAATCGGAGACGAGATGGAGATGGAAATAGCTGCGTCCCACGGCGATTGCTCTCCAGGAAGAGGAGTCGATCAATGTGGATAAAACGCCGCTGCGCGGAGGTCCAGCGCAGGGGCCTGTGGGATTCGTCTCAAACGATCAACAGGGCTCCCGGTTGTGCGAGTCTCCCGCTGGCGATTTGGGAGAATCCGGCACGAATCACCCGCAAATCTTCGATTCAGTTTTGGTTAAGCTTCGTTAACGCGCTGTTAAGGTTTAACAATTCGGAAAGGATTGTGGCAGGCCCGCCCCATCCGTTAATGACCCGTTAACGGGACGGCCCATGTGGAGAGCCTGTGGACGGGGTTGCGGCTTTGCGATTCACGGCCCAAGAGAAACATCAGATTCTTAGATTCAAAGATTATCTTTATTAGAGAGGGCCTGTGAGCGAGCGTCCCACCAAAGCGATTTTGCGCGTGCTGAACGGCGAGCCGGTCTGGCCGATGCCGGTCTGGATCATGCGTCAGGCCGGCCGCTATCTGCCGGAATACCGCGAGACCCGGAAACAGGCCGGCTCCTTCCTCGATCTCTGCTACAATCCGAAGCTCGCCGAGGAGGTGACTCTCCAGCCGATCCGCCGCTTCGGCTTCGATGCCTCGATCCTGTTCTCCGACATCCTGGTGATCCCCCATGCCCTGGGCCAGGACGTGCGCTTCGTCGAGAACGAGGGCCCCAAGCTCGATCCGGTGACATCCGACAAGGACTTCTCACGGTTGGCTGACGAGCTGCCGCTGGAGCGGCTCGATCCGGTCTTCGAGACCCTGGACCGCCTGAGCAAGAGCCTGCCGAAGGAGACCACCCTTCTCGGCTTCTGCGGCGCGCCTTGGACGGTGGCGAGCTACATGATCGCCGGCAAGGGC
>DASZBB010000058.1:0-2678 GCA_035944695.1 Microvirga sp. | reverse complement strand
GCCCATCTCGCCCAAGATCGTGCGGCTGTCGATCTTGGACGTGACCTGGAACGAGATCCGGGTCGGGAAGTTCGCCTTGATCGTGCCGGTGATCACGTCCACGGACGGGCGCTGGGTGGCCAGGATCACGTGGATGCCGGCGGCGCGGGCCATCTGGGCCAGGCGCTGGATCGCCCCTTCGATCTCCTTGCCGGCCACCATCATCAGGTCGGCCATCTCGTCGACGATCACCACGATGTAGGGAAGCGGATCGAGATCCATCACCTCGTCCTCGTACACCGCCTCGCCGGTCTCGCGGTCGAAGCCGGTCTGCACCGTGCGGGTGATGGTCTCGCCGCGGGCTTTCGCCTCGGACACGCGGGCGTTGAAGCCGTCGATGTTGCGCACGCCGAGCTTGGACATCTTGCGGTAGCGGTCCTCCATCTCGCGCACCGCCCATTTGAGCGCCACCACCGCCTTCTTGGGGTCGGTGACCACGGGGGTGAGCAGGTGCGGGATGCCGTCGTAGACGGACAGCTCCAGCATCTTGGGGTCGACCATGATCAGGCGGCACTCGGCGGGCGAGAGCCGGTAGACCAGGGACAGGATCATGGTGTTGATCGCCACCGACTTGCCCGACCCGGTGGTGCCGGCCACCAACAGGTGCGGCATGCGGGCGAGATCGGCGATGACGGGTTCGCCCCCGATGGTCTTGCCGAGGCACAGCGCCAGCTTCTGCTTGGAGGTCTCGAAGTCCTGGGAGGCCAGGAGCTCGCGCAGGTACACGGTCTCGCGCTTGTGGTTGGGCAGCTCGATGCCGATGGCGTTGCGGCCCTGCACCACCGCCACCCGGGCCGAGACCGCGCTCATCGAGCGCGCGATGTCGTCGGCCAGCGAGATCACCCGCGACGACTTCGTCCCAGGCGCAGGCTCAAGCTCGTACAACGTCACGACAGGACCGGGACGGACGTTGATGATCTCACCCTTCACGTTGAAGTCCCACAGAACGTTCTCGAGTGTTGCGGCATTCTCCTGCAGCACCTCGACCGGCACCTCGGCGCTGTCCCAGATCTTCGGCTCCGCCAGAAGATCGAGCGCGGGAAGCTCGAACTCGAACGAGGCATGCACCGGCGCGGAGACCCCGACCGAGACCGATGCATAGCCATCGCGGCCCTCGCGGCGGAAGCTGTCATTGGCAGGGACGGGAACGATCGGAGTGTTGCTGGCGCGGGGCGGGTTGACAACGGCGGCACGGCGCGGCGGCACTTCGACGACCTCGTCGACGATGAGGTCGTCGTCATGATCCATGTGCGCGTCGACATCGTCCTCCTCATCCTCCCACGGCAGCCCATCAGGCTCGACGGGAGGCGGTGGCGGCGCAACGCGCGCCGGAGCCGCGACGGGCGCCTGCGCCTTCTTCACGGCACCTGCACTCTCCTCCCGCCTGGCCTGAACGGGCGCAGCTGCAGGGGCCGGCATCGAGGACGTCGGAAGCGTTGGATCCAGCAGGTAAGTCCCAGGTTGCCACATGAAACTATAGGATTGCCGAACGGCAGGGAGCTCGTAGGCAAAGGGATTGGCCTTGATCGACGGCGCCGTCGGCTCGGCAGCCTTCGGCGCGGGGGGCTCAGCGGCAGGAGCGGCTTGTGCATTCCTCTGAGGCGCCTCTCCGCGCGACCGCACGGGCGCGCCCCGCTTGACCTGATCCGGAACATGAGGCGGAGTGCGAGTGAAAGCGCGTGCCGTAGCCTGTCCAACCTCCTGCGAGGCTGCTTTGCTCTGGAGCGCGAGCAGTCTCTCCTGGACGGCCGGAGCAGGATCGGCTGCCCGAACGGACGCGATCTCTTTCGCCTGACGTTCTGCAACGTCCGGTGCCGATTGCGGGGTTGTCTGCAGTCTGCGCTCCTTCAGAACGCGTTCCGGCGTGCGCGTAAAGCGGACCTCGGGAGACATGGAAAAGGACTGTTCCCAGACCTCACCGCGGGGAGCGCCGTTCGGTCCCCTATCGCGCGACGCGCGGCTGTCAGCGCCTTCGCGGGAGCGGAGACGGTCATCAGCCATTCTCGATCGCGACAGACCCGGTCCGTGATCGGGATTGCTCACGGTTCGGCTCTCAGGTTCCCGATGTCGTTCTGGAGCCTGGAACTGGCGGGCTCCTGCCACTGAGGTCTGCGGAAGCCTGACGGATGGGTCTTTCTCTCCATGGCCGTGGACCTCGGGGTGCTTTTCATCGTCCCGCGTGAGGGAGCCATAACCCTGGGCGGCGGAGGATGGGGACCGTCGTTTGAAATGCATTGGCTGTTATGGTGTTGGGGCCGAACCGGTCAGCCCGAGAGGAGG
This sequence comes from Microvirga sp., assembly GCA_035944695.1. Classification (GTDB taxonomy): domain Bacteria; phylum Pseudomonadota; class Alphaproteobacteria; order Rhizobiales; family Beijerinckiaceae; genus Microvirga. The sequence continues at coordinate 359 of DASZBB010000058.1, read as the reverse complement.
TTCGGTCCGATTACGCCTGCCAAAGGTAAAAAGAGGATTAGGAGGCGACCGGCAGATGGTTCTCCCCCAACTTGTCCCCAGCCGGACATATTGATCGAGGCCTTCCAAAAGTGGGCCGAACACCCCATATTCGTTGGGAAGCAAGGCGCTCCCCCTCCCCTCCCTTCATGGCAAGCAACGAGACATAGAAGATGTCTCTTGCAAAAGTGCCGGGAGGGTTTATATGAGCGCCTCCTTCTGGCTGGTTTGCGTGAGCGGGCGAGCTGGGGCGATTTTCCAGCAGGGCGGACATTGTCAGGCTTCGGACCACGCGGTCCGGGCAGGTTCGGCCGGTGTGCGGGCCATGTTTTGTGGTCTGG
>DASZBB010000057.1:0-1587 GCA_035944695.1 Microvirga sp. | reverse complement strand
GCCCGCCACGGCACCAAGATGCGGGTGGCCACCAAATACGTGAACCTCACCCGCCGCTTCTTCGCCGAGAAGGGGGTGGCGGATTACCGGATCGTCGAGAGCCTGGGCGCCACCGAGGGCGCGCCGGGCGCCGGCTCCGCGGAGCTCATCGTCGACATCACCACCACCGGGGCGACGCTCGCGGCCAATGCCCTGAAGATCCTGGATGACGGGGTGATGCTGCGCTCCGAGGCCAATCTCGTGGCCTCGGTCCGCGCGCCCTGGACGGACCGGGCCCGGAGCGCCGCGACCGCCGTGCTGACGCGCATCGCCGCCGAAGAAGAAGCCCGCACCAGCCGGGAGGTACGGGCGGCGCTCGATCCGGCCCGGGCCTCCGCACTCGCGTCGCTGGCGAGAGACCACGGCGCCACCCTCCCCTATGGCAATGCCCTCGGCCGCGAGGTCGTGCTGCATTGCCGGGCCGCGACGGTGTTCGAGATCGTGGCGGACCTGCAGGGCATTGGCGCTCAGGATATCTCGGTTCGGGCGTTCGATTACCTGTTCCGTCCCACCAATGCCCTCACCGAGCGGCTCATGCGGCGGATCGGATAGCGCGGCCGCGGTGTCGCTTTCACGAACACTTCAGGTTTCACGTGGTTCATACCGTAGCGACAGGACACCATCACCTTGGGCGTTGCTTCGGCGCTCAAGGCCCCTTATGGTCCCTGCGTTTTTCGATGAAGAGGTTCCGATGAACGCCCTTCGACTTGCAACACTCCTGGCGGCCCTCGCCATTGTGTCTGCAGCCCATGCCCAGACGGCAGCGACGCTCGGCCGGCCGGCCGGCCCGACCCGTCAGGTGGACAACAAGGTCCCGCAGCCGGGTGAGGGAGGCAAGGTCTTCCCGCTCAATTCTTCCTGGATTGCCGTCAGCCTGAACGGCAAGCCGTTCACCGGCGACCGCCCGAGCTTCAAGCTCGACGACCAGCTCCGGGCTACGGGTTTCAGCGGCTGCAACACCTATGCCACCGCGGCCTATCCCCTGCGCGAGCAGGGCTTGGCCGTCGGCCCCTTCGCCCTGACGAAGAAGAGCTGCGACAAGACCACCATGGCCATCGAGCAGGCTTTCCTCGTGGCGCTCCGCTCCTCCGGCAAATGGGACATCCAGGGCCGCAACCTGATCATCCAGACCCAGAACGGCGGCCGGCTGATCCTGGAGCGCTCGCTCTAAGCCATTCCCTCGAATCCACATGAAAGGGCCGGCGCGCAGCCGGCCTTTTTGCTTTCGCGCCATGTCATTCCCGGCGAGAGCGTCACGGCGGAAGAGCATCGATGGACCTGGTGAGCGTGTCAGCGGATCCCCGCCCGCACGTCGGTCCCTGGGATGACGCCATAGCCTTTATGGCCCTCCCGATTTGAGGGCTCAGCGCTTCACAGCATCGGGATCACCGGCACGAGGCCGGTGGCGACGTGAGAGGGTGGGATCAGGGCGATGCTGCAGCCGAACGTTATGTTCTCACTTTGTTCTTGACACTGTGTTGCACCTGAGCTAGAGCCTTGTGTCAGATCTGCTCCTGTGAGGGGCGCGCTCGAGGCGTCGCAGCGTGG
>DASZBB010000056.1:0-12611 GCA_035944695.1 Microvirga sp. | reverse complement strand
GCGATCTCGCTCGGCCTGCAATACGGCGTGCCGCTGGAGGAATACGTGGAGGCCTTCACCTTCACGCGCTTCGAGCCGGCGGGCTTCGTCCAGGGCAACGAGCGCATCAAGTCCGCGACCTCGATCCTCGACTACGTGTTCCGCGAGCTCGCCGTGTCCTATCTCGGCCGCAACGACCTCGCCCACGTGGATCCCTCGGAGGCCGGCCCCACCACCATCGGGTCGGGCGAAGCCCAGTCGAAGGCCCCGGAGCCCGCGCCGGCCACCGCCATCGTGTCCCGCGGCTTCACCCGCGGCACCGTCGACCGCCTAATGCTCATCCCGGGCGGGGCCGGCAGCGCCGGAGGCAGCGTTCAGCGCTCGCCCGGTCTCACGGTCGGCGCGAACGCGCTGAAGGGCGAACTCGCGCAGCCCGCCGTGCAGGCCGAGGAGAAGGTCGGCGAAGCCGAAATGTCCAAGCTCGCTTTCTCCGCACCTTCTGTCGCTGACAGGCGCGCAGAAGCGAAGATGAAGGGCTATGTCGGCGAAGCCTGCCCCGAATGCGCCAACTTCACGCTCGTGCGGAACGGGACGTGCTTGAAGTGCGATACCTGCGGCAGCACGACCGGGTGCTCGTAAAATAAAGAGCCCCGGAAGTGTTGAGGACGCTCACAAAGGTTGGCTAGAATCTCGCTAACGGCGCCTCAAATGAAGACATAGTCCGCCGCACCCCTGCGGCGGACTATTTTTATGCGCTCAGCACGGCCGAACGCCAGGCTGATGGGAATCCTCGGAACAGATCCGATTTCGCGCGTCCATCACGGAGCAGCAAACCGATGAGAGCTACCTTCCTCCGATCACTGGAGGTCATGGAGCGTGCCTTCCGCAGGTTGGAGCGGCAGGTGCCCCCTCCGGTCGAGCAGCAGTCGAAGGACGGCTTCGTCCTGCGTTATCAGGAGCGCACGATCGAGCAGGCTCTGATCCAGAAGCTGGCCCGGCAGGTCAGCGGATTGCATGCCATCGATGCCCTCCTCCTGAAAGGACTCGCGCAGGAGCAGGGCGTCATCCAGCGGACGCTGGACGAGATCGGAGAGGACATCCACTTCCTGGTCCTTGCCGTCACCACCGGGGAAGTGACGCCGTTGCACCAACGCTACCTGGAGGAATTCTGGCAGGAGGAGTTCGATCACCCCGACCCGATCAAGGCCACGCAGAAGCGCGGGATGGTCCAACGGCAGAAGATCAGGGCCTTCAACGCACGCGCTGGCGGAATTCCTGATCCTTCCACCATGGATGCGGTCGGTCATACGGTACACAAGGCCTATTCAGGCTTCGTCCACGCGGCCTCGCCGCACGTCATGGACATGCTGGAGGGAAGCCCACCAACGTTTCAGATCTCAGGCATGAAGAGTGGGTACCGAAGGGCAGAGCACGTCGAGGATGCTTGGAACTACTTCTACCGCGGCCTGCTGAGCGTCACCATGGTTGCCATGGCCTTCCGCGATGCCTCACTCGTCGACCATATGTATGCCTACTTCCGTGAGTTCGAGGCCGCCTCCGGGACGGAATACACGGACGGCGGGTTTCACGAGCGTCCGACTCAAGTACGCCCATCCCGATGACCTCTTGCGAGTCCAAGTTCTCCGGCAACGCCGTTGATGCGACGAGATACCATCAGGAACGGAATGGCAGTTTTCTCGGCGCGCCGTTCGGACAACCATTGAATCCTGAGTGGGAGGGAGACAAATGGCCGACGGGGGTTCCCATATACTGCCGGGAAATCGGGAGAGCTTGTCCTCATGACCTCGCTATCCGGCTATGCGCGGTTCCTCCTCTCCGAACTCCACCTCTGGGCCGCGGCACGGGCCCAGGCGTCGAGCGATCCCGCATACGAAGCAGAACTCAAGGAAGCCACGGGAACACTGACCTCCTGCCTGGAATGGCTCAGCGGCGAAACCGGGCGCCCACCCGAGAACTGGCCGGACATTGTCCTTGGCCGGCACGTCTACGGCTTGGGACGGGACGGGGCCTTCCACATTTGGATGGCTCACCTCTCCAAGGGACGATCCGAGTACGTCGCGCCCCTTGTCGCCTCGCTCAGGGCGGATTCGCCTTCGCTTCCTGCCGGCAGCCGGATCTTCGTTCAGGTGGCTGAGTTCATCCGCGCCCTCGCACTGGAGGCAGCCAGGCAGGCGGACGCCCATGCAGGATCCGGCCGTATCGCAGGAGAGGGCCGATAACGGATTGAAAAGGACTCCCGTGCAAGCCTCCGCGCTTTACGAGGCAGCACGCAATGGACGATCACCCCGAAATCCCGGACTACTCCGATGCCGATGTCTCGGACCAGGAGGGAGCCAGGGAGCTCTATGCCGAATTCCGTGCAAGCGGCGAGGCGCTTCTCGCAACGGCAGCCGGTAATCCGGGCGAGGTCCACGGGCAGATTGATGCCGCGCGCGAGAACCTCAGGGCAGCGGAACAGATCCGCCATGCCTACGAATCGTTCTACAAGGAACCGATCGCAGACGACGTGGAGCTTCTTGCCACCCCTGAATACACACCGGGTTCTGGGCCGGCTGGCTCGTTCGAAACAGAAGACGAAATTCTCCGTCGCCTCAACACGCTCATTCGGGAGCGCTACCCACATCTTTCTCCCTACGTCCGCGGCGAGGACAGGGGTTGAGGCGATTGCCTTCCAGAACGGGAACGCGGTACCCTGACTGGATTTGCCTGAGGAAACGCCCCTGCCCGTCTCCCGCCTGACCTACGCCATCGGCGACGTCCATGGCCGCGCCGACCTCCTCCGGCCCCTGCTCGCCTTCATCGCCTCGGATGCCGAGCGCCGCGGGGCGGAGCCGCGCGTCATCTTCCTGGGCGACATCGTGGACCGGGGGCCGGACAGCCGGGGCGCCATGGACCTCGTCGGCAAGACCCTGAAGCGCTGGCCCTCGTCGCGGCTGCTGCTGGGCAACCACGACGACTACTTTCTCCACGTGGTGACGGAGGACGTTCCCGACGAGCGGATCCTTGCCCTCTGGCTGCGGAACGGCGGCAGGGCCACGCTCGAAAGCTACGACCCGCTCGGCAACTTCGACGAGGCGAGGATGACGGTCCGGATCGACTTCGCCGACCACGTTGACCTCCTCCGGTCCGCATCCTTGATCGAGATCGATGGATCCTTCGCCTTCGTGCACGCCGGCATCGATCCCTCAAGGCCCGTCGACGCGCAGGACAGAAAGGAGTGCCTGACCATCCGGAGGGGCTTCCTCGACCACGAGGGGCCGCTGTCGCACACCGTCGTGCACGGGCACAGCATCACAGACAGCAAGCTGCCCGAGGTCATCGGCCATCGCATCGCGATCGACACGGGAGCCTATGCGACGGGGCGGCTGACGGCGTTGATCATCGATCCGGCTGCGGATGGCCTCGAATATGCCTGCGCCTTGCAGTCCGAGGGCGGGGTTGCGGTGGCACCTGTGGAGCCCTTCGTTGCCGAGACTTTTCGATCGGCTTCGTGGTAAGCTCCCGCGATTGCAGGCAGACGGGCTCCATATGACAGAGGACAGGGAAGAGGATGTTCCTCGCACTCCCTCGGCATATTCCGGGCAGGATCGGCAACGGGTCAAGGAACTGACGCGGCAAGCACGATACCAGGAAGCCATGCGCCGTTTGGATCAGGCAGTCGAGGCGGCGGCCGGGCACATCAAGGTTGAGTCCGATCCTCACGACTACGACGATGCCGTTGTCGAGCGCCCCTGCCCTACGACCTCTGGGCGGCGGTAGGGGTCGAGGTTCGGTCCAGCGACGGCTCGCCAGGAACCCCTGTCCGAAAATGTCCCCACTTCAGCCAGGTGGGGACACTTCGTGTCAGCACTTCCGTTTTCCACCATCGAGAGTGAGTTCCACGCACCTGCGGAGCGACGCCTCGTCGACGCCGTAGGCTGACGGGGACCGCCCGCCGAGGGCTGGATGTCCCGCCTTGAGATCGATCTCGAGGTGCTGGCTGCACCACTGGCCGAATCCGACGTTCCCATGTCACCGAGATTGAGGCGTCGGTCTCGCACTAGCAACGGTCGGTCTTTCACTCGTCCCTTGCTCATCCTGCCCGCATGCTACCTCCGTATCCCTTGACGGAGGTCCGGGTCATGACCCGCATCAAGCCTTTCGCAGACACTGATCCCATGGTCGCGCTATATGAACAAACCGTCCGGAATGAGCCAATTGGAGACCAACGGGCCCCATGTCTCGTCCGAGACACATCGCAGAACCCAGGCGTCGTGGCCCGATCCTCGCAAGACCTCGTCCGTTGCCTGGTGCGCCGCATGGCTGTCGAGGCAGGCGCGGAAGTCGTAACCGGGCTCACTCCGGCAGAAAGGCTTGTGCGGAGTGTCTTCGACTTCGATGTCTATAGGCCTTCCCTGCGGTTCTGGAACGACCAGGTGCGAGGGGCCAACGAGGTCTTCAAGGTATTCGCGGCCGGAGAGGATGTCCCTCCGGGTCGTCTCCTGTCGGCCTGCCAGATCATGGCGCAACTGGAGATCCTGAACGTCGAGGGGCGCAGGAAGATCAATCCCGTCACGGTCAACCCGAGTGTTCATGTAGAGCTGCTGAAACTCTGGGAGAACCTCACCTTGGAGGACGGCCTGCGCCCGTTTTCGCTCGCGATCCTCGATCCGGCGATCCAGGGGGCAGGTGTCCTCACACCGACGGGCACCCCTCTCTTCGTGGACGGCACCCTTGTCGAGGTCGTGGCCAAGAAGGGCCTGATCGTCAACCGGGACGACCTTCGCCGCATCGCCGCCAAGGCGGCACAGGCGCGACTTTGCGGCCTGCTGCCCAGCAACGACCGACACGGGAACGTTACCGTCGACCGGATCGCCTTCCTGTTCACGCGGCACAACCGCATGATGGAATTCGGCTTGGAGGAGATCTTCGGGTCCGACGGCTGGGAGCGATACCTGGAGGGCTTTGCCGACCTCGCCGGGATGGAACCGGAACGCGAGCTGGAGCCGGATCTGATGCCGATGATGGGGTGAGCTGGGGGACGAACGCCGGATACATACGTCCCGGGTATGGCTCCCTCCCCTGTCAGGCCGGTTGAATCGGCGGGCTCTGCTGGCGTCAACAGATACTGACGAGGCGAACATCCCCCGACATGCTGCTGGTGTCGAGGCAATCTGCGAGGCGGCTCAGCATCGGAGCATGAGCTTCGGGGCTCGCTACGACGGATTCAATGCAACAAGCAAGGACCTGAATTCGGCAACGGTGAAATCGATGAACGCCCTTATGCGAGGCGCATCGCGCATATCCGGGTGCACTCCCAAATGAATCGGTTGCCTCGGCTCCGGTAGCGGCGCTGCAATGTGGTGCAGAGTATGCCTTCGGTCTCCGATGAGCCTTGGCAAGACCGCCATAGCGGTTCCACTCTCCGCAATCGACAGGTGTGCGCTGAGTCCATTGCTGCGCAAAGCCACTCGTGCCTTGGGAGCCAGCTCTTTCAACCAACTCGAGTAGGATACATGGCTCGCCGGATCGTACAGGCTCGCAACGGCATGGTCTCTGCACCCTGCTTCGAAATCCGGCAGTCCATGGTTGGCAATGTAGGCCTGTGATGCATACAGCCCGTAGGTCGCCTCAGCCACCTTCCGCAGGATGAGGTCTTCCTGCTCAAATGATCCGAAACGGAACGCCACGTCGGCCTCACGGCGGGACAGATTGTAAGGACGTGTATCGTTGAGGAGCTCGATGTTTACCAGGGGGTGGCGAACCCCAAACTGCGCTGCAATCGGCGAGACGAGGTAGTCTCCCAGCCAGTCGAGGCTTGTAACCACGATTGAACCTTCGAGGCTCGTATCGTGGGATGCAAGACGGCGTTCGATGGCGAGTGCCTTTTCTTCCATTCTGGCGAGGTCGTCCAGGAGAGCGGATCCGAGATGGCTTGGCGCGAGCCCTATGCTGGTACGTTCGAAGAGCTTTATCTTAAGCTGCTTCTCGAAGGCATCGAGCCGCCGGCTCACGGTCGGCTGAGTGGTTCCGAGGGCCTTGGCGGCGGCAGTAATCGATCCATGCCGCGCGATGGCCAGAACAATCTTGAGGTCATCCCAATCCACGTGAAGCTCCTAGAACCATGCAAATTCGTATGGAGAGGATGCGTTTTCAAGCCCTCCCTACCTCGATTTCGAAGAGCTAGCAGTATGGAACTGGGACCTCGCGGGTGAGGTCCCTCTCGTTCTGGTGGATGAACAATGCAGAGAGATGCACTTGAGATGGCGGCAATCGCGACTGCCGGTGGCCCACACGAGGAGACCGCTACGGCTCGTTCCTGGCTCGGGGTCGCCTCCATCGCACTCGGGGTTTTCGTGGTCGTGACAGCCGAACAACTGCCGATCGGCCTTCTGACGAGCGTGAGCGGAGATCTTGGAGTCTCGGAAGGACAAGCCGGCCTTATGGTAACTCTACCAGGCTTCATAGCCGCGGTTGCGGCACCGCTGGTTCCCCTGGCGATCGGCGCGCTCGATCGGCGGATAGCTCTGCTTGGCTTGATGGCGCTCATGGCTGCCGCCAGCGTACTTTCAGCGCTCGCTCCCAGTTACATCACCCTCCTTGCGTCGCGGATTCTCGTTGGTCTGAGCATTGGCGGCTTCTGGGCAATCGCCGGCGGACTTGCGCCTCGCCTTGTGCCGGCGGCGTCCGTTCCCCGCGCGACATCCCTCATCTTCGGTGGGGTTGCCGCTGCCTCTGTTCTCGGTATTCCGATCGGCACCCTGATCGGCGAGTACACCGGGTGGCGCAGTGCGTTCGTGGCTTTGGCTGTGGGAAGCGCTCTCGTCATTGCAGGGTTGCTCATTGCCATTCCGCGGCTTCGGCCGGAGCGGGCTATCGGAGTAACTGTCCTTGCCCGCCAACTTCGGAACCGAGCAGTTACCTCGGGGCTCCTCGTCACGTTGCTTCTGGTCACCGCGCAGTTTGCTACCTACACCTATATCAGTCCAATGGCTCAATCCCTGATGGGGATTGGCAGCATGTTCGTGGCGCCGCTCCTTCTCGGCTATGGCATCGCTGGCGTTATCGGCAACTTCATTATCGGCATGAGAGGCTCCCGCAACGTCGCAACAACGATGCTGGTGATCAGTCTTGCGCTCGCCGCTCTGATGTTTGGCATAGCCGCAATCGCTCGCCACGAAATCGCAGGTGCCCTGTTCGTGCTGGCTTGGGGGTTTGTCTATGGCGGCGTGTCTGTCAGTCTCCAGACATGGATGCTTCGTGCGGCGCCTGAAGCGGCGGAGGCGGCCACATCGCTCTGGGTCTGCGTGTTCAACTTCTCCATTGCACTCGGCGCCTTCGTCGGAGGCGCCGCGGTTGATCATATCGGCCTCATCTCGGTCAATATGATCGGTGCCGGCCTGTTTTTTCTCTCTGCCATGGTGGCCGCGATGTCACGCCAGGCGCTGGGAGGCCGCAACAGTTGAACCTTGAGTTCACTGCCACGCCACCATTGGCTCCGTTGCACGTCTAGTGAGCTCCGAGACGGAGCCGGGGTCGCCCCTTAAGCCAGGAGACCTGCCCGGGGATGACGATCAAGTCCTCGGGCGGGCGCCCCGATTGGTTGCCATGTGCGCCGCGGCTGATACGCTGCGATCGATCGGATCCGTTACGCCGCTCCAGATAATTCCATACCGCTCACGGTGTTATGCCCATCTCCCGCCTGACCTACGGCTATCCGGGGTATCACCGCCGACGGGGCGTGAAGGGCCTCATCATCGATGCCGTCCTGCGGCACCTTCTGCATCGACGCTGATCGACAGACCCCGGTCTATGGGTGAACCCGGCATTCGGTAGCAAAGGCCACCAGTCACCCTGCAAGCTTTTGAAGGTTTGGGGTACTTACCAGATTGTTTCAGCCTGCCAGGGCCCCAGATAATGCAGGTTAGGTGCGGTCGAAGACATCTGGCCGCAATCTTTCGGTCCTCAATAGATGTTGCAGCGCGTACCCCACGGAGATTGCATCGTCGAGCGCGTCATGTCCTTGCAAGGGAGGGTGCTCGACACCGTAGTAGTCCGCCAGCTTGTTGCTTGGGGTCTTGCCGATATCCTCGATCGGCATTCCGGCCGCAATCACGAGCTTGACCGCGTTGTCGAACCGATGGGCTGGAATGGTCGCGGGAATGCCCGCGATATAGCAACTGATGGCGACCATGTTCAGTTCATCCTTGCCCCACGACCAGAAGCGTGCGCCGTCCGAGAAGCGGTCGACCCCTGCGAGGGCCTCCTGCAACGGCAGTCCCTCCGCCTGAATGTTCTCCTCGGTGATCGCGGTCAGCCTGGTGAAGAACGGGTCGATCGGATACCTGTTGCCGAAGCGGTCGATCGGCTGAACGTAGGCTCTGTAGGTGTCCAACAGCGGGAAATCGCCCTCCAGCCCGAGCTTTACCGCACCAATCTGCGCGATCACCGGATCGGGGTCGTGCGCTGCGCACCAGAATCTGCTTTGTGAACCCTGAACGCAGAGAAACTCGCAGTCGAAAACGATGGCGGTCTTCATGATCGGCATTCCCCTTTTGCACTCACCTCGGCTGGCTTGTACTCCGCCACCCTGGTGGTTTTTGCTACCGAATGCCGGGTGAACCTGGGTCGGGACGGCGTTCTGAGCAAGGACCGGACGCAATCAGCCTCGAAGCCTACGCCCGCTCCCTTTGGACGAGGTGCCGTCGCGATTCCGGTCCCTGGCCTTTTTCCAGTGGGTGAGCGGTGTGCTCGGGCGGTCCCGCCGGATGATGCGCCGCCTGGCTCCGGGCGCCGGAAGGAAGCCCATCTCCTCGAGGGCTTCCCCGAACGACTGCAAGAGATCTTTTCCTGAATGCCGCTCGCCAGGAATGACCTCTCGGCAGTTGATGACGGTCGCGCGACGGACTGCCAGCCCCCTGGCTGGCGGAGGAGCCAGCAGCCAAGAGCCCAGACGGGAGGCAAGGTCGCTGCGGCAGAGACAGCAAGGGTCAGAACCATGCGGGAGGGCAATACTCCTGGCCGATCTGCCTTAGGTGCCCGGCTTGGGTCTCCTCGCCTTTGGTCTGGCACCTGACACGGTGGAGGGAACCTGCCTCACGGTGCTGTCTTCGTGGCTCACAAGAAAGGCCATCGCTCGCGCCACGCTGTCATCGACGCGACGGGCAAACCCATGCATGGGGAACCTGAGCATCCTGGCTCTCCGAAAAGTATGAGGGAGGGAACGCAACCGCGATGCCTCCCAACCGCCGCTCGGATCGAAGGTTCCATACTGTTCGGCCAGGCACCCGTCCGATGGTGCCGTGAGCCTAAGCACCAGTCCACGTACAGGGAGGGAGCTCGCCACAGGAGAAGGATCAGAGCCCGCTGACAAACAGCACCTGGTCGGTCACGTCCGTGATGATCAGGATCTCGCCGTGATGAAGCTGCTTGGCAAAGACCTCGTGCCAGATGGCCTCGGTCATCTCGGGGTCCTCTGCCCCCCAGAGGTCGGGTAAGTCACACCCGGTTCCGTCCCAGAACGTCCGGCCTCTCGAGCTGATGTGGAAGAAGTAGCGGGGCATGGCAGACCCTCCGCCTGACCAACCCGCTTGGGCTCCAAGAGGTCCGCAGGACCGCAGATGAGGCCTCAGGGACCGTAAAAGGGCCGCGCCCGATCTGATTTTGTGTGATCGTGGTCGCGGCCCAGCCGTCTCTGCCCTACCCGGGACCCATCCCCCTCAGGGTTTTCCCGTTGCGACTTAGGGTCAAACCAGTATGGCGGGAGCCTTGCGGACGTCGGAAGATGGCGCAGGAACAAACGCCGCGTCCCACCCATCACGCCGACAGGCACAGACAGAGGTCGCAGTGGGCGTTTCCCTTCCAAGGTCGACAAGGACGACAGCATCATGAAGATGTGCCTCAAGACGGCGCCATGGTGCCGGGGAGCGCGGGACACAGGGAAACAGGCTGCGGCGCGAGCCTTGCCTCAAGGGGGGACAGCGAGCCTTGACTGAGGTGACGGAGGGTACGGGCTTCGTCCTGGAGCGCCTGGACCGGATCGGCATCGCGCTGGAAGCCGGCCTGCGGGACAGGCTCCGGCACGTCGGCGCCATCGGGGCAGAGGCGGACGCGCTGCTCCAGGGTCTCGCGGCCGACGGGCACGCCCCAGGTTGGTACATCCTCATCATCATCGGAAGCGTTCTGGCGGCGGGCGTTGCCTTCCTTGGAGTCCGACGTCTCCTCGATCGGCTGGCCGTGCGGCCCGGCCGCTCCTCCCTCGTTCTCGATGCCGCAGCCGCGATCCTGACCTTCGTGGTCGTCGCCGTGCTTATCAGACTTTCCATAGGCGACGGGACCGTTCGGCATGTCGCGAGGATCTGTGCCCTCGCCACCGTTCTCGGTCTTCTCGTCAGCCGCCTCATCGGCACCTTGCTGCCGCGCGACGCCGACCCGGTCGAACAGCACCTCACCTCCTTCGCCAGGATCCTGTCCCTCGCTTTCGCATGGGGCATGTCCGGCTTGGCGACCCTGGCAATCCTGCGGGCCTGGAACGCCGGCCCCGGGCTTCGCGACGTGACAGGCACGTTCCTCGTCAGCGTCCCCGTTACCGTACTTCTCGTCCTCGCCTACTGGCGCCACCGCAAGGCCGTGGCTATGGCGGTGGCCAGGCCGGAACCCGTGTCCCGCGGGCGCAAGCGGTTCGCCTCCACTTGGCCGGGCCTGGCGATCATGGCCATCCTCGGTACCACCGCGGTTCTTCAGGTCGCCGCGACCATCGGGCATTCCGTTCCCGGCGTGGCGATGCTCGGCACCCTCCTGCTCGTCCTCGTCGCTCCCCATGTCGACAGCCGGATCGGGGCCTGGACCCAGCGCAAGGCTGCCGACCCGGCAACGTCCCTGCTGTCGGACATCCTCCGCCGGATGGCGCGCTTCGCCTTCGCGACCCTCGTGCTGGGTCTCCTCGGCTACCTCTGGGCGCTGCCCGCCCTGACGGCCCTGGGCCTCGACGTGACCCTGATCCGCGCGAGGACGGTCGAGATCACGGTCGTGGCGCTCGTCGGGGCATTGCTCTGGAACGCCACGGCAGCGGGCATCGAGCGCCTCCAGCGGAAGGAACAGCCTGAACCGCTTACCTCAACCGACGAGGATGTTCACGTCCCCCATACCCGCCTGGAGACCCTCCTGCCGCTGCTCGGCGGCACCGCGAAGGTGACGATCCTCGTCCTGGCGCTCCTCACCATCCTCGTCATCCTCGACGTGAACGTCTGGCCCCTGATCACGGGCCTGAGCGTGTTCGGGCTCGCCATCGGCTTCGGCTCGCAGACGCTTGTGAAGGACATCGTGTCCGGCCTGTTCTTCCTGCTCGACGACGCCTTCCGTCTCGGCGAGTACATCGAGACCTCCGGCGCCAAGGGAACGGTCGAGCGCATCTCGGTCCGCTCGGTCAGCCTGCGCCATCCCCGCGGAGCGGTGGCGACCATCCCCTACGGCCAGATCGGCAAGATCCAGAACTACAGCCGCGACTGGGTCATAGAGAAGCTGGTGTTCCGGGTGGCGTTCGACACCGACGTCGAGAAGGTCCGCAAGCTGTTCAAGAGGATCGGCCAGGAGATCGCGGACGATCCTGAACTCAATGCCGACCTGCTGGAGCCGTTCAAGAGCCAGGGCATCTTCTCGGTCGAGGACGGCACCCTGCTGATCCGCGGCAAGTTCAAGGCCCGCGCCGGCCGTCAGTTCGCAATCCGCAAGGCGGTGCTGGCGGCTGTGCAGCGGACCTTCCGCGACAACGGCATCGATGCCGTTCCGAGACCCCTGCCGTTGCCGGCGCCCGACCAAGCCCCTACAGAACGATGACATCCATGAACGGCAGCAGGAAGCGACGGACCATGACACTGCCATACCGCCGTCTCGCGATTGCCGTCGCCCTGCTCCTCAGCCTGAATGCATGTGCAAGTCTGCGGGGCACCCTCGTGCCCGTAGCCGAGAGCGTGCCGGGCGCCAGCAAGGTCGACATGCTGGTCGCCACCACCCGCATGCGAGCCACGGGCCCGCAGGAGTTCTTCTCCGGCAACCGCGGTCCAGAGCTGTCGTTTGCCGAGTTCACTGTGTCGATCCCGCCCGAGGCAAGCCGCAAGCAAGGCGAGGTGCAGTGGCCGCGCACCGTGCCCGGTAATCCCGCCACCGACTTCGTGACGCTCAAGGCCGACGTGATCGACCGGACGCAGGCCGCCGCCTGGTTCCGCCGCACCGTGCGGACGGTGCCGCAGCGGCGCGTGCTCGTGTTCATCCACGGCTTCAACAACCGCTTCGACGACGCGGTCTTCCGCTTCGCCCAGATCGTGCACGATGCCGGCACGCCCGTGGTGCCCGTCCTCTTCACCTGGCCCTCGCGCGGCAGCGTGCTGGCCTACGGCTATGACCGCGAGAGCAACACCTATTCCCGCAATGCCCTCGAGAGCACCCTGCGGACGTTGGCCAGCGATCCCTCCGTGGGCGAGATCTCGATCCTCGCGCATTCGATGGGCAACTGGGTCACCCTCGAGGCCCTGCGCCAGATGGCGATCCGGGACGGGCGCGTAGCCCCCAAGATCAGGAACGTGCTGCTGGCCGCCCCCGACGTGGACGTCGACCTGTTCCGCGAAGCCGTGGTC
>DASZBB010000055.1:0-2994 GCA_035944695.1 Microvirga sp. | reverse complement strand
CGGCCGATCTCGTCGAGGATGACGAGCGAGTGCGAGGTTGCCTGATTGAGGATAGCGGCCGTTTCCACCATCTCGACCATGAAGGTCGAGCGGCCCCGCGCCAGATCGTCGGCCGCACCCACGCGGGAGAAAAGCCGGTCGACGATGCCGATATGGGCCTCCTTCGCGGGAACGTAGGATCCCATCTGCGCCAGCACCACGATCAGCGCGTTCTGGCGCAGATAGGTGGACTTGCCGCCCATGTTCGGGCCGGTGATCAGGAGAATGTGGCCGGCGTCCTCCCCCGAGAGATCCGAATCGTTGGCGATGAACGGAGTGCCCTCGCGCTTGAGTGCCGCCTCGACCACCGGATGGCGGCCGCCCTTGATCGTGAAGGCGAGGCTGGTGTCGACGACGGGCCTCGTCCAGTCGAGACGCATGGCGAGATCGGCAAGGGAAGCGGTCACGTCGATGACCGCGATGGCCTCGGCGGCAGCCGCGACCTCGGTGGCGAGGTTGAGCAGCGCCTGCACCATCTCGTCGAACAGGGCGAGTTCGATCTTCAGGGCCCGGTCGGCCGCAGACGCGATCTTCGATTCGAGCTCGCCGAGTTCCACCGTCGAGAAGCGCATGGCGCCGGCCATGGTCTGGCGGTGGACGAAGGTGTCCTTGAACGGCTCCTTCAGCAGGTCCTCGCCCACATTCTGCGGCACCTCCACGAAGTAACCGATCATGTGGTTGTGCTTGACGCGCAAGGTCCGGCAGCCGGTCTCGGTGGCGTAGCGCGCCTGGAGAGCCGCGATGAAGCGGCGGGAATCCTGCTGCAGCTCGCGCAATTCGTCGAGGGTGGGATCGAAACCCGCGCGGATGAAGCCGCCATCGCGCTTGAGCAGAGGCAGATCGTCGCCAAGTGCCGCCGCAAGCCGGTCCGCCACGTCCGTGCGCAGGCCCTGGAGCACTTGTGCGGCCCCGGACAGCTCCTTCGGCAGATTCGGAGCGATCGCCAGTTCGAGACCGAGTTCGCGGGCCGCGAACAGACCGTCCCGGACGCAGGCCAGATCCCGCGGACCGCCGCGCCCGAGGCTGAGGCGCGAAAGCGCCCGCGCCATATCGGGCGAGCGCTTGAGGATGCGCCGCAGGCGGTCGCGCAGGTCGTTGTTCTCGACGAGGGCCGTGACCGAATCCTGCCGGTCCCGGATCTGAGCGGGATCGGTGAGGGGGCCTGCGAGCCGCTCGGCGAGCAGCCGGGCGCCGCCCGGCGTCACCGTGCAGTCGATGGTGGCGAGCAGGCTGCCTGCCCGCTCGCCGGCAAGGGTTCGGGTGAGCTCCAGATTGGCCCGGGTCGCCGCATCGATGGCGAGGGCCGCCCCGGAGGTATCCCGGGCGGGCGGGTTCAGCGCCGGGCGGCTGTCGATCTGCGTCTTCTCCACATAGAAGAGCGCGCTGCCTGCGGCCGTGATCTCGGCCGGGCTGAAGGCCCCGAAGGCATCGAGGGTGGCGACGCCGAAATAGTCCTTCAGCCGACGCTCAGCCGAGGCCGGGTCGAGCCCGTCCCGGGAGAGCGGCGTGATGGAGGCGCGGGTCTCCTGCCAGAAGCTCCTGAGCTCGGGGTCGTCATGGATGACATCCGGCACCAGGATCTCGCGCGGTTCGAAGCGGGCGATCTCGGCGGAAAGGCCCGTCCCGTCGGTCTCGCTCAGGACGAAATGGCCTGTGGATATGTCGACGGCGGCAAGGCCGTAGCACCATTGGGTGTCCGAGACGCGGCGGCGGGCGATGGCCAGCAGATAATTGGCCCGTCCTGGCTCGAGCAGGCGCTCCTCGGTGATCGTCCCGGGGGTGACGAGGCGGACCACGTCACGCCGCACGACGGATTTGGCCCCCCGCTTCTTCGCCTCCGCCGGATCCTCGGTCTGCTCGCAGACCGCAACCCGGTGGCCGAGGCCAATCAGTCGTTGCAGGTAATCGTCCGCCCGTTCCACGGGCACACCGCACATGGGAATGTCCTGCCCCTGGTGCTTGCCGCGCTTGGTCAGCACGATTCCGAGCGCCTGGCTGGCGATTTCCGCATCCTCGAAGAACAGTTCGTAGAAATCGCCCATGCGGTAGAACAGCAGGCTGTCCGGGTTGGCCGCCTTGATCTCGATATACTGCGCCATCATGGGGGTGACGCGGCTGTCCTGCCCGGGCGCGGCTGGTGGCGCGAGGTGCGATGGGGCGGTCTCAGGGGATTTATGGGCGGCTTGGGACGACATTCGACCTGTGTAGCAAAGCCGGCTCGCCCTTTCATCCGTGTCATAGGGTCCAAAGGGCGGATGTGGACAAGTCTTGAGAAAGCTGCCCCCTATGCCTTAAGGTCGCATCCCCCTTTGGAAACGCCCCAGATCAAAAGAAACCATATCTCATGACCGACGATCAGCGCCCGATCCGCCGCAAACGCCCCACCTTCACCGATCAGGAGGCGCTGCAGTTCCACGCCCAGGGAAGGCCCGGCAAGCTCGAAGTCGTTCCGACCAAGCCCATGGCCACCCAGCGCGATCTGTCGCTCGCTTACTCGCCGGGCGTCGCGGTGCCGGTGCTGGCCATTGCGGAAAATCCGTCCTGCGCCTTCGACTACACCACCCGCTCCAACATGGTGGCGGTGATCTCGAACGGAACCGCGATCCTCGGCCTGGGCAATCTCGGCGCCCTTGCGTCGAAGCCGGTCATGGAGGGCAAGTCGGTGCTCTTCAAGCGCTTCGCTGACGTGGATTCCATCGACCTCGAGGTCGACACGGAGGACGCGGACGCCTTCATCAACTGCGTGCGCTATCTCGGTCCGTCATTCGGCGGCATCAATCTCGAAGATATCAAAGCGCCGGAATGCTTCATCATCGAGGAGCGCCTGCGGGAATTGATGGACATTCCCGTTTTCCATGACGACCAGCACGGCACGGCGATCATCGCGGCGGCGGGCCTGATCAACGCCCTGCACCTGACCGGCCGCGACATGGCGAAGACCAGGCTCGTGGTGAA
>DASZBB010000054.1:0-3443 GCA_035944695.1 Microvirga sp. | reverse complement strand
TCTCGGAACTTGTAGGTGCCTTGAGCCATGCTCTCGACCTAACGGAAGGCCAGCCGCAAGGGCACAGCCTACGTTGCTGTTGGATTGGGA
This sequence comes from Microvirga sp., assembly GCA_035944695.1. Lineage (GTDB taxonomy): Bacteria > Pseudomonadota > Alphaproteobacteria > Rhizobiales > Beijerinckiaceae > Microvirga. The sequence goes on along the minus strand of DASZBB010000054.1, from coordinate 3,353 downwards.
TGGCTATGGCCGATGTGGCCGGCTTCACGCCCGATCAGTGCGCTGATCTATACTACACACTCCTGCTCAAAGACCTGGGTTGTTCCAGCAACGCCGCACGCATCTGCTCACTATACCTGGCAGATGACCTTAGCTTCAAACACGATTTCAAGCGGGTCGGCAGCTCACTGCCACAGGCGCTGCGCTTTGTGCTCCAACATACCGGTGTTGGGGCAGGCCTCGCCGAGCGGATCTTGGCGACCATGCGAATCCTAAAAAACGGCGGGGAGATTGCACGAGAATTGATCGAGACGCGCTGTGAGCGGGGAGCGACGATAGCTCAGAAGATGCGCTTCTCCGCAGGAGTTCAGGCGGGAATTCGTGACCTCGATGAACACTGGGACGGGGGCGGCAAGCCCGCCGGCCTAGCCGGAGAGGCGATCTCGCCGTCGGCGCGCATCGCCTTGATTGCACAAGTAGCAGACGTCTTCTGCAATGCGTCCGGACCCGGAGCAGCCCTTAGCGAAATCTCGACACGATCCGGCACTTGGTTCGATCCAGCACTAGCCGAAGCTTTTGCCCGTGCTGCGGACGCTTTCGATTTCTGGTCAACACTCTCGGCCCCGGACCTAAATGTAAAGGTCGCGGCGCTGGAGCCCTCGCACCGTATCGTCCTCGTGGATGGCGACTATCTGGACGAGGTCGCTGCCGGCTTTGCGGAGGTCGTCGATGCGAAGAGTCCCTACACTCACGGGCACAGCGAGCGTGTCGCCCTGTATACCGACCTTATCGCCCGAGAGCTGGGGTTTGATGAAGCTCGCCGTCGCTGGCTGAAGCGAGCTGCCTTGCTGCACGACGTGGGTAAGCTCGGTGTGTCCAATCGGATCCTCGACAAGCCTGGTAAGCTGGACGACGCGGAATGGGCGTCGATGCGACAGCATTCGGCGCTGAGCCAAGCGATCCTCGGCCGGGTTGGGGCTCTTGGCGACGTGGCAGTAGTGGCAGGCAGTCACCACGAGCGCCTCGACGGGCGCGGGTACCCGTACGGGCTCTCCGAGCGCGACATCCCGCTCGAGACGAGGGTGATAACGGTCGCGGACGTGTTCGACGCGCTGACGGCTGAGCGTCCCTACCGGGCGGCCATGCCAGCAGAAAGAGCCTTCGCCATCATGGAGCAGGATGCCGGTGCGGCGTTCGACCCGGAATGTCTTGCGGCCCTCCGCCGGGCGATGGCCCGGCTGAACGAGAGCTAGCCAGCGCTGATCTCCACTTGGCTGCCGATCGATCACTCAGGCGCGCTTCGGCTCGGCCTTGTCTCGCGCGACTTGAAGCTGCTCATCCCCCTCGTCGCTCCCATTGCGGTAGCCGCCGCGAGAAATCGCTCGCTTCCTTTCACCGGAGAGGCCGCCGAAGATCGACCTATCCTCGTCCTAACTCTGATAATGAGTAGGGCGTCCGCCTGCTGGTTTCTCACTCGCCATTGTGGCTGCCGACACTCCGACTGGTCTGCCCCCTGAGAAGTGGTCCTCCCTGAGGTATGGCTTTGAGCCATGTGGAGGACTGATCGATGTCGAGGAAGCGGCACAAGCCTGAGGAGATCGTCACCAAGCTGCGGCAGGTCGAGGTGCTTACGGCGCAGGGTCGGACGGTTGCGGAGGCGATCCGATCGATCGGTGTGACGGAGGTGACGTTCTATCGCTGGCGGCAGGAGTACGGTGGCCTGAAGGGCGATCAGGTAAAGCGCCTAAAGGAGCTGGAAGCCGAGAACACGCGGCTCCGGCGAGCCGTGTCTGACCTCACGATCGAGAAGCTGATCCTGCGCGAGGCTGCCTCGGGAAACTGGTAAGCCCCGCCCGTCGCCGCGCCTGCATCGAGCATGTGGTAGCCCGGCATGGCGTGTCCGAGCGCATGGCGTGCCGTGTGCTCGGGCAGCACCGCTCGACGCAGCGCAAGGTCCCGACGACCCCGGACGACGAGGCGGCTCTGACGGCCGACATCGTCGCGCTCGCCATCCAGTACGGCCGGTACGGCTATCGTCGGATCGCCGCGATGCTGCGGTCTGCCGGCTGGACGGTGAACCTGAAGCGGGTCGAGCGGATCTGGCGGCGGGAGGGGCTAAAGGTCCCGGCGAGACAGCCCAAGCGGAGCCGCCTCTGGCTCAATGATGGATCGTGCGTCCGGCTCCGGCCGGAGCGCCCCAACCACGTCTGGTCCTATGACTTCATGGAAACCCGAACCCACGACGGGCGGAAGGTCAGGATGCTGAACGTGATCGACGAGTTCACCCGCGAGTGCCTGGCGATGCGGGTCGCGCGCAAGCTCAAAGGCACGGACGTGATCGATGTCCTGTCCGACCTCTTCATCTTACGAGGGGTGCCGGGCCATGTTCGGTCTGACAATGGCCCCGAGTTCATCGCCAAGGCCGTCCAGACCTGGATCACTGCCGTCGGTGCGAAGACCGCCTACATCGCCCCGGGTTCACCCTGGGAGAACGGCTACGTCGAGAGCTTCAACTCGAAGCTTCGCGACGAGCTTCTCAACGGTGAGATCTTTTACACGCTGAAGGAGGCCAGGATCATCATCGAGGGCTGGCGCAAGCACTACAACACCGTCCGGCCGCACTCATCGCTGGGCTACGTGCCACCCGCGCCAGAGGTCGTGCTGTGGCCGGCTGCGCCAACCCGACCTGCTCCGCCGGCCACCCCAGCCGTCGCGCTCACGCCCACAATGCACTAACGTTCAACCCGGACCACTCAATGGGGGCCGGCCAGGAGTTCGTGTCATGGCAGGTCGAGCAGGGCTCCTCGGCGTTCGCCGTGAACACGGCACTCGGCGAGGCACCGACCCTGACCCCGGATGAGCGCTCGCGGGTGATCGCCTTGGTGCGTGAGAGCGCCGGGCGCGGCGTGCCTATCATCGCCGGGATATGCACGAGTTGTACGGCCCAGGGCGTCGCGGAAGCGCTGCGGGCGCAGGCGGCCGGCGCCGACGCATTGCTGTTGAGCGCCCCACCTTACAATCGGCCTTCGACGGAAGGAGTTCTCCTTCACCTGGAGAGCATCATCGCCGCGACGGAGCTGCCGATCCTGGTGCAGAACGATCCGGAGCGCACGCGCGTCGATCTTGGTCCCAACAGTTTGGTTCGGCTCGCTGCTCGGGCCAACGTGCTCGGCATCGTTGATGGAACGGGTGAGGTCGCCGCGATTTCCGGTGCCCACACAGCGCTGTCCAGCTACACGACCCGAGACGCTCTTTCTGCCCCGTTCCTTATGGCCGGGGTGGTTTCTGCCCTAGCGAACATCACGCCCCGGCTTTGTGCCCAGCTGCACCTCTCGGTCTGTGCGGGCCTCTTCTCGCAAGCAACCGCGATCCAG
>DASZBB010000053.1:0-4096 GCA_035944695.1 Microvirga sp. | reverse complement strand
TGGCCATGAGATATTCACCCGTCTTGCCCCGAGCCTTCGCAACCCGGTCAGGATAGGCCAGCGTCAGCAGCGCTCCAATGGAATGCGGCTCGCCGACGGATGCAGACTCACCGCCCTTAGCCCACCCCTGCGCCATGCGCCGCATGTCCTGGGCACGGCCCGAGCGGTCGCGCCGGAAGCGCTCGACGCGATCCGCGAGATCCACGGCGTCACCTCCCAGACCGCGCTCGACGAGAACGGCCGCGAGATCTGCGGCTTCGCGGGCCTGTCCGCTTTCGCCTGCGGCCAGGATCATCCTGGCCAGACGCGGCGGCAGGGGCAGATCGCGCAGGCGTCGGCCCATATCCGTGATGCGCCCCTCCCCATCGAGGGCGCCGAGTTGCTGGAGGAGCGTTCGCGCTTCCTTCAGGGCCGATGCGGGCGGCGGATCGAGGAAGGCCAGCGACGTTGGATCGGTGACGCCCCAGGCGGCGCAATCGAGAAGCAAGGGGGCGAGATCGGCCGAGAGGATTTCCGGCCGTCCGAAGGGCTCCAGCGCACCGGTCGCGGCCTCCTCCCAGAGACGATAGCAGATGCCGGGCTCCGTGCGGCCGGCACGGCCCCGCCGCTGGTCGGCGGCGGCACGGGAAACGCGCACGGTTTCAAGCCGCGTGAGGCCGATATTCGGCTCGTAGACCGGCACGCGGGCCAACCCAGAATCAATGACGACCCGCACGCCCTCGATGGTGAGCGAGGTCTCGGCAATGGAGGTTGCGAGCACCACCTTGCGACGCCCAGGCTTGGCAGGACTGACCGCGAGATCCTGCTCGCCGCGCTCCAAGGCGCCGTAGAGCGGCGCGATGTCGACCGCGGGATCGCCGATGCGCTCGCGCAATAGGGTCTCGACCCGGCGGATCTCCCCCTGCCCCGGCAGGAAGACCAGCAGGGAGCCGCCCTCGGCTCGCAAGGCGCGGGTGACCGCATCCGCCACCTGCTCCTCGATGCGCTTATTTGGATCGCGTCCGAGATAGCGCGTCTCGACCGGATAGGCGCGGCCCTCGGATTCGACGACGGGCGCTCCGCTTAGAAGCTTCGCCACCCGTGCGCCGTCGAGCGTCGCTGACATGACAAGGAGGCGGAGATCCTCCCTCAAGCCCCCCTGAGCATCGAGAGCGAGCGCGAGGCCGAGATCCGCATCGAGGGAGCGCTCATGGAATTCGTCGAAAAGAACGGCCGCGACACCGTCGAGGGATGGATCGTCCAGGATCATCCGGGCGAAGACGCCCTCGGTCACCACCTCGATCCGGGTCCGGCGGCTGATTTTGGACCCTAGGCGGACGCGCAGGCCCACGGTTTCTCCAACCGCCTCGCCCAGCGTCTGCGCCATGCGCGCCGCAGCCGCCCTCGCGGCCAGGCGCCGCGGCTCCAGCACGATGAGCTTTCCACCGTTCACCCAGGGCTCGCCGAGCAGCACCAGGGGCACGCGCGTGGTCTTGCCCGCGCCCGGAGCGGCCACGAGCACCGCATTGGAGCGAACGCGAAGGCTCGCCGTCAAATCCTCGAGGACGGCGTCGATGGGAAGGGAGGTGTCGAAAACCCGCATGCTGCCTGATGGCTCAAGGGGGCCGGGAGAGCAAGTGCGGTCATCACACCGGAAAGCCATATCTCCGCAGCTCCGCCGCGAGATCGATCCCTTCGACGCAGTGGATCGCATGCATGCCGACGGCGCGGGCAGCCTCCACGTTGGCCCTGGAATCGTCGATGAACACGCAGTCGCCGGCGACAAGCCCATACCGGTCGAGCAGGAGGTGGTAGATGGCGGGATCGGGCTTCAGGAGGCGCTCGTCGCCGGACACGATGATCCCGTCGAAGCCAGCCAGAAACGGGAAGCGCTTCTGGGACTCGATGAATTTCGGGCCGGAGAAGTTGGTGATGCAGTAGTTCGGCACGCCTGCTTCCCGCAACCGCAGCAGCAGGGCGACATGATCCTCGAAGACGCCGGACACGGTCTCGTCCCAGCGCTCGTGGAAGGCGCGGATCTGGGCCTCGTGTTTCGGGTGATCCTTGACGAGAAGAGCCACGGCCTCGTCCCAATCGCGGCCCCGGTCCTGCTCCACGTTCCAATCATGGGTGCAGACATGGGAGAGGAACCATTCCATCTGCTCCTCGTCGTCGAAGATCCGGCGGTAGAGATTGCGCGGATCCCAGCGCAGCAGAACATTGCCGATATCGAACACGACTTTTGTAGGCTGCCCCATAGTCCAAACACTTTCCTTCGGTCTTCTCGGCGGTGTTTAGCCTGCCAGCGACACCTTCGCCACTCTCAAGTTTGACAGTCAGCCCCCGAAATCCGGATGACCGGACAGGCCAGATCTGAACCGAAGCCGAAACTTGGCGGACCTCGAAGCGGGCTCTCTCCACGACAGCATGGACTGAGCCCGCAAGCGGTCCTCACCCGCCGATATTGTAGGCAGCGAGAGCCGCCATGTTGACGATGTCGTTGTCGGTCGCCCCGAGGGAGACGATCTGCACCGGCTTGTCGAGGCCCACCACGAGCGGGCCCAGCACCATCGCGCCGCCGAGCTCCTGCAGCATCTTGGTCGAGATCGACGCCGAATGGAACGCCGGCATGACGAGGACGTTCGCCGGTCCCGTGAGACGGCAGAACGGGTATTGCGCCATCACGTCCCGGTTGAGCGCGACGTCGGCGGACATCTCGCCGTCGTATTCGAAATCGACCCGCATCCCGTCGAGGATCTCCACGGCTTCCTGGATCTTCTCCGCGCGCTCCGCCTTCGGATGACCAAAGGTCGAGAATGAAAGCAGGGCCACACGCGGCTCATAGCCGAGACGGCGTGCGACGCCCGCAGATTCGATGGCGATCTCAGCAAGCTCCTGCGCGCTCGGCATCTCGTGGATTGCCGTATCCGCCACGAGGACCGTGCGGCCGCGGGCGAGACACAGAGAAACGCCGATCACGCGATGACCGGGCTTGGCGTCGATCACGTGGCGCACGTCGGCTAGCGCCGTCGAGTAGTTGCGCGTCGCGCCCGTCACCATGGCGTCCGCATCGCCCAGGGCCACCATGGAGGCGGCAAAGTGGTTGCGGTCCTGGTTGATCATGCGCTGGCAGTCGCGGAACAGGTAGCCCTTGCGCTGCAGGCGCTCGTAGAGAAACTGCGCATAGGTCGCATTGCGGTGCGACAGGCGCGCGTTGTGGATCTCGATGCCCTCGCGGCCTTCGAGCTCGATACCGGCCTGGGTGGCCGTTTCCTGGATGCGATCCTCGCGACCGACGAGAATCGCCTTGCCGAGGCCCTGGTTGACGAAGGACAGGGCGGCGCGGATCACCTGCTCCTCCTCGCCCTCCGCGAACACGACGCGCTTCGGGAACTTGCGCACGCGCTCGAAGATGCGGTTGAGCGTGCCGGCCACCGGATCGCGCCGTGCGGAAAGCTGCGCCTTGTAGGAGCGCATGTCGACGATGGGGCGGCGCGCAACGCCCGTATCCATAGCGGCCTTCGCCACCGCCATGGGAATCGTGTGGATCAGGCGCGGGTCGAAAGGCACGGGGATGATGTATTCGCGCCCGAAGCGCGGACGCGAGCCCTGATAGGCGGCCGCAACTTCATCGGGAACATCCTCCCGGGCGAGTTCCGCGAGCGCTTGCGCGGCTGCGATCTTCATCTCCATGTTGATCGTCGTCGCCTGAACGTCGAGCGCGCCGCGGAAGATGTAAGGGAATCCGAGGACGTTGTTGACCTGGTTCGGGTAGTCGGAGCGGCCCGTGGCGATGATCACGTCGTCGCGGATGCGTGCCACTTCCTCGGGGGTGATTTCAGGATCGGGATTGGCCATGGCGAAGATGATGGGATTGGGCGCCATGGAGCGGATCATCTCGTCCGTGAACGCACCCTTGGCCGAGAGGCCGAACACGGCATCGGCACCGTCGAGCGCATCCGCCAGGGTGCGGGCGTTCGTCTCGGCCGCATGGGCCGATTTCCACTGGTTCATGCCCTCGCTGCGGCCCTGGTAGATCACGCCCTTGGTGTCGCAGAGAATGACGTTGTTGGGCGCAAATCCCATGGCCTTCAGAAGCTCGGTGCAGGCGATGCCG
>DASZBB010000052.1:0-5545 GCA_035944695.1 Microvirga sp. | reverse complement strand
TCCTTTACCATTATGACATGCAGTCAACGCATATGTCGCATGCCGAGGATCCATCTGTTGCGGCGCACAAAAAGCGTCATATTACCTAGACCAAAGTATAAGACCGGTTGAGCCGGACCAGGACAGACCCGATGAGCACGTTGCAGATCAGCACCCCGATTGCCTTGCAGAGCCCAGCCGCCACCCGTTCAGCACCCGCGCTGTGGTTCCTTCGTGCCGTGGTCGATGCTTTCGCCCAGACCAACCGCCGGAGGGCCGAGCGCGAGATCGCCCGCGTCGCCCGGCGCTACGGCATCGCGGCCGAGCGCATCTGAGCCTCGCACAACCCGAACGCGCCTTCAGGAGACCGTCATGATCATCGTCAGCTTCCTCCGCCTCTTCCGCGGCGTCTTGTCCGAAGCCCGCCAGATGCAGCGCGAGGCCGCCCGCCGTCACCCCCACCTCGATTGGTGATCCGGAACGCCGGATCCTGCTGAAGGAGATACACCCATGATCACGTCCATGATCCTCGCCCGCCTCGCCTCATGGCGTCGCTATCGCCAGACCTTCCGCGAGCTTGCGGCGCTCAATGACCGGGAACTCGCCGATCTCGGCCTCGGCCGCCGCGACATCCGCACCGTCGCCCGCGAGGCCGCCCGGTAAGGTGCCGACGAGCGAACGGCTGAGCGGATCGCGCGAAGCGTTCGAGCTTTCATGCCGGTCCTAGGCGGCCTCGGCGACGCCTTGGCACAGGAAGCCGACGGGACGCGGCGCGCCGTCGAGGTAGTAATGCTCGATGCGGCGGATCGTGAATCCGGCATCGTCGAGAAGCCGTTGAACGGGGCGGGTCAGGTTGCAGCCCACGGCGAGCTTGCGCCAGATTGGGTTGAGCCGGTGCTGCCAAGTGGCCACGCCCGCATCGTTCGACAGGCCGTGCTCCAGGAACAGCACGCGGCCGTTCGGCTTCAGCACGCGACGCACCTCGCGCAGGGCCTGCGCCGGATCCTCCACCGAGCACAGGGTATAGGTGATCACCGCCGTGTCGACGATGCCGTCGGCGAGAGGCAGCGCTTCCGCCGGCGCGCGAATGACCTCCAGGGGAACCGGCGAGTGGCGGCGGCGCTCGCGTCCCAAGTCCAGAAACTCTGCGATGGGATCGACCCCGATTACGCGCGACACGCGGGACGGATCGTAGAGCGGGAGGTTCAGCCCCGGCCCGATTCCGATCTCCAGCACGACGCCTGAGGCCTGCGGAACGACCTTCTCGCGCTCGGCCGCGATGCCTTCCATCGAACACAGGCAGCTAACGAAGCGCGGGCCGATATGACGTGCATAGAACCCCATGCCGAGGTCTCCTGTTTGATGTTTGGAAAAGTCGCCCCCTTTCCTATCCATAAGCTCTGCCGGCCCTGAGATCTGTGAGCCAGCGCACGCGGCCTCGCTTGCGTGAACGGATGCCCAAGGGCGTCACGTTCCTTCGAATGCCGAGCAGCCGATTATCCCTAATTTAACCAAGGCGTCGTTTAATCGGCTCTCGTGAAGATATTGCTTCACGCATGAAGGCCCCGAGTGCTCCGGCGTCCGATTTCCGAGACCGAGGCCGCTCATGCGCGATCGAGTTGTTGCGTAGAGTTCGCCATGTTGCACAGGTCCTATCCGTCGGGCGGCCGCGCCCCGCGCAGTCCGCGCAGAAAGCGGCGCAATCTTTTCCGGACCGCGATGCTTGTGGCGATCTCCATGAGCCCCTTGGCCTATTTCGTCGACTTCCATCAGGAACGCGACGACCCACCCGTGGAGCAGGTGAGCGCCGCCGCGCCCGCGCCGCATGTGGCTGCCTACGATCCGGCGCTGGTTGATCCGACGCCCCTCATGAAGACAGAGGCTCTTCACCTCAATCGCAATGCTCCGCTCCACGCGGCGTTCACGCCGCCGGTCCAGCGCCAGGCGAGCGTCGCGCCGTCGGCGCCGCCACCGGAGGCGCCCACTGCTCCGGCGCCTGTTCAGGCAGTGGCGGAAGCCACTCAGCCCGTCACCGCGCCCGTTCCCCTGCCCGTGCCGCGTCCGGCCGATCTGCTGCCATCGAAGCCTGCAGTGCCGATGCAGGTGGCGAGCGCGCAGGTGCGCGCACCGATGACCCAAAGGGCCGCGATCACCGCCAGCGCGGCGATCAGCGCTCCTGTCGACAACCGCTCCTTCATCGAGAAGCTCTTCGGGGTGAAACCCTCCTCTCCGCCGGACGCCGCGCTCAGCTATGCGGCGCTCGACAACGGCACCGGCAGCATCTCGCCGACATCGCGCTTCGTCCCTGCGCCCGAAACCGGCGCGGGAACCGCCGTCTACGACATCACCGCGCAGGTGGTCATCATGCCGAACGGCGAAAGGCTGGAAGCGCATTCCGGCCTCGGCGACATGATGGACAACCCCCGCTACGTGAACGTGCGCATGAAGGGCGCGACGCCGCCCGGCACCTACGTCATCACCGAGCGCGAAAGGCTCTTCCACGGCGTGCGGGCGCTTCGTCTCACCCCGGTCGGCGGCAGCGCCGCCATCTATGGACGCGACGGCATTCTCGCCCATACCTACATGCTGGGCCCGCGCGGGGACTCGAACGGATGTGTGTCGTTCAAGAACTACGACCGGTTCCTTCAGGCCTATCTCCGAGGCGAGGTGAAGCGCCTGATCGTCACCGCCGGACGCGGACAGGATCTCCTGCCCCCGTTGGCCTATAGGAGCCGCACCGCCCGGCGCTCCGACCGGGCGATCTGAGACCGACGTCCTGGTTGGACAGGATCTCGACAACCTTCGTCCCGTCATCATCGGCCTTGTGACGGTGATTCCAACTGATGAGGGCGCTGCGCGTTCATTATCGGGATGGCCGGAACACGCCCGGCCATGACGTCGAGGGTGTGTCGGGATCGATGCTCTTGCCTGCGTCGCTCGCTGGCGATCGACCCGGCCTACCCCCAATGGATCGCTCTACCTCCGAAGGTTCGGTGGTCTGGCTTTGCACGCTCCAGTGCCTAGTTCATGATCGGCCCCGCCGGTGGGGGCCGGCACGACAGGGATTTGGGGGCAATGATGGAACGGGCTGCGTCGCGTCACGGGTGGCGGTCGACCCTCGCCAGCGCGGTTTTTCTCGGAACGTTCTTGAGCACCGCTCCGTCCCAGGCCGAGAGCGCCGGTTATCTCGTTCCGGCGCCTGCAGCGGACAACGTGCAGGCCAAGCCGAAATACGAATGCGATGCACCGGACGCCCCGGTGATCACCCTCGACACGCAAAGCAAGTACCGGCAGGACGATGCCAGGCGTGCGACCATCGACGAGGAGGCCGAGGAGGCCTATTTCGAAGCCGTCGAGCCCCTGCGCGACTACGGCAAGAGCCTGGTGCGGATCGCGAATGCCTATGTGAAATCCAGCCCGAAGAACACGGCAGCCGCAGCCTGTGCCCTCACTTGGCTCGATCATTGGGCCTCGGCAAACGCCATGACCGATCTGCGCTCGCGGCAGGCGCATTTCAATCTGGGCCAGGCGCTCGGCGGGTTCGCCCTGGCCTATCTGCAGATCCGCAACGCGCCCGGCCTCGACGGCGAGCAGAAGAAACGCGTGGAATCCTGGCTCAAGGCGCTCGGCAGCCAGATCGTCGGCGCAAAGGATGTGGGCAAGGGTGTTTCGGGACGCAACAACCACCGCTACTGGGCCGGCCTGAGCGCCACGGCAGCCGGGATCGCCGGCGGCGACAAGAGGTTGACCGACTGGGGCATCGACAGCGCCCGCATCGGTCTTGCGCAGGTCACGCCGGACGGTACCCTGCCGCTCGAGATCAAGCGCGGCAAGCGTGCGCGCGACTATCACATCTTCGCCGCCGAGCCCCTTGTCGCCACCGCGGAACTCGCGCGCAGCCAGGGGATCAATCTCTATGCCGAACATGGCGGCGCCTTGCCCCGGCTGGTCAACCGCGTGGTGGAGTCCCTGGAGGACCCCACTTTCTTCCAAAAGACCGCCGGCATGCCGCAGGAGCCCTATCCCGGCGACGGCACGGTGCCGTCCCATCGCATCGCCTGGCTCGAGATCCACGAGAGCCGTCATCCCTCGCCGAAGGTCGAGGCGATTCTCGGCCCCAAACGGCCGGTCGCCTCTAGCGGCATCGGCGGCAACACCACGCTGCTGTTCCGCGGCGTGGATTGATCGCGTCCTGCTCCTGTCACATCTCCCGCGTCATGGCCCGGCCTGTCCCGGCCATCCGTGAAGCGCGGCGCTCTTCCGGTCGGGAGTGACACTTCCCCTGCTCATCCCCTCGACGTCATGGCCGGGCTTGTTCTGGCCATCCCGCTTGTTTGTGGCGTGGCGCTTTTCCTGAAGGCTCGCAGCCACACGGCTCCGGACCCCAAGGTGCTGGCTCTTTGACATGGCCTGTTGCTTTTCCGCGCTCGACTTCATCGATGACCTAGCGGAGATTGACCTCCACAGGACAAAGGAACGTAAGCCTGATGCAACGATCAAGACAGGACCGCGACGACCCCGCGCAGGTCCGGCGACACACCGTCAGCATCGGGCGCCCAAAGAGCCGCATGCGGTCCGCTTCCTGCGTGTCGCCTCTCGTGGCTCTTGTCATCGCCCTGGGCCTCCCCGGGTGCGCCGCCCCAAGGGGTGCCCTCCTGCCCGTCGCCGCCACGGTGCCGGGTGCGAGCACGGTGGACATGCTGGTGGCCACCACCCGGATGCGGGCGAGCGACCCGCAGGAATTCTTCTCGGGCGGCCGCGGGCCTGAGTTGTCCTTCGCCGAGTTCACGGTCTCGATCCCACCCGCCGCCAACCGCCAAGAGGGCGAGGTGCAGTGGCCGCAGAGCACCCCGGGCAATCCGGCGACGGATTTCGTCACGCTCAAGGCCGATGTCATCGACCGCAAGCAGGCGACTGCCTGGTTCCACCGTACGGTGCGGACGGTGCCGCAGCGGCGCGTGCTCGTGTTCATCCACGGCTTCAACAACCGCTTCGACGATGCGGTCTTCCGCTTCGCCCAGATCGTGCACGATGCCGGCACGCCCGTGGTGCCGGTGCTGTTCACCTGGCCATCCCGCGGAAGCGTCCTGGCTTACGGCTACGACCGCGAGAGCAACACTTATTCCCGCAATGCCCTCGAGAGCACCCTGCGGACGTTGGCCAGCGATCCCTCCGTCGGGGAGATCACGATCTTGGCGCATTCCATGGGCAACTGGGTCACCCTGGAGTCCCTGCGCCAGATGGCGATCCGGGACGGGCGCGTAGCCCCCAAGATCAGGAACGTGCTGCTGGCCGCCCCCGACGTGGACGTCGACCTGTTCCGCGAAGCCGTGGTCGACATGGGCAGGAACCGCCCGGCCTTCACGCTCTTCGTCTCGCAGGACGACCGGGCGCTGGCGATCTCGCGGCGCATCTGGGGCGATGCGGTGCGGCTCGGCGCCATCGATCCGGAGCAGGAGCCCTACCGCAGCGAGTTGGACAAATCCGGCATCACGGTCCTGAACCTGTCCAAGCTCAGGACGGGCGATCCCCTGAACCACTCGAAATTCGCCGAAAGCCCGGAGGT